>CAYNIY010000004.1:32103-55710 GCA_964397525.1 uncultured Eubacteriales bacterium
GCTATTAGAGAAGAAAAACAATTATTTTAAAGTCATTCTGATTATTGAAGTCATTGCTATGAATCAAATTATATGATTCGTTTATCGTGATGCAGTTAACGCGTGTAAATTCTGAACGAAGTGAAGAATCTGGTCTAAGATCCTTCGCTTCGCTCAGGATGACAATGGGCGCTAAGGGCGACATCGCTTGAAGCCTGTTGTCAGGATAGAAATTTTTATGAATGAGGATGTGTTTGATGTTTATGTCACTTAGAAAACTTATCCTTACTATGCTGTTAACAGTATCCTTTGTTTTACTCCAGTTCTTATTTACGGCTGACCCAAACCTTCGGGCCGAACCTCAGAGGACCGGTCTGGAGCTGGCTGCGTTACTTACTGTACCGGAGGAACCGATTAAAGTTATGATTGATAATGTTCAGCTGCAGCTCCCGGTCAAACCTGTTGTTGTGGAGGGCCGCACTCTGGTGCCGCTGCGGGCAATATTTGAAGCGCTGGGGGCGGATCTTCGGTGGAACGGGGCAGATCAGAGCATCACTGCCGCCAGTGGTGAGGTTAACATTTGGCTGCAGATCGGCAATAATAAAGCTATGAAAAACGGGACGCAGGTACTGCTGGATGTCCCGCCGATGATTGTCAGCGGAAGTACCCTGGTCCCGCTGCGCTTCGTCAGTGAATCCCTGGGCGCCGGGGTGCGATGGGAAGAGACCACCCGCACGGTGAACATCGCCACTGCGCTGTCTCCCCAAATCACATCGGCCAAAATACATGAAATCATTAACAGTACCTACCTGGAAATTAACCGGCTGACGGCTGAAGAAAACATGACGCCGGCAGATGCTGCCCTGAAGCAAAAGCTGTACTTGATGCAGCAGCCGGAAGTCGCGGATATAGTCAATGAAACCAACAATGACCTGGTAGTGAAGTTTAAAAATGGCTACCACGTAGCCATGCTTTTGGACAACAGCATGCGCGGCCTGGTCGAGCAGGGACTGCTGCAGAACGCTCTTCCCATAAATCCTCTTGGACAGTTGGGAAATACGCTATCAGGCACTTTTAACAATATATCTTCTGGACTGGATGCGGCGCCAACACCGCAGCAGCCAACTGCCGCCGCCACGCCGGGGCCGGCATCCGGCAAAGCTTTGATATTTGATGCGACTGCAGATGACCCGAGGCAGCTGCCGACACTGGATAATGATATCGCAGTGCTGCTCTCCAATGCGGGTTACTCGGTCACGCTGCAGGTTAATAATGCTGCCAGCCTTAATAATGCAGCAGCCATAGACAATGGAGAATACGGCGTGGTTTTTTATTCCGGCCACGGCGGGATAGTGGAAGGTGAGTACTATTTCGCGGTCAGGCCCTGGTACGACCTGCCGCCGGCCTGGAACAGCGGCTATAACGGCACGCTTGTTTTCAGCAGTTTTAACGGTGAAACCGAAAGCACCCGCTACCTTTACGCGATTGGCAGGGATTTTGCTCAGAGCTACTGGACTGTGCCTTTCCCCGGCACCTTTTTCCTGCTGGACGCCTGCGGTGGCACACACCCGGCTGGACTGGACAGCCTGCCTTCATGGGGCATCAGTAAAGGAGCAAGTACCTGGCTGGGATGGGATGATAACGTGAGTTTTGTCACCGGAGATAACGCATTGAAGGAATTTATCAAACAGCTGAGTCTTGGGAAGACTGTCAGTGAATGCATTTCCCAGGTTAAAACCAACGAAAGTCAGCACCCTAATCTTAAAACATATCCTTCCGCCAGCGGCAGCATCAGCCTGACGATGTGGCAAAATGATGCCAATGAAGCGGCGGTGCCAGATTAAATATTGACATATTTTTTTATATGTATGAAAATTAACTTTATATATAAAGCATGATTGTTGTCACATCAAGTTTTTGATTGGGGGTACCAGGATGATAGAGGTGTTGGTTGCCGGCGCTTACGGACGGATGGGCCGCGAGTCTGCTAAAGCAGTATGGAACGCGGAAGATATGGTTTTGGCAGGTGCTGTTGATCGGCAGGGCGCAGGCTCGGATATCGGCCAGATCATTGATAGCGGCAGGACAGGAATATTAATTGAAGACAGCCTGGAAGAATTTCTGAAGCGAAAACGTCCGGATGTGGCAATTGATTATACCGGCCCCCAGGCGGTTTACCGTAACACTTTGAAATATCTTGAATATGGCGTGCGGCCGATCATTGGAGCAACCGGGCTTGATGCCAGGCAAATTAATGATATAATTGAAATCTCAGAAAAAAAAGGGATCGGCGGGTTGATTGCGCCGAACTTTGCCATAGGTGCGATCTTAATGATGAGATTTGCCGCAGAAGCTGTGCGTTTTCTGCCGGATGTTGAGATCATTGAAATGCACCACGACCAAAAAATTGATGCTCCCTCAGGCACGGCAATTAAAACAGCAGAATTAATTTACGAACAGAGGGGAGACGGGTTCCAGCAGGGGCTGCCTGCTGAGCTGGAGACGCTTCCCGGCGCCCGTGGCGGTAAATATAACGGCGGCATTCGTATCCATAGTGTCAGGCTGCCGGGGTTGGTGGCGCACCAGGAAGTCATCCTGGGTGGACTCGGGCAAACCCTGACGATCAGGCATGATACCATCAACAGGGAATCATTTATGCCCGGTATGCTGATCGCTATACGCAGGTCTGTTGACATGAAGAAAGTGGTGTATGGCTTGGAAAAGCTGTTGTTTGAACCGGCATAAACTGTAAATATTATTCATGTGCTGACTTTGGAACAGGAAATTTCTTTACTGGTAAAGAAATATGTAATAACGATTGAAAATGGGTTTTTGGGGTGAATAAACATGAGAAAGTACAATATCGTAATAGTAGGCGCCAGCGGTGCTGTGGGCACGGAACTGATCAAAATACTACAGGAGCGGAACTTTCCTGTGGGAGAACTCAAGCTGTGCGCGACTAAACGTTCCGCGGGCAAAGAGCTGTTCTTCCGTGGAAAACCACATGTTGTTGAGGTAACAACTCCTGACTCCTTTAACGGTATGGATATTGCCCTTTTCGCAGGCGGCATTGCCAGTAAGGAATTCGGGCCGGCCGCAGTTGAAAGAGGGGCAGTGGTTATAGATAACAGCAGCAATTACAGGATGGATCCCGCGGTGCCGCTGGTGGTGCCGGAGGTTAATCCGGAAGATGTAAAATGGCATCAAGGCATTATCGCGAACCCCAATTGTTCGACCATACAGATGGTGGTGGCTTTAAAACCGATCCATGACGCTGCAGTGCTCATGAGGGTTGTGGTATCGACCTACCAGGCCGTGTCGGGGGCAGGCCGGGAGGGCATTGATGAATTAATGTCACAGTCGAAAAGTGTGCTGGAACAGGGGGAAGCAAATCCCAAGGTCTTCCCTTACCAGATAGCTTTTAATTTAATACCGCACATTGATGTTTTTATGGACATGGATTACACCAAGGAAGAATGGAAGATGGTTAAGGAAACGCAGAAGATACTGCATGATGATGCGATAGCAATTACCGCGACTACTGTGCGGGTACCGGTAGCTCGCAGCCATTCGGAATCTATAAACATTGAAACCCAGAAAAAGCTCACGGCTGCCGAAGCGAAAAAGCTGTTTAGTGAATTTCCAGGTATTGTAGTGATCGATGAGCCGGCACAGAAGAAATACCCGATGCCCCTGTTCGCTTCAGACCGGGATGAAGTTTTTGTGGGGCGAATCAGGGAAGACAACTCAATTCCCAATGGTTTAAATATCTGGGTAGTAGCTGATCAAATTCGCAAGGGTGCGGCGACTAACACGATCCAGATCGCTGAGCTTGTAGTTGAATACGGCTGCCTGCTAAGGAAATAGCACACTGAGCTCTGTGTTGATTTCGCAAAGCTGGTTTATGCAATACATTTAGGTAGGTGACAGAATTGAATATCGATTTTGGGCGTGTTATAACAGCTATGGTTACTCCTTTTAACAGCGATTTCACTGTTAACTATGAGCTTGCCGGAAAAATGGCGCGTCACTTGATCCAATCCGGCTCTGACGGCCTGGTGGTTGCGGGAACCACTGGAGAGGGGCCGACACTCACAAAAGAGGAAAAGATCGAACTATATAGAGTTGTAGTAGATGTGGTGGGAGGCCAGGCGCCGGTAATTGCCAATACCGGCGGGAATTCAACCTCTGAGAGCATAGCACTTAGCCTGGCTGCGCAAAAAATTGGCATAGACGGTGTAATGCTGGTCGTGCCATATTACAACAAGCCTTCCCAGGAAGGGCTCTACCAGCATTTTAAAGCGGTGTCTGAAAACATCAATCTGCCAATAGTTGTATATAATGTCCCCGGCAGGACTTCCGCTAACATAATGCCCCAAACAATCTACAGGCTGGCACAGCTCAGTAATATTGTCGCCATCAAAGAAGCCTGCGGCAATATGGACCAGATAAGTGAGCTAAGGCGGCTGCTGCCGGAGGAATTTGCCATCTACAGCGGTGATGATTCATTGATTCTGCCTATCCTGTCACTGGGTGGAAAAGGTGTGATCAGCGTGGCATCACACCTGGCTGGTGTACGTATACAGGAGATGATTGACGCTTTCCGTTCCGGAAACAACAATTTGGCCACGGAAATACACCTTGAGCTGTACCCGTTATTAAAGGGGATGTTCGTAACCGTTAACCCGGTGCCCATAAAGTGTGCCCTTAATTTGACCGGCTGGCACGTTGGCAGGCCGCGCCTGCCGCTTGTTGAAGCTACGGAAAATGAAAAAGAATTTATCAGAAGCCTGTTAAAGGACCTGCAATTACTTTAAGAGAAAACTTGCAGAGGATGACAGCCGCAGTGAATAGCTGCGGCTGATTAACGTAGAAACTATATATGAGACAGGAGGTGAAAATTTGGCTAAAGAGCCTAAATTATCTCTGATACCCCTTGGGGGGTTAGGAGAAATTGGCAAAAACATGATGGTGCTGAGGTACGGGGACAGCATTTTAGTGATCGACTGTGGTTTAATGTTTCCTGATGAGGAAATGCTCGGCATTGATATAGTTATTCCGGATATTTCCTACCTGCTGGAAAACAAGGACCTGGTGCACGGGATCGTCCTTACCCACGGGCATGAGGACCATATCGGGGCCCTGCCCTATGTGCTTCGTCATCTTAACGTGCCCGTATACGGAACCAGGCTGACACTCGGACTGCTGGAAGGCAAATTAAAAGAAAAGAATATTCTCGGCGATGTGACCCTCAACACGGTTAAACCCAGGGACACTGTGCAGGTGGGGCCATTTAAAGTAGAGTTCATCAGGGTTTCGCACAGCATCCCTGACGCTGTCGCCATAGCGATACACACACCCATAGGTGTGGTGCTGCACTCCGGTGATTTTAAGTTTGATCTGACACCCGTGGATGGGCAGGTAACTGACTTTCATCGCCTGGCACAATATGGTGAAAAGGGCGTGCTGGTTTTGTTGTCCGACAGCACGAATGCTGAAAGACCCGGATACACCATGTCGGAGAGTGCAGTGGGAAATACCTTTGATGAGAACTTCCGCCAGGCATCCGAACGGATCATAATTACCACGTTCGCATCCAATGTGCACCGGCTGCAGCAGGCCATTCAGGCCGCGCACAAGCATGACCGCAAGGTTGCCATTGTGGGCAGAAGCATGATCAATGTCATCGGTGTGGCCAACGAGCTCGGCTATATGGATATCCCTGAGGGGATTTTAATTGAACTGGAAGAAGCCAATAAACTTCCCCGGAACAAGGTAGTAATTCTGACTACAGGCAGCCAGGGCGAGCCGATGTCAGCCCTGACCAGAATGGCCTTGTCAGATCACCGCCAGGTGGATATCTATCCGGGCGACACGATCATTATTTCCGCCATGCCGATACCAGGCAATGAAAAGTTGGTAGGGCGGATCATCAACCAGCTTTTCAAACTGGGGGCAAAAGTCATCTACGAGATGGCTTCCGGTATACACGTTTCAGGTCACCCGGCCCAGGAAGAGTTGAAACTAATGCTCAACCTGGTTCATCCCAAGTTCTTTGTGCCGGTGCACGGTGAATACAGGATGCTGATCAAACACGCCGAACTGGCTAAAGACACCGGGGTTTTGCCTGAAAATATTTTCGTGGCTGAAAACGGCCACGTGCTGGAGTTCAGCCGCCGTAAAGGACGTGCCTCCGGCAGGGTGGCAGCCGGTAAGGTGATGGTGGACGGCCTTGGAGTTGGGGATGTAGGCAATGTTGTGCTCAGAGACCGCAAGCTGCTTTCCCAGGACGGCATCCTGATTATAGCCCTGACGATAGACCGTGAAAGCGGCCAGGTAATAGCCGGCCCGGATATTGTTTCCAGGGGATTTGTATATGTGCGGGGGTCAGAAGAACTGCTGGAGGAAGCTAAAATCAAGGTAAAAGCCGCCCTGGACAAATGCTCCGACAAGGGAATATCCGATTGGTCAACTATAAAATCCCAGGTCAGGGACGCAGCTGGGAAGTTTCTTTATGAAAAAACCAGGAGACGGCCGATGATTATGCCGATCATCATGGAAGCTTAGAAAAACTGAAAGGAGCGATTGCTGTGGACGCAGTTTTGCAAAGGTGCAGTGTCCGGGAATATAAGGACAAGGCAGTACCAGAGGAACTCTTTTACGAGCTCTTAGAAGCGGGGATGTGTGCCCCGTCAGCAGGCAACGAACGTCCCTGGCATTTTATAGTCATTACGGAAAGATCCCTGCTCGAAGGTATCACCGAGTTTCACGCGCATTCCCAAATGCTGAAGCAGGCTCCTGCGGCCATTATAGTCTGCGCTGACATGAAGCGCGATAAATACCCGGGAGACGCTTTCTGGATCCAGGACTGTGCGGCGGCAACAGAAAACATCCTGATCGCTGCCCAGGACAGGGGCCTCGGGACGTGCTGGCTCGGGGTGTATCCTAAAGAAAACCGCGTGGCGGGGATGAGGAAGCTGCTAAAACTTCCGGACCACGTGGTGCCTTTTTCCGCGATTGCCGTCGGTTACCCAGCGGCAGTAAAGAGCCCCGGTATTCGCTATGATGAATCAAGGGTGCACCTTAACCGCTGGTAAGTGATTCTTAGGTATTTGTCAAAACACTGAAAGCCGCTCAATAAGCGGCTTTCATTTGTTTACAGTCATCGCGATTAGCCTTATGCTTGAAATTACACCAAAAGAATCAGGGAAGCAGGAGAACCGTCCCCCCTGATCACCCAGGATAGCGAAGAGTGATCTCCTGTATATCAGGCTTCCATTCCACTGAACAGCCCAGTGTTTCGGCGGTAAAACGCAGCGGCAGCATAGTCCGTCCCGGAGGCAGGATCATTGGAGTCACCTTTTCATTATTGGGGTCGATGAAGGTCAGCACCCGGTCCACCCTGGCCCAGGGGTTGTCAATACTTAGTTCAATGGTTTTAGTGCCGGTTACTGTAACTTTTCGTTCCTGTGCGTTCCATGCCACCCGGGCGCCCAGAGCATCAGCAACATACCTGATCGGCAGTATGGTACGCCCTTCGAAGATGACGGGCGCGGTGTCCATAGTTTCCAGCCTGCTGTTTACATAGTACTCGGTACTTCCTATATAAAATCTCAGCACAACGCCGTCAGACTCGCTCGTGTAGGGCTGACCTGGTTCAGTTGCTGGAGTCTCGGGTTCAGCAGGTACCTCAGGTTCAGCCGGTACTTCAGGTTCAGCCGGCTCTGTTGGCGCTGCTTCAGCTTCGATGACGGCACTCACCTCGTTTGAATAAGCGGATGAAGAACTGCCTTTAAAAGCTTTTATCCTGTAGCTGTACTCAGTTCCCGGCACTGCGGTTTCGTCACAGAATGTCTCGGCGTTGGCGGCAATAGAATCTAATTCCACATAAGGGTGCCCCGCGGTCTTTCTTTCGGCTTTAAATCCATCCTCATTGGCGCTCTTGTCCTCCCATTTTAAGGTGATGCAATCACTTCCAATGGAGTCCGCTGTAAGACCAGTGGGAGCAGCAATGAATTCAGTTAACTGGAAAAATAGTTGTGGCGCGATAGTAGCTGACCGGCGGATTTTGAATTCACCGCTTTCGGCATAATAATAGTTATAAACGCGCGTACCAAAATCTTCTCCATAGTAGTATATTAAGATTACGCAGGATTCGCTTGTTATGTCCGGTACTGTCCACGTATAATGATTGATTACGCCAGAGCCGCCGCTCACGAGATTGTTCTTGATTGAGGTTAACGTGTTACCGCCGTCAGTGGTATAAGCCATATCAATAGTAAAACTGCGGGCTTGCCAGCTTATGTCCACAGTACTCCCCGGTATCAGGATTTCGTTCGCTTCCGGAGTCAATACCTGCATTTTGGATGTAGGTATCCAGCCCTCGATGTTTGCTGAAACAGGATTGCACAGTCCGAAAAGAAGACCGACAGCCAGGAGACCAAAAATAATTATGGTTGAACATTTTTTCATCATCATCCAAACTCCTTTCACTTATATTTTACAAGTGCTCTCAATCTTTAATTATCAAGTAAATTATGACATTTTATTAATTTAATATCAATACTTTAACCTAAGAAGCAGGAGAAGCAGGAGGACGGTTCTCCTGCTTCCTTTAAAGATAGATCTTGCCTTACATGATTTATTCTGTTATCTTATAATAGATCATTGAGATCTGAAAAAAACAACATAATAAATGCAACGGGGAGCTGAATTGATTCAGCTGAGAAAGAATGTAAGTTCTGACCCATTGAACCTGATCTGGGTAATGCCAGCGTAGGGAGTGCAGACATTTGCTTTAGTGCGTTTGTAGCCTTTTACCATTTCAGGTAAAAGGCTATTTTAATTTATTGGGGTGATTCTCAGACTATTTAAAAAGATGGGGGGGGGTAATATGAAAACAGTATTGACTATCGCGGGCTCGGATTCCTGCGGCGGCGCGGGGATACAGGCGGATCTGAAGACAATCAGTGCGCTGGGCGCATATGGGATGAGCGCTATCACGGCTGTCACCGCACAGAACACGATGGGTGTGTTTAGCGTCAGAGAGCTGGATGTGGATATCATCAGGGACCAGATCAATTGTCTTTATGATGATATTGCAGTTGATGCTGTCAAGATAGGCATGGTGTCGAGCATAGAGATCATTGATGTGATCGGGGAGTGCCTGCAAAAGAACCGGGCGGTAAACATTGTGGTGGACCCTGTAATGGTGTCCAAAAGCGGCTATCACCTGCTGCGGGATGAAGCCAGGGAAGAACTGGTAAAGGTGCTCTTCCCCCTGGCTGAAGTTGTTACTCCGAATTTATATGAGGCGGAACTGTTGACCGGCGATAAAATTGAAACCCTGGCACAGATGGAGCAGGCAGCTCTGAAGATACATGGTCTTGGCGGAGTTAAAGTAATTGTTAAGGGCGGACATTTAACCGGGGACGCGATAGACGTGGTTTATGACGGCGAAAACTTCAGCTACCTGAAAGGGAAGAGAATTGAAACAAAAAATACTCACGGTACCGGCTGCACATTTTCATCAGCCATAGCGACCTTGCTGGCCAGGGGATACCTGCTTCCGGAGGCAGCCAGACAGGCGAAAGAATATATTAACGGCGCCATAGGGCATTCATTCGAACTGGGTCGCGGCGTCGGGCCTGCTAATCATTTTTATAATTTATGTCAATAGGAGGGCTGTCTTTAAAATATTGTAACAGGGGGTATAAAAATATGCTTAAAAATATTGCTGAAGTACTGGGTAACGTAAGAGAGAAAACGCCGCTTGTCCAGGCGATCACAAACTATGTGACAATAAACGACTGCGCCAATATCCTGCTCTGCTTCGGCGCCTCACCCGCTATGTGCGAGGCCAGGACAGAGGCAGGGGGTTTCGCCGGCCTGATCTCGGCCCTGTACATCAACATCGGCACTCTGACTGATGAGCAAAAAGAAGCGGCGCTGCTGGCAGCCAGGAAAGCTTCTGAGCTGAACAAGCCGATCGTGCTGGACCCGGTTGCCTGCGGTGCCATACCCAGGAAAATGGAAGTTGTAAAAGAATTGTTGGATGCTGCTTATATTTCTGTGATCAAAGGGAATACCGGGGAAATAAAGTTTCTGGCCGGGCTGGCGGGGAAAGTCAGGGGTGTTGATTCCATAGATGACGGCCAGGGGGCGGTTGAAGCCTGCCGGACGCTGGCCAGACGGTACGGCACGGTCGTGGTTGCTACGGGTGAAACTGATATTATCACGGATGGTGAGCGGACCTGTCTGATCCACAACGGGACGCCCATGCTGACGATGATTACAGGTGCGGGCTGTATGGCCGGGGCGTTGACAGCCGCCGCCGCAGGCGTCAATGATGACAGGTTTATCTCCAGTGCCGCCGCGATCCTGGCCATGGGGCTGGCTGGCGAGATGGCTGCGGGATCAATGGAAAGAGCACTGCCGGGGACATTCAGGGCAAGGCTGTTCGATTATGTCTACAGTATGAAGGCCGGCAGCATACTGCAAAGGGGGAAGATTGAATGCTTATAGACTATAGTCTTTATCTTGTCACTGACCGGGGCATGCTCAAGGGCGCAAACTTTTTTCATGCTGTCAGGGAGGCGATCAGAGGAGGTGTTACGCTCCTCCAGCTCAGGGAAAAGGATGTCAGCAGCAGTGATTTTTATAGCATTGCTGTAGAGATGAAAAAGCTGGCCAATTCATATCAGGTACCGCTGATCATAAATGACAGGCTGGATATCGCCCTGGCAGTAGATGCTGACGGGCTGCATGTAGGGCAGGAGGACCTGCCACTGGAAGTGGCCAGAGAGTTGCTTGGTCCCGGGAAAATACTCGGATACTCGGTTTCAAACCTTATTGAGGCGGAATACGGAGAGAAACATGGCGCAGATTATCTGGGGGCAGGACCTGTATACCACACCGGCAGCAAGGAGACGGCAACTGAACCCATCGGCATCGACGGGATCAAAAGAATTAAAAAAAGCGTGTCGATCCCTGTTGTGGGTATAGGCGGCATTGGGATGTCCAATATAGTGAAGGTAAAGGAATCGGGGATTGATGGTATATCTGTAATTTCCGCGATTTTAGGCAGGGATGACATTAATGCGGCGGCCAGAGACCTGAAAAAAGCCTGGAGTGAATGAAGAGCTTGGAATTTTAGTGACAGATAATAGATGGAAGGACGTGTATTTTTGAAATTCACCACACAGATGGACGCTGCCCGAAAAGGTATCTTAACCGCAGAAATGGAAATAGTGGCCCGTAATGAGTTAATAGAACCGAATAAACTGCGCCTGCTGGTAGGTGAGGGCAAAGTGGTTATACCTGCCAACAAGAACCACTGTTCCCTTGAGCCGTGCGGTATCGGAGAGGGCCTCAAGACAAAAATCAATGTCAATCTCGGTATTTCCAAGGACTGCTGCAGTATTGAAACCGAGCTGGAAAAGGTGCAAAAGGCGATAGAGCTTAAGGCTGACGCAATCATGGACCTGAGCTGTTACGGCAAAACCGAGGAATTCAGGCGCCGGCTGGTAGAGATGTCGCCGGCAGCGATCGGTACCGTGCCGGTCTATGATGCCGTGGGTTTCTACGATAAAGATCTGGAAAACATAACAGCAGCAGAATTTTTGGGTGTGGCAGAAAAACACGCGCGTGATGGGGTAGACTTTATGACCATCCACGCCGGCATTAACAGGGAAACTGCCGCCCGGTTTAAAAAGAACCCTCGTCTGACCAACATTGTATCCAGAGGCGGCGCCCTGTTGTATGCCTGGATGGAGTTGAACAACCGGGAAAACCCGTTTTTTGAATATTATGATGAACTCCTGGATATCTGTCGCAGGTATGATGTAACTGTCAGCCTTGGTGACGCCTGCCGTCCTGGCAGCATCAAAGACGCCACTGATGCTTCCCAGATCCAGGAACTGATTATCCTCGGGGAACTGACAAAACAAGCCTGGGAAAAAGATGTCCAGGTGATGATCGAGGGGCCGGGTCACATGGCGCTGCACGAAATAGCGCCCAATATGATTTTAGAGAAGAAATTATGCCACGGAGCGCCGTTTTATGTACTGGGGCCGCTTGTTACCGATGTAGCTCCCGGTTATGATCATATTACCAGCGCCATCGGCGGCGCCATCGCGGCTGCCAACGGCGCAGACTTCCTCTGCTATGTCACGCCGGCGGAACACTTAAGGCTGCCGACACTGGAGGATATGAAAGAAGGCATTATTGCTTCGCGCATCGCCGCCCACGCCGCCGATATCGCGAAGGGCTTACCGGGTGCAGTGCTCTGGGATAATGAAATGAGCGCAGCCAGGCGCAGCCTGGACTGGAGAAAAATGTTCGAACTGGCGATGGATCCGGAAAAAGCCAAGCGTTACAGGGCTGAATCCTCGCCGGAGAATGAGGATACCTGCACCATGTGCGGCAAAATGTGCGCTGTGCGCAACATGAACAAGGTTATAAGCGGAGAAAAATTATGAAAGCGGAAGCAGCTATGAAAGTAAATAGCATAGTATTTTTTATTGACTTCGACGGCACCATAACGAAAAAAGATACCTGCGCCGCTATGGTTGAGGCGTTTGCCGGCGATGGCTGGCGGGAAATAAATGAGCGCTGGGAAAGAAAGGAGATTTCCACAGAGCAGTGCGCCAACATGACCTTCAGCCTTTTCCGGGGTGATATCAGCGATCTGGATAAGCTGATGGACACCATGGAAATTGACGAGTATTTCAAAGAGTTTATTGATTTTTGCCGTAACAAGGGCTACGGAGTCTTTATACTCAGCGACGGTTATGATTACTGCATTAAAAATGTGTTTGCCAGGTATGATATTGAATTGCCGTATTATGCGAACAGGATGGTTTATGATGAGGGCTTCAGGATCGAATGTTCCGGCACAAATCCAGACTGCGGGATCTGTGGGACCTGTAAAAGCAGTTTGCTTGAAAGCCTGAAAGGTGAGGGTAACCTGGTTGTCTATGTTGGAGACGGCTATTCAGATACCTGCCCCGCCACGAAGGCCGATGTGATATTTGCCAGGGATGATCTGCACAGGTACTGCAGGGATAACGGCATCAGCGCCAGGTATTTTGATACCTTCAACGATATTATTTTATATTTGCGTTCATTGTTATAGCAAGTGATACATGTGATAGGAAACCGCCAGAAACTATAAAAACTTTTTATGGAAATTTTATTAAACTTCGGCAAGAACGAGATTCTTCATTTCGTTTATGAAAGACAGGGATTAAACAAGGATTTACGCGTCTCTGTCGCTGAAGTTTATTTTTTGTTTTAAGATATGGCATCCATGATATAATTAAAAGATGTAGTATCGGGGGGTGTTTTTTTGACGGTATTTCAAGCACTGGTGATGGGTGTGATCCAGGGTTTGGGTGAATTCCTTCCCATATCCAGCTCGGCACACCTGGTACTGGCGCCTTGGGCTTTTGGCTGGGAAGATCCCGGCCTGTCCTTTGACGTGGCGCTGCACATGGGAACGCTGTTTGCCGTGGCGGCATTCTTCTGGAGGGACTGGGCAGAACTTTTCAGCGAGGCCATAATTAAGCGCAGCGGCAGTCAAAAGGCCTCTATGTTCTGGTACCTGATGGTGGCGACTATTCCCGGTGGACTGGCCGGCTACCTTTTAGAAGAGCAGGCGGAAACTATTTTCAGAAACCCGCTGGTCATAGCTGTGATGCTGATTTCCATGGGCATAATACTATACCTGGTTGACCGTTACGCGCTAAAAAGAAAAGACATGCATAAAATAGCATTTTCTGACAGCCTGCTGATTGGGCTGTCACAGGCCTTTGCCATCATCCCCGGGGTTTCCCGCTCCGGTGTGACCATGACTGCGGGGCGGGCGCTCGGCATGACGCGCGAAACTGCAGCCCGGTTTTCATTTCTGTTGTCCACCCCGATAATACTTGGCGCGGGGGTAATGAAAGTAGGAGATATAGCGCCAGGTGATATTAACCTTGCTTTCATTACAGGAATTGTGTCAGCTGCTGTGGTTGGTTTCCTCTCCATTGGATTTCTCCTTAAGTACCTGACTGAAAGAAGCTTTGCACTGTTTGTATGGTACCGCTTATTCCTGGGCCTTGCTATTATCATGCTGGTTTTTGTCCGGGCGGCGTAACAGATTCTCGAAATATATAGCACTGCCAAGCCCTCTTCCAATATGCCGGGAGGGCCGGTATTATAAGTATTTAAAGGATTTTCAGCCCGGCTGTGGTATATTATTTCTGGAGGTTTTAACATGGGTGCTCAGGGGCAATTAAAGGATGAACTGAAATATGAAATATTTGGTATCGCCCTGTTTGCGTTGGGTATACTGGGTATTGTCAGCCTGCTGTCACCCGACGCAGGCTACATCAGCGCGATAATTTACCGGGCCCTCAAGAGCATTGCCGGTGAAGGCAGTTATATATTCCCCTTCCTTTTAATTTTAATCGGGGTGAAATTGGTACGCAGCCGGAGCCAGGCCAAGATTAACGATCAGATGTACGGAGTGATCCTGTTATTCCTGGTCGTTCTTGCTTTTTTCCACCTGGCAATTCCGGTTGACGATTCTTTTTCAGCAGGCCTGGCAGGTGACGGCGGAGGATTAATCGGAGCGCTGATCAGTTATATCTGCAGGAAGTCTTTCGGTATCACAGGCACCTATGTTATCCTGATCGCTGCAGCTGTAATCGCGCTGCTGCTTCTGACCAACCTTTCTGCATCGGCCATGATAAAAGGATTTACAGAGAAAGTGCAGCAGGCATTAAAAAAATTATGGCAGACTGTCATGAACTTTATCTTTGAAGAGGTAGACGAGGGAAAAGAAGTCAGGGCTGCCGCACCGGTTATTTTTGATCACGAGGAAGAACAGCTTTCTGCTTTTGATCGGTTTAACAATGAAATGGTTAAAAGTGAGAAAGAAAGGCTCCCCATATTGACTCCTGCTGTAAAAAGCAGGCAGGAAGTCACTGGTGAAGCGGCCGCTGGCGGCGGAACAGATGCATCAGGGGGGGATAATGAAGTTTTTGATCTTTTTGCCAAAGGTTACACGCGCGAATTACCTTCTTACCGGCTGCCTCCCGTATCGCTTCTCTCGCGGCCGCCCCGTGCAAAAAATGTGCGTTTAAACAAAGATATTAATGAAAACATACGCATACTCGAAGAAACCCTGGAGAGCTTCGGGGTAAAAGCCAAAGTGCTGCAGGTCTCCAGAGGGCCGGCTATCACGCGTTATGAGATCCAGCCGCCTTCCGGGGTGAAGGTCAGCCGGATTGTTGCACTGGCTGACGACATTGCCCTTTCAATGGCCGCGCCGGATGTGCGCATTGAGGCGCCGATTCCCGGTAAAGCTGCCGTGGGGATAGAGGTGCCGAACAAAGAGATTTCCATGGTCCACCTGAGAGACCTCCTGGAGTCGCAGGAATTTCTTCAGTCGGGATCCAAGCTTAGCATAGCTCTGGGTAAGGATATTGCCGGTAACCCGGAAGTTGCCGATCTGACAAAAATGCCGCATTTGTTAATTGCAGGCGCCACAGGTTCCGGTAAAAGCGTATGCCTTAATACGCTGATCGCCAGCATCCTGTTCAAGGCCTCGCCGGAAGAAGTAAAATTACTGATGATTGACCCCAAGATGGTTGAGCTGGCAACTTACAATGGCATACCCCACCTGGTTAATCCGGTAGTCACCGATCCCAAGAAGGCGGCAACGGCCCTGCGCTGGGCAGTCAGGGAGATGGAGCGGCGTTATGCGCTCTTTGCTCAAGCTGAAGCGCGTGATATAACACGTTACAACAAATTATTTGCAAACAAGGATCACAGCAGCGGCGAGCAGCCCCTGCCTTTGATTGTAGTAATTATCGATGAGCTGGCTGACCTGATGATGGTGGCGCCGGCGGATGTTGAGGACGCTGTCTGCAGGCTGGCGCAGATGGCCAGAGCTGCGGGAATACACCTGGTTGTTGCCACACAGCGGCCATCGGTTGATGTGATTACCGGGCTGATCAAGGCCAATATTCCTTCAAGAATATCATTTGCTGTTTCATCCCAAATCGATTCCCGGACAATCCTTGACATGGCCGGGGCGGAAAAGCTGCTTGGAAAAGGGGATATGTTGTTCTTTCCGATGGGTGCGTCGAAACCTGTGCGGATCCAGGGAGCGTACCTATCAGACCGTGAAGTGGAGGACCTGGTTAATTACCTGAAGAAACAGGCTGAACCGGTTTATGATGAGGAAATCCTTACGGTGGTACAAGAAGACGAAGTAATGCCGGAAATGGAAGACGAGCTGCTGGCTCAGGCAGTAAAAATCCTGATTGAAAGCGGACATGCCTCGATTTCCATGCTTCAGAGGCGCCTGCATATCGGTTATGCCAGGGCTGCGCGGCTGATAGACATGATGGAGCAGCGTGGCATTGTAGGCGGTTACGAGGGCAGCAAACCGAGATCGGTTCTGATGACCCTGGACCAGTACAACCAGGTTTTCAGGCAGAAATAAAACATCATATAACTCTGGTTAAAACCGGCTTGAATAAAATTGTGAGGTTGTGGACAAGCTTTAATGATTGCAGAGATTACAATAAACGAAGCATTCAAGATGAACAAAGCGCTGTTTGTTGATGTGCGTTCAGAAGACGAGTATGCAAAAGATACAATCCCCGGTGCTGTTAATGTCCCTGTCTTAAATAACGAAGAACGGGCCCTGGTGGGGACTTTATACCATCGTGAAGATTCTGCCTCCGCCAGAAGGCTTGCCCTGGAACTGGTGGCGCCGAAACTTCCCGGCAAGATAGCCAGTGTTGACAGCAATGCTCCCGACGGTGAACTTGTTGTTTTCTGCTGGCGCGGCGGTGAACGCAGCAGGTTTATGGCATCAGTGCTTGACACCATGGGTTACAACGTCTACCGGATCAGAGGCGGTTATAAATCCTACCGCCGTTATGTTAAAGAGTATCTGGATAAGGAAGAGCTGACCCAGAGAGCAGTTGTCCTACATGGTTTGACCGGGGTTGGGAAGACCGATGTGCTGAAGCGCCTGGGGCAAAAAGGGCTGCCAGTGCTGGATCTGGAAGGATTGGCCCAGCATAGGGGATCAGTTTACGGCAAGATCGGGTTACCGCCCTCGCCGTCGCAAAAAGCTTTTGAGAGTGAAATAGTAAGATTTTTGTCTTCTATTGAGGACGAAGGAATATTTATCGTGGAGTGCGAAAGCAGAAGGGTAGGGAACCTGCTTGTCCCGCCGCCATTGATGAGGGCGATCAGGGATGGGGTAAGAGTACTGCTGTATGCCCCACTGGCAGACAGGGTCAGGCGGATCCATGAAGTTTATACGGATGGCCCTGGGAATAACGTTGAGAAATTACAGGAAGCCACTGCTTCACTGTCAAAAAAAATAGGCCGCAGCAAGGCTGAAGAACTAAATAGGATGCTGGAAGAAAGAAATTTTGAACCAGTATTTTCATTTCTGCTGCAAAAACATTACGATCCGCTATATAAGTACCCGGAAGGGCCGAGCGAGGATTACAATTTTGCAGTGGACACGAAAGACATTGAAGAAGCGTCTGATCTGGTCTACAATTTTGTGGCAAGTCTGCCGAAATATAAATGATAAGACTATCAGACAGAAAAAGACAAGCTATGATATGGTTTTAGTCAGGTACAGCAAGGCGAACAAGGTTATATGTCAATTTACACCAGCCGCTGTTTAATAACTGGAAATGATAAAATCAACTTTAGGCTGGCTGAGAGGTGAGTCTTTTGGGAATCGGCAATATGCTGAAAGAAGCAAGAGAGGCCCGCGGGCTGACGCTGGATAAGGTGGAGGCAGAAACAAAAATACGCAAGAAATACATTGCTGCGATGGAGCAGGATGAGTTTCAAGCTTTACCCGGATCTGCTTATGCCAAGGCTTTTCTTAAAAACTACGCGAAATATTTGAACATCGACACGGAAGAGATCACAGAGACTCTTAAAAAGATTCAACCCATGGAAAACGTTCAGACAGAAACACCCAAGACGGCAGATAAGAAAGCAGCCAAAAAAGCAGGTCTGACGAGATACTGGCTGCACTTTGCGGCTGTGCTGCTGATCACTGCTTTGGCTGTATCAGTTTACTACGGCGCCAGTGGTTTAAATAAGAACAGTGGTGCGGCAGGAGAAGGGGAGAACCAAGCTGCGATTGAAGCGGCCCCTCAGGAAGACACCCTGCAGCAGGCGCCTCCCCAGGAAAACAGCCCAAAAATTACGGGTATTAATGTTGTCCTTAACGTTAAAAGCGACAGGAGCTGGACTAGCGTTATCGTTGACGGAAACCAGGTATTTCAGGGCGAGATAAAAGCAGGGGAATCGAAATCATTTGAAGGCAAAGAAAAAGTTTTGATTACCTTGGGTAACGCTGGTGTGGTTGAAGTGCTTGAGAACGGGAAGATCGTTGGATTCCTGGGCGCCCCAGGGGAAGTTGTTGAGCATGAATTCAAAGCGCCCGCTGTCCAATGAGACGTGGGACGTGGGACGTGTGGGAACTGCTGGTGAGACTTAATTCCCGGCGACTGAAAGGGAATGCAGGAGATACCAACGTCCGACGTCTGACGACCGACGACTAAATTTGTAGGTGTGACTTTAGTCGCACAAAAGTGCAGAACCATCTGATGTATTTATCGTTAAATGATACCAGATTGTGGAATGTAATGTATTCATGACGCATATATCGTTGAATGTTATCAGACAGTGGAAAGGGGACACATCCGAATTGGGTTTTATTCATTAGTTCTCGTGTATCCATGTTACGTATATCGTTAAATGATATTAGACAGTGGAAAGGGGACACACCTCCTTCGGAGGAATGTCCCCAAGTATGCGAAAATATGCCGCCATAGGCGGTTTCTTTTTTACTCCGGGATGATCGCTATTCCCAGTGCGCCGAGGCCAGTATGAGTGCCGATAACTGCGCCCAGAGTGGAGTACAAAATCTCATCACAGTCCAGCAGCGGCATTATTTTCTGATGGAGCTGCTTGATGCCATCGGGATCCATGCCATGCATCAGAGCGCATTTGAACCTGCCATTTCCTGTTTTTTCTACAATAATCTGCGCCAGTTTGTCAATAGCTCTTGTCCTGCCCCTTGCTTTTTCCAGGGGATGGACAACTCCATCCTTCAAAAACAAAATCGGTTTTATATTGAGGAGTGTGCCCAAGAAGGCCTGAGCTTTGCCAATCCGCCCTCCCCGGGCCAGGTAATCAAGGCTGTCAACAATAAAAAACAGCTCTGCTCCGGAGATCATGTGTTTAACAGCGCTGATGATTTCTGTCTTGGTTTTGTCTTCACCTGCAGCGCGCGCGGCTTCAAGGGCTATCAATCCCAGCCCCATGCTTGCCATTCTGGAATCCACTACTTCAATGTCTAAACCTGGGAGCATGTCTTTCGCCATCAAGGCGGACTGGCAGGTTCCGCTTAAAGCAGAGGAGAGGTGGATGGAAATTATGCTGCTGCAAGAAGCAGATAAATCCCTGTATAGGCTGCAGAACTCCGACGGTGTTGGCTGAGATGTTCTGGAATATTCATTTCTTTCTACCTGACGCCGGTAAAACTGTTCTGTATCAATATCCACACCGTCTCTGAGCGGCGGCTCATCATCGCTGAAGATAACTTTTAATGGGACAACGGTAATACCGTATTTTGCCGCTAATTCTTTTGGCAGGTCGGCAGTGCTGTCAGTTACTATTTTTACCTGGCTCAAACACATCACACCTGACTCATCATTTAATCCTTTGCTGCAAGTCAACTTATATTTTCATTCAACAGATATGATCAGGTCATACACGGGCTGGCCGCCCTCATGTATTTCAAACTCGAGTCCGCTGAATATTTCCTGCATTTCCTCTGCAAGCATTGCCATTAGTGCTTCATCCAGGCTTTCTCCGCGATATAGAGTAACTAGTCCCTCATTATTTGTTTTCATAATTTTCAGGGCATCTTCGAGTACCCTGGAAAGGGCTGAGCCCGATACCTGAAGATCCCCATCAATTATGCAAATATATTCACCTTTTTTTATGTTTAAATTTCCATAAACAGTATCACGTATCGCATGTGTCACCTCTCCGGTGCGTACCGTGTTCAGAGCTTCTTTCATTTTTTTTGTTGTCATTTCAAAATCGGCCTCGGTATTCAAGGCTATCAGGGCGGCGATCCCCTGAGGTATGCTTTTTGAAGGTATCACAGCGATATCTTTTGGTGACATCTTTCTGGCCTGTTCGGCCGAAAGTATTATATTTTTGTTATTAGGCAGAATTATTATTTTTGAAGCAGAGATCTCGCTGGCGCCTTTTAATATTTCACCGGTGCTGGGATTCAGGGTCTGGCCGCCGTCAATTACAATGTCCGCGCCAAGATTCTTCATGATGGCGGTGATCCCTTCTCCTGCGCCTACGGAAAGAATACCAAAAGGCTTTGTAAAGTTTGTTAGTTCATTATCTAAAAAAGTATTTCTGTTTTGCTCAATCATGTTATTTATTTTCAGATCGTTTATTGTTCCGTAACTGAGGCAGCATTCAAGAACAAGCCCAGGGTGGTTTGAATGAATGTGTATTTTCAACAGCTTGTCATCGCCCACCACCATCAGACAGTCACCCAGCGGGGAAAGGCTATTCTTGATAATGCCCTGCGGCAGACATTCTCCCTTCAGAATGAGCTCGGTGCAGTAAGCGAACATTATCGACTGCTTGCCGCCGGTGTGTGCCGGAATAACTCCGGCAGTAATATTATCTTTTACTTCGGGCAGCACCGGTGTTTGAAGTTTCGCTGACGGAGACGCTGACTTCAAAGCACGTTTAGCTCCTTCCAGAATTGTGACAAAACCTTTACCGCCAGCGTCCACAACACCGGCCTGTTTGAGTACCGGCAGAAGTTCAGGTGTATTCCCAAGCGCGGTGCAGGCACTTCTGAATACGGCTGCCAGTGTCCTGAGCAGGTCCAGACTGTTGCTGCGGGCGGCGCCGGCAGCAGATTCTTTAACCACTGTCAGGATTGTGCCTTCAACAGGAACCATTACCGCACGGTATGCTGTTTGGGAGCCATTATCCAGGGCGGCGGCGAGGTCAGCGGCAGAAGCGTTCTCTTTTGTGCTTAAAGTCCGGGCAAAACCCTGCAGGACCTGAGAAAGGATCACACCGGAGTTCCCCCTGGCCCCAACAAGTGCCCCCCGGGCCGCGGCTTCGGCAACCAAGCCAATATGGTCGGAATTTATTGCTTCGGCCTCCGCTAATGACGCGGCCAGAGTCTGGAACATATTTGAACCGGTATCTCCATCCGGCACGGGAAACACATTTAAAGAGTCAATATGTTCTCTGGATTGCTCCAGCAGTTCTACAGCTCCCCGGAGCATTAATTTCATATCATTGCCATTGAACGTATATACTGACATTTGTTATTCACCCCACTGAGTCAAGCTATCCTTTATTTCGACATAACCAGACTATTCACCTTTGAAAGAAAATTCAACTTAAGTTTAGCCAGCGTGAAGTTTGAAAACCACTGCTGACCTTTGACATTTTTCTTTTAAAGATGTACATTTAATAAAAAATCTTAAGGCAGGTGTTTTTATGGCTAAAGAAAACACTTTTGATATCGTTTCCAAGGTAGACCTTCAGGAGGTCAAGAATGCCGTGGATCAGGCAACACGCGAAATACGCACCCGTTTTGATTTCAAGGGCAGCAGGAGCGATATCATTTTTGATGGAGAGCAGATCACGCTGGTTGGAGATGACGATTTTAAATTAAAAAACGTTGTTGATATCCTGGAGGGCAAGATTATAAAACGGGGAATCAATATTAAGGCCCTGAGGTACGGGAAAGTTGAGCCTGCAGCGAAGGATACAGTGCGCCAGAAGCTTAACCTGGTACAGGGCGTGGATAAGGATCAGGCAAAAATAATAACCAAACTGGTTAAGGACAGCAAGCTTAAAGTCCAGGTCTCCATACAAGGAGATCAGGTCAGAATAAGCGGTAAAAACAGGGATGATCTTCAGACTATTATTACGACTATTAAAGATTATGAGTTTGATATCCCTCTGCAGTTCGTAAACTACCGGACGATTTAAAATTTTACAATTCAGGGATCATACTTGATTTTTGGAAGGATATTTATATGGCATTGAAAGTGGGACTTGTCAGCCTGGGCTGCCCAAAAAACCTGGTTGATTCTGAAATTATGCTGGGGTTTATAAAAGAATCTGGATTTGCCATCACCAGCAACGAACAGGAAGCTGATATACTGGTGATAAATACTTGTTCATTTATAGACGAGGCCAAGGAAGAGTCCATTAACACAATCCTGGAACTGGCCAGGCATAAGGCTGAGGGGAAATGCAGGTCTATCCTTGTTGCCGGATGCCTGGCACAGCGTTATCCGCAGGAACTGCTGCTTGAAATTCCCGAAATCGACGGGTTGGTGGGTACAGGTTTTGTCACAGAAATTGCCGGGGCGATCAAAAGGACACTGAACGGGGAAAGAGTCCTGCTGGTCGGCGCCCCCGGCTGCCTGCACCAGGCAGATTCTCCCAGGATCCTGGCCACTCCTTCTTACACGGCATATCTGCAAATTGCAGAGGGCTGTGACAACCGCTGCTCATACTGTGTTATCCCGGAAATTAGGGGGCCGTACAGGAGCAGGAAGATTGAAGATGTCCTGGCTGAAGCCGCCGGGCTTGCCTCGCGGGGTGTAAAAGAACTTGTACTGACCGCGCAGGATACTACACGCTATGGGCTGGATCTGTATGCCAGATTGGCGCTGGATGAACTGCTGACCAGACTGGCAGATATTGAGGGGCTGGTTTGGATCAGGATCCTCTACGCTTACCCAACTTTTATAACTGATCAGCTGGTAGCAACCCTGGCCGCAGACAAGAAAATATGCCGCTATCTCGACATCCCCTTTCAGCATTCATCGGATACTGTGCTAAAAAAGATGAACCGTGGCGGAAGCAGGAAGGAATATGTCAGCCTGATCGAAAAACTGCGCCTTTCCATCCCGGGAATTACCCTGCGTTCTACATTTATTGTAGGTTTTCCCGGCGAGACAGAAGATGATTTTCAAGATCTGCTGGATTTTATGATGCAGGTTAAATTAGACAGGGTTGGAATCTTTGCCTATTCACGCGAAGAGGGCACAGCGGCAGCAAAAATGGACAGGCAGGTGCCGGATGAAATCAAAACAGAACGAAGGGACAGGGCGATGGAGCTCCAGCAGAAGATCTCCCTGGAAATAAACCAAAGGAAGATCGGGGAAACTGTCACTGTACTGGTGGAAGGCATTGGTTCTGAAGCTGATTTATACGAGGGCAGAAGTGAAGGAGACGCCCCAGATATTGACGGCAGGGTGTTAATTAAATCAAGCAGAAATTTAAAACCGGGGGATTTTGTCAAGGTATTAATTGAAAGCGCATCCTGGTATGACCTTTACGGAATACAGGTTGAATGAGACGTGAGAAGTGAGACATGGGAATTAAAGGATAAGCAGATATCAGACTTCTGGCGAATGACGACTAAAATTGCAGGTGCGACTTTAGTCGCACAATGGTCGGATAAATCCGACCCTGCAATGGCTGAAGACCAACGACCGCAGCGGAATGCAG
>CAYNIY010000004.1:55720-58861 GCA_964397525.1 uncultured Eubacteriales bacterium
TTACGGAATACAGGTATAAAAACGGCCAGGGGGACGGTTCTCCTGGCGCAAAACGGCCAGGGGGACGGTTCTCCTGGCGCATATTTCACTGTTGCTTATATCGTTGAATGACATCAGTCTGAGGAAAGGGGACACATCCGAAACCAGGATATGTCCTCCTTTAGATCGTGCTCAATAACTTTTGTTTTTGATCTATGCTATGTTATAATTTTAACAGTGAGGATGTGTTAACCATGAAGGCGGAGCTTATTTTTACCGGTACTGAAGTGTTATTAGGCCAGATTGCAAACGCTCACGCCCAGTACCTGGGGGTAAAGCTTTCAGGTATGGGAATAGAGATTCTTTTAAATACAACTGTCGGTGACAACCGGGAGCTGATGACCAGTGTATTTAGCCAGGCACTGGAACGTTCAGAGCTGATAATTATCACCGGCGGCCTGGGCCCGACAACTGATGATTTAACCGCTGAGGTTGTGGCAGATGTTCTCGGAGTGCCGTTGATCCAGGATCGGGAATCCCTGAAGGCAATTATGGATATCTTTCAGAACCGCGGCATGGAAATGCCGCAAAGCAATGTGAAACAGACTTATTTCCCACAGGGATCTATTATCCTGCCGAATAAAAATGGGACAGCCCCCGGGGCTCTGATAGAAACCAATAAAAAGATAATAATTTTACTGCCAGGGCCGCCCCATGAGCTTAAACCCATGTTCGAGGATAGTGTTGTACCTTTTCTTTCCGGAAAGAAAGGCGGCAGTGAGGTTGTAAAGTACAGGATATTTAAGCTTACCGGCATTTCCGAATCAGCAGTGCAGGATCTGCTCAAGGATATGGGGGGGCAGGGTAATCCGGGGATTGCCTATATGGCAAAACCAGCTGAGATTCAGGTGCGTATATCCGCGCAGGCAGCTGATGACAGTCAAGCCGAAGGATTGTTAGAGGCGCTTAGCGGGAAGATCAGGCCGCTGCTGGATAAATATATTTTTGCCCTTGATGAAGAAATTCTGGAAGAGCAAGTGGGCAAGCTGCTGTTGGAAAAGGGACTTACCCTGGGCACTGCGGAATCCTGTACCGGCGGGATGATCGCGTCCAGATTGACCGACATTCCTGGCAGTTCCGATTATTTCAAGGGGGGAATTGTTTCCTACACCAATGAAGCAAAAAACAAGGTTCTGGGAGTCAGCCAGGAAATACTGAACACCTTTGGCGCGGTCAGCAGGGAGACAGCCGAGGCAATGGCTATGGGAGCGCGTGAAAAAATCAATGCCGACCTTGGCCTGTCAGTTACCGGTGTTGCCGGGCCGGGCGGCGGAACTGCTGAAAAGCCCAGGGGCCTTGTATATATTGCCCTTGCGGCCGCAGACAAAACAATCTGCCGCGAACACCATTTTGCCGGTTCGCGCGCGGCGGTCAGGCAGGGTACTGTGAACTCATCCTTGAACCTGCTCAGGCAGTACCTGGAAGGTAAAACATAACTACGCATAAATATATATTGGGAGGAACTTAATAATTGACAACAACAAAAGATAATGTTAGTTTCGGTGGGCTGGACATTAACCGCAGGGTGTTTCAGGCTCTAGCCGAAATGGGTTTTGAAGAGCCCACACCGATCCAGTTGATGACTGTACCTCTGCTTCAGCAGGGCAGGGATGTGATTGGGCAGGCTCAGACCGGCACCGGTAAAACGGCGGCCTTTGGTATTCCCATCATAGAAATGGCCAATACAAGGTATGGCGGTGTACAGGCTCTGATCGTGACGCCAACGCGAGAGCTGGCCGTACAGGTGGCCGTGGAAATCTCGCGCATCGGTAAATACCGGCGGGTGCGAACCTTGCCTATTTACGGCGGGCAGGCGATCGACCGCCAGATCAGAGGGTTGAGACAGGGTGTGCAGGTGGTGATCGGTACCCCGGGACGTCTTCTGGATCATTTAAGCAGGAAAACACTGTCACTGGATAATGTAAAAGTTGTGGTACTGGATGAAGCTGACGAAATGCTGGATATGGGATTTATCGACGATATTGAATCGATACTGCAGGCTACACCTGCAGAGCGTCAGACGCTGCTGTTTTCCGCTACAATACCTGAAGAAATAAGACGGCTGGCCAGGAAATATTTAAAGAATCCGGAATTCATCACAGTCAGCAAGCAAAATTTGACTGTTCCTCTGATCGAACAGGTCTATTACGAAACCAGGGAACCTAACAAACTGGAAAGTTTGTGCCGTATCCTTGATTCCATGACCGTTACGCTGGCCATCATTTTCTGCAGAACAAAGCGTGGTGTGGATGAACTTGTGGCAGGGATGCAGGCGAGGGGATACCCAGCGGCAGCGCTGCATGGTGATTTGAGCCAGTACCAGCGCGATCATGTCATGCGGCAGTTCCGTACCGGACAGATCGACTACCTGGTGGCAACAGATGTTGCTGCGCGCGGTTTAGATATAGAAAACGTTTCACATGTTTTCAACTATGATGTGCCGCAGGACCCCGAGTTTTACATACACCGGATCGGCAGGACAGGCCGGGCGGGAAAGACCGGTATAGCGGTCACGCTGGTTAGTCCGCGCGATTACAAGCAGCTCAAACTCATTGAAAACCTGACCAGATCTCGTATCCGCCGCGAGAAACTGCCTTCCCAGGCGGATGTCCATGAACGGCAGAAAGAAGGAATCAGAGAAAGGCTGCAAAAGATGCTTGAGGAAGGCAAGCTGGCCTATTACCGCAATATTATCGATTCTTTCGTGGATGAATATGATCCCATGGATGTAGCCGCCGCCGCTTTAAAGCTTTCACTTGACCTGGACGAGGGCAGCGACAACCTGATAGTGGAATCTTTCGGCAATACAGGCGCCAGACCGGGTATGACCAGGCTCTTTATGACCATTGGCAGAACTGATAATATTTCATCGGCCGACCTGGTTAGGGCGATCGCCCAAGAGACTGGTATTTCTGAAAGCAGTATCGGCAATATAAATATTTATGAAAAGTTCACATTTGTAGAGGTTCCGGAAGAATGGACCAATCGCGTCATAAGCTGCCTGCACCACCAAACGATCAGAGGGCGCCGCGTCAGCGTTGATCTGGCACGCGGCAGAAGTTAAAATGTGGGAAGCAGGGGGAAGGTTCTCTTGCTTCCTTG
>CAYNIY010000004.1:58961-80014 GCA_964397525.1 uncultured Eubacteriales bacterium
CAGAGGAAAGGGGACACACCTCCTTTGGAGGAATGTCCCCAAATAATGTCACCGAAAAATATGACGAATATATGTTCTAATTTATTTAAAATTAGTATTGACAATAACCAGAATTAACCATATAATCTAAACATATACCGAACAGGTGTTCATGCCTGGGAAATAGGAGAGTGAAGTCATTGTCTGATAAGCAAAAAGCATTAGATTCAGCTCTTATGCAAATCGAGCGGCAGTTTGGGAAAGGTTCGATCATGAAGCTGGGAGAAGCATCAGCGAGAATCAGCATTGAAGTTATCCCCAGCGGAGCAATTGCCCTGGACATAGCCCTGGGGGTGGGAGGCGTGCCGCGAGGCCGGGTAATAGAAATATTTGGCCCGGAGTCATCCGGTAAAACCACAGTAGCACTACATATCATTGCAGAGGCGCAGAAAACAGGTGGCGAGGCTGCTTTTATTGATGCCGAGCACGCCTTGGATCCGGCTTATGCCATGAATCTAGGGGTGGATATTGACAACCTGCTGGTATCTCAGCCGGATACAGGCGAACAGGCGCTGGAAATTGCTGAGGCTCTTGTACGCAGCGGAGCCATAGATGTTATTGTTGTCGATAGTGTTGCTGCGCTGGTGCCGCGTGCTGAAATAGAAGGAGAAATGGGTGACACCCACGTTGGGCTGCAGGCGCGTTTGATGTCTCAGGCTCTGCGCAAGCTTACAGGCGCTATCAGCAGGTCAAGGACCACGGTGATTTTTATCAACCAGATTCGCGAAAAAGTAGGGGTGATATATGGCTCACCTGAAGTCACCACAGGCGGCCGGGCACTCAAATTTTACTCCTCAATGCGCATTGAGGTGCGAAAACAGGAAAACATAAAGCAAGGGACGGATATCATCGGCAGCCGCACGCGGGCCAAGGTGGTTAAGAACAAGGTAGCTCCGCCTTTTAAACATGCTGATTTCGATATCATGTATGGTACCGGGATATCTAAAGAGGGCAGCATCCTGGATGTTGCCGCGGAGATGGACATAATCAACAAAAGCGGCTCCTGGTACTCCTATCAGGAGAACAGGATAGGCCAAGGCCGGGAAAACGTCAAAGAATATCTCAAAGAACACCCCGAAATAACCAGCGAGATCGAGCAGAAAGTCCGCCTGGCACTGAATATGGGCGGCTCAAAAGAGACGTCCGTTTCGGAGATTCCGGTTGAAGACCAGGAAGCCAAGTGAGCAGCGAAATAGATCGGGCCCGGTTATTTGCATATAAGCTGTTGGATTACCGTCCCCGTGCGGAGGTTGAACTGCAGCGGCGCCTTGAGCAAAAAGGATACTCTCAGGAAGTTGCCGAGATCACCATTAATAATTTAAAGAGGCTGGGTTACATCGAAGACAGGGCCTTTGCCCGTTATTGGGTTAAAGTGCGATTTGGGAAAAAAGGCTGCTTTGCACTAAGGCAGGAGTTGCTGGGAAAGGGTGTTGATGCTGAAATCATAAATGAAATCCTGGCGGAGTTAGACCCTGAAGCAGAGCACAATTGTGCATTAAACATGGCGAAGAAAAAGATCAAGTATTGCAGTGGCGGATGCTCTTATTCACGCCTGGCAGGATTTCTTGGACGCAGGGGGTTTTCATCTGAAGTAATTTATAAAGTGTGTCAGGCTCTTCACCGCAGGGAGGGTTAAGCGCCGTTAATTCTTGACAGTATTATGAAAAACCTGTACAATAATTCTGGTAGAAAATAGAATTGTATACTACTTTGTACGGGTTTTATTATAGATAAAATCCAATAGTGTCGGGAGGCAGGAGTTTGGCTGGTTTTACCGGCCGAACTTTTAGATTATGCTCTTATAGAGGGCTGATTTTCCTTACCTGGAACTGGACAAGTATATAAGTAGTATCAGTATGTTTTCTGCCGAGTTTACTCGGTGTTTTTTTTGTAGTTTTAACTTAATATTATATTAATAAGGAGGTGAGTCGCATGAATCTAGATTCAAATACTATTATTCAGATTATCATTCTAATCGGAGCTGCACTGCTGGCTTTTGGATTAGGATATTTTCTCAGGAAATATCTTGCGGAAGCGAAAATTACCTCTGCTGAGGCTGAAGCCAGGAAAATAATTGAAGAGGCTGATAAAGGGGCAGAAGCCAAGAAAAGAGAAGCAGTTCTCGAAGCAAAAGAAGAAGTACTGAAACTTCGCAATGATGTGGAAAGGGAGAACAGGGAGCGCAGGTCGGAGCTGCAGAGGCTTGAACGCCGCCTGGTGCAAAAAGAAGAAACTTTAGATCGCAAGGTCGATTCTATTGAAAAAAAGGAAGAGGGCTTAAACAAAAAGGAAGCAGAAATCGATGCTGTGAAAACACAGCTGTCTGAAGTTTATAAGAGGCAGTTAAATGAACTGGAACGTATATCCGGCTTGACATCTGAAGATGCCAAACAGATTCTGTTAGCCGATATTGAAAAAGAAATCCAGCATGAAGCGGCTGTATTAATTAAAGACATAGAGAATAAAGCCAAGGAAGAGGGAGACAAACGTGCCCGTGAAATAGTTTCCCTGGCCATTCAAAGATGTGCCGCTGATCATGTTGCTGAGGTGACAGTGGCGGTAATACCGCTGCCAAGTGATGAAATGAAAGGACGCATTATCGGCCGTGAAGGCAGGAATATAAGGGCCTTCGAAACCTTGACCGGCATAGACTTGATCATCGATGACACACCAGAAGCTGTCATATTATCCGGTTTTGATCCGATCCGCAGGGAAGTAGCCAGGATCGCCCTCGAAAAGCTGATTGTTGACGGCAGGATACACCCGGCCAGGATAGAAGAAATGGTCGAAAAGGCACAAAAAGAAGTCAGCAACCAGATCAGAGAAGCAGGTGAACAAGCTTCCTTTGAGACCGGTGTACACGGGCTGCATCCCGAGATTATCACCCTCCTGGGAAGACTAAAATACCGTACTAGTTACGGGCAAAATGTCTTGAAGCACTCTGTTGAGGTTGCTCACCTGACTGGTTTAATGGCAGCAGAATTGGGCGTGGATATTCAAGTGGCCAAAAGAGCCGGGCTGCTGCATGACCTTGGAAAATCGGTGGATCACGAGGTAGAAGGTCCCCATGTGACCATTGGAGTTGATCTCGCCAAGAAATATCGTGAGTCGTATGATGTTGTTCATGCCATTGCCGCTCACCACGGCGATGAAGAAGCCAAGACAATTATCGCTGTACTGGTACAGGCTGCTGATGCTGTATCCGCGGCCAGGCCGGGAGCTCGCAGAGAAACCCTGGAATCATATATTAAGCGCTTAACGAAACTTGAGGAAATTGCCAACTCCTTTGAAGGTGTGGATAAATCATTCGCCATTCAGGCCGGACGCGAAGTGAGAATAATGGTCAAACCGGATAAAATTGACGATTTGTCGGCTATCCGGCTGGTACGGGAGATTGCCAACAGGATTGAAAATGAACTGGATTATCCCGGCCAGATAAAAGTTGTTATTATCAGAGAGACCAGGGTGGTTGAGTACGCCAAGTAGAAGTGTGCAATAAAAACCTGGAAACATTAATTAATATGTAATAATTCATGGTAAAAGGAAACATACCGCTGAGGGAGGTCACACCTTCCGCGCAGGTATGTTTTCTTGTTTTGCTTTGGCAGGAATAAGCGTTAGAGCACAGAATCACTTAAAAACAGCTGTTTGCCTGCCGGGTAGAAGGCAAGGTGATGGTTTTTAATAAAAAACAGGAGGTCAAACATTTGCGCCTGCTGGTTATCGGTGATATTGTCGGGCGTCCCGGACGCCGGGCAGTTAAGGAAAATGTGAGCAGTTTAAAAAAGGAATTTAAACTGGATTTTGTGATAGCAAACGGGGAGAATGCCGCCGGGGGCAAAGGCATTACCGAAGAGACCGCGAGAGAGCTGTTCTCAGCTGGTGTGGATGTGCTCACCATGGGCAACCATGTGTGGAATAAAAAAGAGGCATATGAATACATAGACAGGGAGACAAAAATCATCAGACCGGCCAATTTTCCACCTGGAGTGCCTGGTCTGGGAGCCGCAGTTTTTGATCTGCCAGGAGGAACTAATATAGGGATAATAAATATTGAGGGGCGGATATATCAACAGGCCATTGACTGCCCTTTCCGTAAGGCTGATGCTTTATTATTAAAAATGAGGGAGAAAACCAGGATCATTATTGTTGATTTTCACGCGGAAGCCACTTCGGAAAAGGTGGCTATGGGATGGTACCTGTCGGGTAGGGTTTCTGCGGTTGTTGGCACCCACACACATGTGCAGACAGCGGATGAAAGAATTTTACCCGGTGGAACAGCTTATATCACAGATTTAGGTATGACGGGTCCTATGGATTCAGTAATCGGGGTGAAAAAAGAAATCGCTATTCAAAAGTTCCTCACCCAGCTCCCTCAATATTTTGAGGTAGCAGCAGGGCCCTTTCAATTTAATGGCGTTATTATAGACATCGATGACAGTACAGGTGAGGCTGTATCGATTGAACGTATCCAAAATTATGAATGATACTGTAATTAGTTAGAATATTATGACTATAAATAAAATATTTGCAGCTGATTTAGAGGAATTTTATGGGCTTTCAGCGAAATATATTTTCATACAGGGCTTTGATAAGTTCTTTATAAGGCAATGAAGGGGGTTTAACGCAAATGGATGTATTAAAAGTTTCAGCAAAATCCAACCCAAACGCTGTAGCCGGCGCCCTGGCAGGCGTGCTCCGTGAACGGGGTACTGCTGAAATGCAAGCGATCGGAGCTGGCGCACTAAATCAAGCAGTTAAAGCCGTTGCGATTGCCAGAGGTTTTGTTGCGCCAAGCGGAGTCGACCTGATTTGCGTACCAGCATTTACCGATATAATCATCGATGGTGAAGAAAGGACCGCCATCAAACTTATTGTAGAGCCCAGATAGAAAGCCGAAAAAATATAATAAAAACCTGTTTATTATTTTCTTCAATAAACGGGTTTTATTTTTTCCAAATGGGAAGGTGCAATATGAATAAGGCAAAACGTATGGACAGCCTGTCTTCGGGAATATTTAATGATATGGATGAAAAGAAAAGGGTATTTGAAGCAAAAGGGATTGAGGTGATCAATCTCGGTGTGGGCAGCCCTGACCTGCCACCTGCCTCGCACATAATGGAGGCTTTGCAGACATCAGTCGGCAATCCCATGAATTATTCATATTCTCTGGGCGGTACGCCCCGTCTTTACGAAGCTGCAGCAGGCTGGTACAACAGGCGTTTTAATGTTGATCTGAATCCGGAAAATGAAATTCTTGCCTTGATGGGCTCACAGGACGGGTTGGCTCACTTGGCTATGGCTTACATTGACCCGGGTGACGCAGCCCTCATCCCTGACCCCGGCTATCCTATTTACAGTTTCAGTATTCTTATGGCCCAGGGGGAAGTTTGCCCCATGCCGCTGCTGGCAAAAAATAAATTCCTGCCGGATTTATCAGCTATTCCAGAGAATATAGCAAAAAAATCAAAAATGATCTGGCTCAACTATCCAAATAATCCGACTGCTGCTGTTGCTGACAGGGATTTTTTCAAAGGCGTGGTGGAATTTGCCTGCAAGTATGACATATTGGTCTGTCATGATGTGGCCTATGCTGAGTTGGCATATGACAATTATAAACCGATGAGCTTTCTGGAGGTAGATGGCGCCAAAGAGGTGGGCGTCGAGTTTTACTCCCTGTCAAAAACATATAATATGGCCGGCTGCCGGCTTGGTTTTATGGTAGGGAACAAAGATGTAATTTCCAACCTGTCTTTAATTAAATCAAATATAGATTACGGTGTGTTTTTTGCAGTGCAGGAAGCAGGGATCGCTGCCCTTTCCGGACCTCAGGACTGCGTCAGGGATACGGCCAGGACATACCAGCGGCGAAGAGATGTACTGGTTAATGGTTTGGCTGAAATCGGCTGGAACATACCAAAACCAAGCGCTTCCATGTTCATCTGGGCGCCCCTGCCGCCGGGATATTCATCTTCAAATGATTTTGTTTCTGATTTATTGGAGAAGGCAGGAGTTATTGTCATTCCGGGTGAGGCCTTTGGCAAACAGGGTGAGGGTTACGTGAGAATGGCGATGGTTAAAGATGAAACATTGCTGACAGAAGCTGTCCACCGGATACGTCAGAATTTCTCTTTTAAATAGAGATACAAGCTGCCTGACATATATTGATATCGTTAAAAGGAATTATTATAAACTTCATAGAATATAAAAAATATACTTTCCACAGGCGCCTTGTCAATAGGCAAACAGGGGAATCAGGTCAGAGCCTGAGCGGTCCCGCCACTGTGACCGGTAAAACCCAGCAATTACCGGAAGCCAGGATACCTGTCTGTGGATTCCAGCCGGAAGTCCTTCGCGGTAAAGGGGATGGCGGGTAATACAGCCCGTTATGCCTCCCCGGTTTACACAGCCGGGGAAAAATTTTATAGGTACTGGTTGGTGTAAAATGAAAGGTAAACTAATTCTGATTCTGGGCGGTTCGCGAAGCGGCAAAAGCGAGTTTGCCGAAAAAATAGCAGCTGATACTAATAAGCGGGTTGTTTATATAGCTACTGCATCGATATGTGATGATGAGATGGCGGAAAGAGTGAGGCTTCACCAGGAGAGGCGCCCCGGCAACTGGGTAACAGTTGAGGAAGAAATAGATGTTTTAGGGGTGCTTGGTAAATATGGCCAAGGTGATGTCCTGCTGCTTGATTGTGCCACTGTGTGGATTACAAACCTGCTTTTAGATCAGCAGCACTCTGATCTGAAAACAGCTTCAGTGAAAAACGAGAAGCATATTTTGGAACAAGTTGCCCGTATGCCAGAAGCTGTGGAAAATGGTGCTGACCTGATTGTGGTTTCCAGTGAAGTAGGGCTTGGCCTTATCCCCGAATACCCCTTAGGCAGAGTTTTCAGGGATTTGGCAGGCAAAGCCAACCAGCTGCTGGCATCAAAAGCAGATAGTGTATTCCTCTTGGTTGCGGGGCTTCCAATGGAAATAAAAAGTGACCGGCAAAAATAGTTTGAAAGTAGTGATGGAAATCAAGGCCAAAACAATTATGGTCCAGGGCACCGCTTCCCATGTGGGCAAGAGTGTCCTGGTTGCAGCGCTGTGCCGTATCTTTGTGCGTGATGGCTACCGGGTAGCTCCTTTTAAATCGCAAAATATGGCCTTAAACTCATATGTAACCAAAGACGGCGGTGAAATGGGCCGGGCCCAGGTTGTGCAGGCGGAGGCAGCCTGCATAGATCCCACTGTGGATATGAATCCCATCCTGTTAAAACCTACAGGCAACGCTACATCCCAAGTAATAGTACTGGGAAAACCAGTGGGGAACCTTTCCGCGCAGCAGTATCATCTTGATTATGGGCCGAAAGCAATTCAAATTGTTGAAGAGGCCTTAACCCGGCTGCGCGACACCTGCGATATCGTAGTTATTGAAGGAGCCGGCAGCCCGGCTGAAGTAAACCTGCAGGAGCATGAAATTGTTAATATGCGTATCGCCAGGATGGCCGACGCGCCGGTTTTACTTGTCGCAGATATAGATAAGGGCGGCGCACTCGCATCCGTAGTAGGCACTTTGGAATTGGTTACAGATGACGATCGTGATCGGATAGCCGGCTTTATAATCAACAAATTCAGGGGTGACCTGAGCCTTTTTCAGCCAGCTGTGGATTTTCTTGAGAAAAAAACCGGTAAGACAGTCTTTGGGGTTGTTCCTTATTTTCAGGGATTCAGAATCCAGGAGGAAGACACTGTCTCAGAAGAACGCTGCGCGGTTGAAGAGATCGGTGATGTGGACTGGTTAGATATAGCTGTGATCCACTTGCCTCACATATCTAACTTTACTGATTTTGATCCGCTGGAAGACGAGCCTGATGTCAGGTTAAGTTATGTCGGCAGAGGAAACCGGTTGAGCAATCCTGATCTGATCATCATACCGGGCAGTAAAAATACTATAGAAGACCTTTACTATTTAAAGAGGTCCGGCTTGGCTGCCAGGATTACGGAACTGAACCGTTCCGGCACCCCCGTTATCGGTATCTGCGGCGGATTCCAAATGCTTGGCAGTGACTTGAAAGACCCTCTTCATACCGAGTCGGAAATCCCGCAGATGGAAGGGCTGGGGCTTCTGAATATGTCCACGACATTTTATCTGGAAAAGGTGACCACCCAAGTCGAGGCTGAAGTTGCTGGAGAAGGCAACCTGCTCAGTGGAACAAAAGGCCTCCGGGTTGCCGGCTACGAGATCCATATGGGCAAGACCGAACTGGCGCCCGGCGCATACCCTGCAATCAGAATTCTTGAAAGCTCCGGCAAAAAAACGGATGCGCCAGATGGGGCGGTCAGCCGGGACGGCACGGTTTTTGGCACATATATCCACGGTATTTTTGACAGCGATCAATTCAGGAGACAGATCCTGAATAATCTACGCTCAAAAAAAGGTTATGAGCCGCTTTCGCCTGCTGATTCCATACCGGCATTGGAGCAGCGCAGCAAGGATCTGGACAAGCTGGCTGCAGTCGTGCGGGGCAGTTTGGATATGGAGAAAATATACGGCCTTATGGGTTTGGAATAATCTGTTTTGGACTGGATAATTAGCAATGCTTGATAACATTGGCCTCATCACAGCAATGGCTTTTCTTTTGGACGTGATAGTCGGCGATCCCGGGTGGATACCACATCCGGTAATACTGATCGGAAAAGCGATCGGTTTTATGGAGAATTTATCGCGCAGGATTTCCAATAATCCTGCCATTCTGAAATTTATGGGCTTTGTGACTGTGTTTATAATTGTAGGGTGCAGCTGGTGCCTGACCTGGTTTGTTATGCGATGGGTATTTAATTTCAATTTCTGGGCTGGCGCAGTGCTGTCAATCTGGCTTATATCAACTACCATCGCAGCGCGCGGCTTGTCCAGGGCTGCCATGGAAATATACAGCCTGCTGCAAAACAATAATTTAGACGCGGCCCGCCGCAAAGTCGGCCTGATAGTTGGCAGGGACACCGGCAATATGGAGCCAGGAGATGTAATCAGGGCCACTGTGGAAACCGTGTCAGAAAATATAGTTGACGGTGTGGTGGCGCCGGTATTTTACGCTTTCCTGGGTGGAGCGCCGCTGGCTATGGCTTACCGTGCTGTCAACACTCTGGACTCTATGCTGGGATATAAGAATGAGCGATACATAAATTATGGCATGGCATCGGCACGCTTTGACGATCTGATCAACTATATTCCCGCCAGGCTGACGGGAATCTTTTTGCTGGCAGCTTCCCGGGTACTGGGGATGAATACCAGGGAAGCGTATAGAGCGGTGTTGAGAGATGCTTCCGGTCACCCGAGCCCCAACAGCGGCATACCTGAATCAGCGGTTGCCGGAGCGCTGGGGGTGAGACTGGGGGGACTGAACTATTATAATGGCTGTAGCTCGTTCAGGGCCTACATGGGAAAAGATCTTATGCCATTAGAGCCGTTTCATATCAGGCAGGCGGTCAGGCTGATGTATATGGCTTCGTCCATCGCAGTTTTAACCGGGTATTATATATCTTATATATTTTAAGAGGAGCCTGATGATGCTGCGCATAGGCAGCTTGCATAGAAGGGAATGAACATATTTCTTGAAAAGTTTTTTATTTGCCCTGCAGCATTTGACGAGACTGCCCTCCCCGAAAGTGTCTTTTGATGAGGCAGCCTGCGGCAGGGCAACAATATTTTTCCCGGTTGCGGGCGCTCTATTGGGTGCTGTAATGGCAGCCCTGGTTTGGGCTGCAGGACCGTATTTGCCTCTTCAGCTGCAGGCCTCTCTATTAATCTTCATAATGGTCGTGTTAACAGGCGGAATCCACCTGGACGGCTTTATGGACAGCATTGATGGTTTGTTCAGCGGCCGGCCCAGAGAAAAGAAGCTCGAAATTATGCGTGACAGCCGGGTGGGCGCTTTTGGTGTTATAGGTGTCATCTGTCTGCTGCTGCTTAAGTTTAATCTGCTGGCTGGTATTCCCAACCATGTTTTAATAAAACTGCTCATTGTAGTCCCTGCTTTAAGCCGCTGGAATATGACTTTTGCTGTTGTTGTTTTTCCTTATGCAAGGCCGGAAGGGCTTGGCACAATCTACAAGGAATACAGCGCTATTAAGGAGTTGGTTTGGGCAACATTTTTAGCGGCGGTCATAGCAGGATTGGCTCTAGGCGTCTATGGGGTTCTGCTGATGGTTTTAGGCGCTGTCATTACATACCTGCTCGGAAGAAAAATCACAAAAGAACTTGGTGGGCTTACAGGTGATATATACGGCTTGATCAGCGAACTGTCTGAGGTTATGCTGTTACTTGCCGCTTACCCGTTATTAAAGATATAAAGGCACTTTTGTTTCACAGTTGTATCAAAAAAGATTTGTGTGAAAGGAGCTAGAGCTCTTGCAGCAGCTTGAACATATTCACGGTGGCAATATCACCAGGGCGTCCGGCAAATATGGCATCCCCAAAGATAAAATAATTGATTTCAGCGCCAACATTAATCCCCTGGGTCCCGCAGATGATATTATTGCAGCTTTGACCAATAATCTCAACACCATAGTCAACTATCCGGATCCGGATTGCACTGAGTTAAGGACAGTTCTCGCCGGTTACCTGGGCATTGACCCGGAACTGCTTTTAATGGGAAACGGGGCAGCAGAACTGATCTACCAGCTTGTGCGGGTTACCGGGCGCAAAAAGGCATTGCTCCCGGTTCCGACTTTCAGCGAGTATGCATTGTCTGTTCTGAGCCAGGGGGGAGAAGTTATAGAGGTAGAGTTGGAAGAGGAAAAGGGGTTCAGTCTTCCGGCCGAGGAAATAATCAGGCTGATACCGGAAGTGGATCTGCTTTTTATCTGCAGTCCCAATAACCCAACCGGATGTTTGGTGGACAAAAAGACGATAGAGCATATTCTAGAGGCAGCATCATCTTACGACGTGATGGTTTTAATAGATGAAGCATTCATGGACTTTGTACCACAGCGATCTTTGTACACCATGATGCCCTCGGCGGGGAGGATCAGCAACCTGGTGGTGCTCTATTCACTGACAAAATTTTTTGGCATACCGGGGCTGCGACTGGGCGCTCTGGCTGCTCCCAAGGAATTAATCAAGAGGATGGATGCCTCAAAAGACCCTTGGAACGTGAATGTTATGGCTCAGATCGCTGGTGTTGCAGGGCTCAAAGATCTCAAGCATATGGAAAACACGAAAACCCTGGTGAACAAAGAAAAAACATTTCTCTTTGAAGGACTGCAGAATATACCGGGGCTGCAGCCACTGCCGGGAGCGGCAAATTTTATTCTGGTAAATGTTACCGAAAGCGGACTGAAATCTGCAGAAATAACAGATTTGCTGGGGCAGCGCGGCATATTGGTCAGGGACTGTTACGGCTTCAGAGGACTTGCCGGACGCTACATCAGGCTGGCAGTAAAAAGAAGACATGAAAACGAGATTCTTCTGGATGCAATTAAAGATATACTGGGAGGAAAAAGCTGAATGGGCTGCCGTATTTATCTGGTCAGGCACGGGGAAACTGAGTGGAACGCCTCGTTGAAATACCAGGGCCAAACTGATGTGCCGCTATCGGAGGTTGGAAGACAGCAGGCTGTCCTTTTGGGGAAGCGCTTGGCTGCCAGTAAATTTGATGGTTTTTACGCCAGCGATCTGGCCAGGGCCTATGAAACCGCTGAGATAATCTCAATCCATCACAATCAGCAGATAAAGAGGATACCGGCATTAAGAGAAATAGATTTTGGCTTGTGGGAAGGTCTTGATTATAAAGAGATAATGGGCAAATACCCGGAAGAAATAAAGCAGTGGTGGGAAAAGCCTCTGCTTGCCAGGATACCCGGCGGTGAAACCATGGATGAGATGATCAACAGGACCGTAACAGCACTCAGAACAATTGTGGAAAGCCACAACAAGGGAAATATAGCGATTATTTCTCATGGTGGTGTAATCAGGAGCATAGTCGGCACCGTGCTGGGCATGGATATGAATAAATACTGGCGTCTCCGCCTGGACAACGCCTGTTTGAATATTATCGATTTCCCGGAGTGGGATAAGGGTATTCTGACACTTTTTAATGACTGCTCGCACCTTGAAGTACCTATTGAACGCCTGCCGTCAAGCTGACCAGAAATTGAGGTTGTGTAATGTTTAAAAATATTTTACTTATTTCAGATATCAACAACTATCTTCCTGTCTTGGGGAAAGCCGCCCTGATCTTTGCTGCTGCAACATTAATTGCCTGGTTGTCTGGCAGGCTTTGGGATGTTTTTGCCGGCCGGCTTGCTGCCCGATCCAAAATAGAATTATACAAGAGCTTTGTTAAAGCCTCACACAGATATTTGGTGATCTTGACCTTCCTGGTATCCTTGAGACTTTTCATGGATTATATCGGATCAGAGCTTGGTCCGGGCATGCTTGGCACGCTTGACAAAGTATTTTACACGGTGATGGTGTTTGTCCTTGCCCTGCTGTTGGATATGTGTGTTCATATTGCGCTTGACTGGTATTCCCGGGATTACTCTGCCAAGACACAGGGATCGCTTGAGCAGTTCCTGCCCTTGATCAGACAGCTTGCCAGGCTGCTGATTTATTTCATCGCTTTTACTTTTATCCTGGAGTACTTCGGTAAAAACATTACCGGGCTGATAGCCACTGCCGGCGTGGCGTCCCTGGCTATAGCCCTTGCCGCCCAGGACACATTGAGCAATATGATTGCCGGGCTTATGCTCATGATTGATCGCCCATTCAGGCCGGGTGACAGAATTGAACTCGATAAGGGGCTGGTTGGGGACGTCCTTCAAATCGGAACCAGAACAACCAGGATCCTGAATGCTGAAAACAGTGTAATAGTTGTGCCAAATAAAGATCTTGCCAACAGCAGAATTATCAACCATGTCTTTCCGACACCCCATACCGTCGTCAATATGGAAATCGGCGTCGCCTTTGATGCAGATATCAACATCGCAAAGGGGCTTCTAAAAGAAATTCTAGCTAATAATAGCAGCGTCCTGGCTGATCCAGTCCCGGGAATATACTTTGCAAGCTACGGCAGGCCGTCACTGAAAATATCTGTAAGTTTCTGGATTGCAGATTTCAGAAAACGTGTTGGTGTTGTAGATGAACTAAATATGAGCATAAAAGAAGAGTTTGAAAAAGCTGGTATCGAAATGCCTTTGCCATGATATTTTACCTGGCATTTAAGTCATTCAACTGGTTATTTACTTTCATACTTGGCTGTGCACCTGCGCGGTACTTGTGCTATAATTAACAAATACAAAAATTGCATGTTATGTATGCAAAGGAGGTTAGAGAAAAAATGTGGCCGGAAAAATTTGGTAAAGAAGGCCTTACTTTTGATGATGTCATGGTCATTCCTGCTGCTACTGAAGTCCAACCCAGGGATGTGGACACAACTACAAATCTCACAAAAGATTTGAAACTAAATATCCCATTGATGAGCGCCGGTATGGATACGGTAACCGAATCAAGATTGGCTATCGCTATCGCCCGTGAGGGCGGCATTGGGGTTATCCATAAGAATATGCCGATCGAGCGGCAGGCTCTCGAGGTAGACCGGGTAAAACGTTCAGAACATGGTATCATCGCGGATCCGATCTTCCTTCATCCTGACAACCTGGTGAGTGAAGCCCTGGTTCTAATGGAGAGGTACCGGATTTCCGGTGTGCCAATCACCGTTGAAGGAAAGCTTGTCGGCATTCTGACAAACCGGGATCTCCGCTTTGAACGTGATTTTAGTAAGAGAATAGAAGACGTGATGACCAAGGAAAACCTGGTTACCGCACCATTGGGCACGACAGTGGACCAGGCGAAAGAAATCCTCAAACAGTATAAGATAGAAAAGCTGCCCATCGTGGATGAAAATTTTATGCTCAGGGGCCTGGTTACTATAAAAGATATCGAAAAGACACGCCAGTTTCCGTATTCAGCAAAGGACAAGGGTGGCCGGCTGATTGCTGCGGCCGCGGTTGGTGTTTCACCTGATACCATGCGGCGGGTGGAAGCCCTGGTTGCGTCCAGTGTGGACGCGGTTATAGTTGATTCGGCACACGGTCACTCCAGGGGCGTTTTAGATATTGTAACTAAGATAAAAAAAGCGTTCCCTGATGTTTCCATCATTGCCGGCAATGTGGCCACCGCCGAAGGGACCAGAGATATTATCAATGCAGGCACTGACGCAGTTAAAGTAGGGATGGGCCCCGGGTCAATATGTACGACAAGAGTCATCGCGGGAATCGGTGTCCCGCAGATAACCGCGATCTATGACTGCGCCAATGAAGCAGCAAAATTTGGCATTCCTGTAATAGCCGATGGAGGCATCAAGTATTCGGGTGATATAACAAAAGCCATAGCGGCAGGGGCCGATGTGGTCATGCTGGGCAGCTTGCTGGCAGGTACCGAAGAAAGCCCCGGCGACATTGAGATCTACCAGGGACGCAGCTACAAGGTATATCGCGGCATGGGTTCTCTGGCAGCAATGAAAGGCGGCAGCAAAGACCGTTATTTCCAGGATGAGACGGACAGCGACAACAAGCTTGTACCGGAAGGAGTCGAGGGCCGGGTTCCTTTTAAGGGTTCTTTATCTGAAACAGTTTATCAATTGATTGGCGGTCTGAGAGCGGGGATGGGTTACTCAGGTACCAGAAACATCTATGAGTTAAAAACCAAAACGAGACTGATGCGTTGTACCGCCGCAGGATTAAAAGAAAGCCATCCACACGATGTGTCGATCACGAAAGAAGCTCCTAACTACAGCCTTAAATGATCCTGTTACCGGGCAGAACCTCGAACATACTTAAAACAAAAAAGCCTGCGTTGCCTTTGCGGTAACAGCAGGCCTTTTTAATGGAATTGAGGCGTTTCTTCAATCAGCATTTTATCAAACAGGATGATGTCTTTAGCCCTGACATGCTTTCCCACTCTCGCCATGAGAACGTTGGCAGGGTGTTCTGTAATCTCAGGATCATTTGTCGATCTTCTTTTAAGGCTCACTATCCCAAAAAGTTTTTCAAGCATTTTCTGGTATTCAAACATTTCCAGCCCGCTGCCCTTGATATCCCAGCTCCAGCAGAATTCCATGGTAATTACAATGAAATCTTCCATTACCGGGTTGCTGAAGGCTTCTTTCAGCAAGGCTTCCGCAATTCCCTTTTTCCGCCATTCGGAACTGATTTCTATTGCGCCCAGTTCAATTATTTTCGGGTGTTTACTCCATCTGAAATATTCTTCCGGACGGTAGAATGTTATATACCCAACTATTTCGCGGTCGAAGTGAGCAATATAAACCATGCCGCCGGGCAGTTCAGAGATTGATATCAAAGCATTTTTTTGTTCCTCGGCCGGTCGGAAATTAGTTAATTTCTTGTTGATGTTAAGGTTTTTAAGGGTTCCAGCGGTTACCGGCCCATCCACAATATATTCCTTTGTTAAGGCTGTGGGTGCTTCAACGTCGCAGCACACAATGAACATTAAATCACCCCTTTAGGAATTAGCACGCCGTTTAATCACAATATTGACCGCAGGCGTCTACATCATTGTATTTGACGCGGTAACTGCATGGCCATTAAATCATAAAATTAACCATTCAATGCCTCATAACAACCATTCACTTTATTATATTGCAATTAGTGAAATATAATCAACTGAAATATGAAAACTTTTATCTTTTTAAAATAACTATTTTTGCTGCCTGATCGATTGGGTGATCAAGATGAAGACATCTTTCAAAAAAGGTTTGCCTGAGCGAAGCTTATACAATATCCCACTTTGAACAACGGGAACCCCAGCGGCCAATAACCTTGTCTTCCTCATAGATTTCCACTATTTCACAAACATTAGAACAGCCGTCACATTCAAAACTTCCGGTACGATAGGGCAGGCCAGTAATTTTGAAGCCTTTGAAGCTTGTATTACCGTCGCCCACCGCTTCCCGGGCCAGCTGCGCAGCGCCGATAGCGCCCATAATGTCATAATGTTTGGGGATTAAGACGGGTTTGCCCAAAGCTTTTTCAAATGCCGCTTTTATGCCGATATTGGCGGCAACACCACCCTGAAAGAGAATGGGGGGCAGGACTTCTTTTCCCTTCCCCACATTGTTAAGATAATTTCGTACCAGGGCTTCACATAAGCCGTTGATAATATCAGGTATCTGGTGGCCCATTTGCTGTTTGTGAATCATATCTGATTCTGCAAAAACAGTGCATCTTCCGGCAATCCTTACCGGTTGGCTGGACTGGAGAGCCAGATCTCCAAACTGGGTTATCGGTATTTCCAGCCGCGCTGCCTGCTGGTCGAGAAAAGATCCCGTGCCGGCAGCACAAACAGTATTCATGGCAAAATCAGTGACGATCCCATTCCTGAGGATGATTATTTTCGAATCCTGTCCGCCGATCTCAAAAACTGTCTGCACGTCAGGCTCAATCATGGACGCTGCGACGGCATGGGCAGTGATTTCGTTTTTAACAACATCGGCGCCAACCATAACACCAGCCAGGTAACGACCGCTGCCGGTGGTCCCTGCGCCAGCAATTTCAACATCAGGCGGAATGGTATCAGCTGCCTGCTTGAGACCTTCCTGGATCACCTGGACAGGCTTGCCCATAGTGCGAAGGTAGAGGCCGGTTATGACTTCCCCGGCCTCGCTAAGGACTACAATGTTAATACTGACCGATCCAACGTCAATTCCCAAATATGCTTTCATGTTGCAACCTTTCTTTTTTTAACCTGTTAAAGCGCCCTGTTCATGTTTAGAGCGTTTTTTCCTTCTCATTAAATCGGTAAAAGCTTCTAATCTTGTAGACATGCCTGCCTTGCCGGTTTGCTCATCAAGGAAAAAAGTCAGGACGGGAATGTCGTAATCCCTGCTGACACGGGGGAGAATCGTGCGGGATACAATTTCCGGGATGCAGGTAAAAGGGGCGAGCTGAATGATTCCGTCAAAACCCCGTTTAGCATATAAGATTGTATTACCGATGGTGTCACGGCCATGCCCGCCGACCAATTCCGGCAGGTAAGGGCCTGCGGCTTCTGTTACTGTCATCCGTTGGGTGGTATCATTCCATGTGTTATCCCTGGTCCAGCCGGTCAGAAACATGGATCTTTCAACCTCGACACCCAGGTTGCCAAGGGTTTCTTCCATCTCAAGATTGCTTGCCGGTTCAAGAAGGACGTAAATTTCACCGACAATGCCAACTTTTAATACATCTTGGCCATTATGCTGAGGCACACCACGCAGCGCATCAAGGGCAGCAGACTCAGCATCGATAATTTGTTCGGTAGTGTAGGCACGATCAATCCATTCCAGTACCTGCTGGTAAACCTTTGTTGTTGTCCCACGGCTTAATTCCCTGGGCCTGACTATGTGGCTCAATTTCTCAGTGTTATCCAGTGCCTGTACTTTGCGCCAGCCCCTTTTTATATGTGCGATGATACCCCTGACAGAGGTATGGTTTTTATTTAGGGCCCAAACATTTTTAATAAAATTAAAGGGATAGATTCTGGGCGGTTCAAAAACGACCATTTTGATATCATGGCCGAGGTCTTTGAGTATCTTATGGTGCAGCAAGGCATATTCGCCCGCCCTGCAAGGCCCGACCCCGCCTGTAGTAACAATGGTGTCTGCGCCCATCTCGATAGCTTCCAGGTATGTTCCCATCAATATTTTCAGCGGCAGACAGGCAAACTCCGGTGAATAACGAACGCCAAGATCCAGTGTGCGCTTGCTGGGACGCGGCGGAACCACAACATCGTTGCCCAAATCCTCCAAAAGCATTTTAAAAGCACGCCAGGATTCACCCATCCGGGGAAAGGTTAGTTTTGACAAGCAGAGGCCTCCTTCCGGCGCCTTACCATGTCGACGAAAGCCTCCAGGCGGGTGGCCATTCCCGCTTCGCCGGTTTGTTCGTCGATCATCAAAGTCATAAAAGGAATGTCCCTGTGTTTTTTTGCTTCCAGTTCAATGAGTTTGTTTAACATCGAATCAGGACCGCAGCCAAAGGCGGTGAGATGAAGGACTGCATCAACTTTCTTGTGGTTGAAAAGGTAATGAGCTGCCTTAAGGGCAATATCACTGAAATTCCAAAACAGCCGTTTGGGCAGACCACAGTTTCTCTGAATAGTTAACAGAAAGGGGTTCAGGTGATCAGCAGTTATAACGTTAATGCCCATTGCCTTTAGTTTACCCAGTAAATTAACACTGATAAAGCTGTCATATATTGCGTAAGGATAACCCAGGACAGCAAATTTCAGATTTGATTTTGGCGGCTGGGTCAATTTCATGCCTGTGGGTTGCTTTATGTTTTCAATAGCATCTGCCGGATGCATATCTTTTCTCAACATCTGCTTATAATGGCGCATGGCCATGCTGGCTTTGCAGTATGCCCTGAGCGCACTGTTCCTGCTGGCTCCAAAATGTGCCCCGACCTCCAGGCAGGCCTTGAGTACCGAGAGACGGCTCTGGCGGGTATCAATGCGCACATCAATGATCGGAGGGACTTTATCAACCGAGTGCCTGATCATATCCGGTAAGCCCAGAAATTTCGGGCAGTAAACAGTCTTGCCGTCCAGGCAGACAATGCGTGGTATAAAGAGGTAGTCAACTTGATCTTTTATCTCCATAACATGGCCAAAAAAAAGCTTAATCGGTACGCAGGCGTCAGCGAGGGCTTCGCGAACCCCTTTGTCCAGGATGTTTTTTGTTGTCCTGCCGGATGTAACAACCTGAACCCCGATTTCATCAAAGAATACCATCCAAAAAGGGTGGTACGTATAATACATCAGGGCGCTGGGAATTCCTAATTTAATGGCCAAATTTATATCCACACCTTTTTGCGCAAGATTCAACCAATTTGAGGAGTTAGATCTGGAAGGCTGTGTTTAGGTATTATTCATCTGAATAAAATTATATACCATTTATAAGAATTCCTCTACAAGAATCAACATTTGAGACCTTTTAAACAGGGCAAATTGACTGCCGTATTTATTAATTTATTGCCTTGACATGAATGAACAGCAATCTTGGTAAAATGGAATCTTGAAGTCAGAAATTACAGATCGTTTTATAGCAGGATAAATTCCAAAGCTGGGCGAATATTATCTTCGTTTGATAAGGTGAGTGCGATGGGGGTGTTGAGCTTGTCAGACCATAAGGAAAAGATGATTTCAACAAAAAGAATTTATGATGGCAGGATCATCAACCTCAGGGTTGATACAGTCACCCTGTCCAATGGGAAAACCAGCACACGTGAAATCGTGGAATATGCGGGCGCTGTGGCAGTAGTCCCCGTAAACGAAAAAGGTGAGCTGCTTCTTGTCAGGCAGTACAGATACGCGGTCGGACAAACGCTCCTGGAAATACCAGCGGGCAAAATAGAACCAGGCGAAGATTACGCGGTATCTGCAGGCAGGGAATTGCTGGAAGAAACAGGTTTTGCAGCAGGTGACCTGAAACATTTGATTAGTTTTTACAGTACGCCTGGCTTTACAAATGAACAAATTCATCTTTTCCTGGCCACAGATTTAAATTTAAAGAAGCAGGATCTTGATGATGATGAATTTATTGATGTTGAGACCGTAACTTTAAAACAGGCCTTGGAAATGATTTGGTCCGGAAAGATCTGTGATGCCAAGTCAGTGGCCGGTATTCTGGCTGTGAATAATTTCTATAAAGATAACCAGAAAACATAGTACCCCGTCAATTAATTAACGGGGTACTTTTATTTCAAGTATTATTAACGTCCTGTCTGAAGTTTTTCGAAAACAAAATTTGGTCCGGAAAGCTTCACAACCTGGCATTTATTGGGCATAGTTTTAGATAACTCCTGGCTGAGCCTTTTATCGGCTATGCTCAGGGAGGTCGGCTCCAGCCTGCGGGCAATTATTTTAGCTGATGCATTGCCTCCTGCACCGGCGTGAACCATGCCGCGGCAGCTGCCAATTACCAGCACATTGCCGCCAGAGATCACTTCTGCGCCCGGATGGATATCCCCCAGTACAATGATATGACTATCATGAGTGACACGCTGTCCTGAGCGCAGCGAACGCCTTACCAGTAATGCAGCTTCACCTATATCTGATTGAGCTGAGACGCTGGTAATCTTGCGACCAGGTTTAGAGATACCAGTATTTATTTCTGTAATTTTATTAATACTTATTGAGGCAGCTTTGCCTGTATTGGGGATCAAGCCATACTGTTGGCAAATGCTTTCAAGTTCGTCTTTTTGGTTGGCAGGGATTTCCTGGTGTCCCTGTGATAAAGTGAACTTTGCGCCTTTAAAAAAACCCCTGGCAGACTCCATTTTACTTAGAAGGGTTTTTTTGATATCTTCATAATCATGGTTTGGATCAAGTATGATCAACAGGCCGTTCCTTGTGCCCTTTATGCTGACGATATCACTGCTCACAAAGTGCTACCTCTTTTAGAGTTATTTATCTATTGTAAAACATTCGATCATTTTTATCTCTTTTCCTCCTTTGGCAGAAATATATCAGCAGCGAAGGACATTTAAGCATATCTGATATGAACAGGTTTAATTGTCTTTTGATAAATGGAACCAGCTTTTTGGGATCTGCAGGTGTGCGTTATTTTGGCGTGACAGAGGGTTGAATAATGGAGACATTAATAGTTGCCGCGGCGATAATCAAAAAGAACGACAAGGTCCTTATTGCTCAGCGGCTGGAAAATTGCCATATGGGACTAAAGTGGGAGTTTCCCGGCGGCAAGATTGAAAAGGGTGAGGATGCCGCCGCCTGTTTAATTAGGGAAATCAGGGAAGAGCTGGATCTCGGGATCGAAGTTGGGGAGGAGTTAATGGTGGTGGAGCACCAGTATCAGGACAGAAAAGTAATCCTGCACTGCCACTGGTGTCAATATTTAGAGGGCAAGGCTAAAACCCTGGGCTGTCATAGTTTTAAATGGGTCAGCACCGGAGACATGAAAGATTACGAATTTTCAGAAGCGGATTTACCGGTAGTAGAATATTTGGT
>CAYNIY010000005.1:0-5766 GCA_964397525.1 uncultured Eubacteriales bacterium
AATGACATAAAAAAATCAGTATGACATGAAAAAAATCTGAATGACATGAAAAAGATAGTTTTTTCATCCTCTAATGTTACTGTACATCGGCCTGCTTTCTTTTCTGCTTTGCCAGGGAAACAAATACATCTTCCAATGAAGGTCCGATGATTTTAGCCTTAACCCCGGTGTACTGTTCCAGCAGCTGGACAGCGCTCTCGGAATCCAGCAAAACGTGTAGCACCGGCCCGTGGTTGGCACATTCCTTCACGTAGGGCAGTTTTTCTATATCGTCAATAACATAAAGGGCGTTGGGGGGGGCAATCTCCGCCATGACGCCCTTAATCACCTTGTTCTTCAGGTTTTCCGGCGTGTCGTCGGCAATCAGGGTCCCTTCAGAAATAAATGCGATGCGGTAGCAGCGCTCGGCCTCATCCATGAAGTGCGTGGTTACCATGACTGTCGTGTTCTCGTTGGCCAGCTGCTGAATGATTTTAAAGAAAGCACGCCTGCTGGTCGGGCTGACCCCACTGGTGGGCTCATCCAGGAACAGGATCGACGGGCGGGAGATAATGGCGCAGCCCAAGGCCAGCCGCTGCCTCCAGCCGCCGCTCAGGTTGGCCGTCATCTCTTTTTCCCTGCCTTTCAGCATCGCCATCTCGATCATTTCTTCAATTCTTTTACTTCGCTCCCGGTGAGGAATGCTGTACATCCCGGCATAAAAGTTTAGATTCTCAAAAACCGTCAGATCATCGTAAAGGCTGAACTTCTGCGACATGTAACCGATATTGCGCTTGATTTTTTCTGTTTCCCTGACCAGGTCATAGCCAAGCACGGTGCCGGAGCCGGACGTCGGTTCCAGGATGCCGCAGAGCATCCGGATCGTGGTCGATTTTCCGGAACCATTGGGCCCTAAAAAACCGTATATTTCTCCCTTTTTAACCTCCATAGAAATCTTGTTGACAGCGGTAAAAGTGCCAAAAACCCTGGTCAGCTCGCGGGTGGTGATCACGGTGTTGTCCATTTTCAGACCACCTCTTTTTCCGTCAGGGAGATGAAGACATCTTCCATTGAGGGTGAAATTTCTTTTAAAATGGAAATTTGAATGTTTTTTTGGGCCAGCAGCCTGGAGATAGACACCACAGCACGTGCAGCATCATAAACGGCCACGTGGTACCTGTCACCGTAAAAACTCGCATCAGCTACTTCGGGAAGCTCAATCAGAAAATCGAGGTCTTTCGCATCAGCTTTGAGTTCGAGGATTTTGTTTTCAATCTTTTTTTTCAACTGGTCCGGGGTCCCGGCGGCCGCAACCTTACCCCGGTCCAGGAGGGCTACTTTTTTACAGAGGTCCGCCTCGTCCATGTAAGGTGTGGAAACAAAAATGGTCATCCCGTCCCGGTTGAGCAGGTACAGTATCTTCCAGAATTCTTTGCGGAACTCCGGATCCACGCCGAAGGTCGGCTCATCAAGGATCAGCATGGCCGGCCGGATCACCAGGGCACAGGTCAGAGCCAGTTTTTGTTTCATACCGCCGGACAGGTCATCCGCAAACCGTGCTTTGAACGGCGCCAGTTTCGTCAGCTCTAAAATCTCGTCGGCCCGCTCCCTGACCGTCTTTTTGTCAAGCAGGTAAAGGGCACCGAAAAGATTGATGTTCTCCATCACGGTCAGGTCCCCGTAGAGACTGAACCGCTGGGGCATGTAGCCGAAAGTGCCTTTGTCCCTGCGCCCGCCAAAGAGGGTAACTCTGCCGCTGGTAGGATTGATCAGCCCGCACGCCATCCGGAGCAAGGTTGTTTTACCAGCCCCGTCCGGTCCCACCAGGCCAAAAATATCCCCCTGTTCAACTTTCAGGGAGACCCCGCTAACTGCTGTGGTTTTCCCAAATACCCTGGTCAGTGACTCCATCTCAATCATCTGACTACCTCTAATCAAGGACGACGTCGGCAGGCATGCCCGGTTTTAAAACATTATTTTCGTTGTTGATTTTGATTTTTACACCGTAAACAATATTGGTACGCTCTTTCTTGGTCTGGATCACTTTTGGCGTAAACTCGCCGCTGGAGGCAATTTCCTCAATCATGCCGCTGTATACCTCATCACTGCCGCTGACAGTGAACTTCACCTGTTGGCCCAGCACGATTTTGGGCAGGTCGTCGGTGGGGATATAAACCTTAATCCACATGTCATTAAGGTTGGCGATGGTCGCCACGGAGGCGCCGGCCTGAATCACTTCCCCGTTTTCAAAGTTCCTGGTGAGGACCGTCCCCGCGATCGGGCAGATGATTTTCGTGTCTTCAGCAAGCGCTTCCGCTGCTTTCAGGACAGCGACGCTGCGTTCCAGCTCAACCCGGGCTGCTTCGATCTGATCCGCCCGGCCGCCGGCCTGAAGCAGGTTCAGCCTGACCATCGCTGATTCCAGGCTGTTCTGGGACTGTTTAAAGGCTGTCTCAACTTTCTCCATATCTGTTTCAGGAATGGCGCTTTGTTTGAACAAAACAGAGGCGCGTTCATAATCTTTGGCGGCCTGGTCATAATTGATCTGGGCTCTGTCCACGGCTATCTCAGCCTCCCTGATCTCCTGCTCCCTGGCGCCTGAGGTCAGGTCATCCAGCTGCGCCTGGGCTTTCGCCACAGTGAGGGCATCCCTCTCCTTTTGCGCCGCCAGGTCATTGCGCATAATGTTCGCCACCAGCTGGTTTTCCTGCACCGGATTACCCGGGGCTATGGTCAGCCCCTGCAGCGTGCCGCCCACTTTAGACCTTAATTCCACCTGTGTCGCCTCGATGGTACCCGCAGCTTGCAGCCCGGCAGGCTGCTTCTCTTTAATGTAGCTGTTATAGCCAAGGTAACACAGGTAGCACAGCACTGCCACTAGGAGAACACCAGCGATCCTCTTGATCATGACGGACCCTCCATCCAGACTAAATGATAAACACTTCTTTTGGTAAACTATTTATAATGAAATATTATACTTGGGTTCATAATAACACTATTTCTGTCGCTGAACAATCCTAAACCAGACGTGCAAAAGAATTTTTTTGTGGGCCGGTCCATCGTTTTCCGCCTATAGTTCTTCGGCTGCCGGCCTTGTCCTGAAGATCAGCTTGCTGATTTCCACCAATACCAGCGGGATCAGACTCAGGCCGAGCACCAGCGCCCAGTCAGACGGCCGCAGCATAACGGTCTCGAATACACCCCTCAGGAAAGGAATGAATACAACCACCAGCAGCGCCGCGGCAGAGGTGATGAATGCATAGATCAGGCTGCGGTTGGTGCCGAGTCCGATGGTAAAAAGCGAAAGATTCATGCTGCGGACGTTAAAGGAATGCACGATCTGCGACAGGGCCATCGTAATAAAGGTCATGGTATGCGCCTCCTCCACGGTCCGGCCCCAGCGCAATGCCAGCCAGTAGGCTGTCAGGGAAAGGAGCCCGATCATTGCCCCCTGCCACAATATCCTGGCGCCCACGCCGCCGGAAAACAAACCTTCCTTTGGCTTGCGGGGCGGCATGTCCATGATGCCTTTCTGGGGTGGTTCCAAACCAAGGGCCAGCGCGGGCGGCCCGTCGGTGACCAGGTTCAGCCACAGGATCTGGATCGGGCTCAGAGGGCTCCCAAATCCCAGCAGCAGCGCTGTAAAAATGGTCACTATCTCCCCGGTGTTGCATGACAGCAGGTACTGCACAGTGCCGCGGATGTTATTGTAGATGGTCCGCCCTTCTTCTACCGCCCTGACAATTGTGGTAAAATTGTCATCCTGCAGCACCATATCCGAAGCCTCCTTGGCCACCTCGGTGCCGCTGATCCCCATAGCCGCCCCGATGTCAGCCTTTTTCAGGGCCGGGGCGTCATTAACGCCGTCGCCGGTCATGGCTACAATATGGCCCTGGCTTTTTAAGGCCTCGACAATGCGCAGCTTGTGCTCGGGAGAAACCCTGGCGTAGACAGTCACCTCGTTCACGATATTTTTCAATTCTTCATCGCTCATTTGTTCCAGCTGGTCACCGCTCAGGCTTTTGTCACCCGGCCGCAGTATATCCAGATCCCTGGCGATGGCCGCGGCGGTCTCCAAATGGTCACCGGTAATCATCACCGTGCGGATACCCGCTTTGCGGCAGATGGCTACCGCTTCCTTGGCTTCGTCGCGGGGCGGGTCCTGGATGGCAAAAAAGCCGATGAAGGTCAGCTCCCGCTCCGCGGTTTCCGGTGCGAGGGGGTCAGGAATTTCAGTCCAGAGGCGGTCTGCCAGGGCCAGCACACGCTGTCCCTGTGATGCCAGCTGAGAATTTGTTTCCAATAGCATGCTCCGGCTGGCTTCATCCATTTCAGAACTGCCGTCCTGTGTCAGCATGCCGGTGCAGCGCCCCAGGATCAGATCCGGTGCGCCCTTGGTAAAGGACCGGAGCTGGCCGTCCACCTGGTGAAAGGTGGTCATCATCTTGCGCTCGGAATCAAAGGGGATCTCGTCCAGGCGGGGGCTTTTTTCGCTGGCCGTTTCCCTGGCCAGGCCTGCTTTGGCCGCGGCTACCACCAGCGCGCCCTCTGTTGGATCCCCGATGATCCGGTACCCTTTCTCTGTTTCTTCCAGCCGGGCATCACTGTTCAGCAGGCCCCCTAACAGGGTCAGGGCCAGGTTCTTCTCAGCCAGGGGTGATACATCCTTGCCGTCCTGATCCAAAAATATCCCTTCAGGCGCGTAGCCGGAACCGGTAACCTCAAAAAACCTGCCCGCGGTGAAAACACGGGTGACCGTCATTTCATTCTTAGTCAGGGTGCCGGTCTTATCCGTGCAGATCACAGTCGCCGTACCGAGAGTTTCAACGGCCGGCAGCTTCCTGATAATAGCCTTGCGGCGGCTCATCCTGGTCACGCCGAGGGCCAGCACAATGGTCACTACCGCCGGCAGGCCTTCGGGGACCGCTGCCACGGCGAGGCTGATGGCCACCATAAACATTTCCAGCAAATCTTCGCCGCGCCAGATGCCAATGGCGAATACCAGAGCCACAATACCGCCCGCGGCAATGCCCATCACTGTTCCCAGCTTGGCCAGCCGCTGCTGCAGGGGGGTGGACTCGGGCGCAGTATCTTCAAGCATCCTGGCGATCCGGCCCAGCTCGGTGTTCATCCCTGTCCCCACCACAACGGCCTTGCCGCGTCCGCTGGTAATGGTAGTGCCCATGAACAGCATGTTCTTCCGGTCGCCTATGGACACCTGTTCGGCACTGATCGCGGCCGTGGTTTTTTCTGCCGGCACCGACTCGCCGGTCAGGGCAGATTCGTTGGACTGCAGGGAGGCCGACTCGACCAGCCTGGCGTCTGCCGGTACTGAATCGCCGGCATCCAGTAAAATTACATCGCCGGGCACTACTTCCTCGGCGCTGATCTGCATCACCTTACCGTCCCTCAGCACTTTGGCTGAGGGCTTGGTCATATCTTTTAAGGCCTTAAGAGCGTTTTCGGCCTTGTTCTCCTGGATCACACCGATCACAGCATTCAGAACCACGATGATCAGAATGACAATGGCATCCTCATACTCGCCGAGAAAGGCGGAAATTACCGCGGCGACGAGCAGGATTAACACCAGAATCTCTTTCATCTGGCTGAAGAAAATAGATATCAGGCTGCGGCCGGGCTTTTCTTCGAGTATGTTGGGACCATGTTCTTTCAGGCGGCAGACTGCATCTGCAGCTTCAAGGCCTATGCCTTCGCTTACCTTGAGTTCCCGGCATAATTCATCTTTAGCCAGTGAATGCCACTTTTTCTCCTTCATCTTCTCCTCCT
>CAYNIY010000005.1:5866-18672 GCA_964397525.1 uncultured Eubacteriales bacterium
CCTGTATTTCATGTAAGGCTTTTCTTTTTGCTTCAAGTCATGCCTGACCTGCACGCCATCCTCATAAGCCACGTGAGACGTCTCGGCATCTTTGTCAGCAAAAGTAATAGTATATCTTGCGCCGGCCGGCAGGTTTTCTATGCCCAGATCCAGGATCTCTGCTCTGTTTAAAGGCAGTTTTGACACAGTTTCTGCGGTAAACTCGGCAAAGAGTTTTTTTGATTTGCGGTAGCCGACCACCCCAAGTGCAGCCACAACAAGCAATATTATGACACCGGCGATGATTAAATATGTCATGAACCCGCCCCCCTGAGAAAATAGTAATCTATTATGTCAGTAACAGTTAATATAAATTATACTTCATTCCCGGATCACATAACACCCTTCAATAAAATCATAATATGTTATAATGGCGTTAAATCTGCTGCCAGCAGACATGGTTTAAATATAGCAAACAGACATCTATGCTGCTGATGCAACACCATATAGGATGAAAAGACATTTTATAATGTCATTCTGAATGCAGTGAAGAATCTTGGTGTAAGATCCTTCGCTGCGCTCAGGATGACATTACGTGATGGCATTATTTGAAGACTGTTACAGAAATGATGATGTGAGGATAAAATGCTTAATGAGTTTTCGAGAACCGAGCTGCTGATCGGGAAAGAAGCGCTGGCGAAGCTGGCGCAAAGCAAGGTCGCCGTCTTTGGCATCGGCGGGGTGGGGACCTTTGCCGTGGAGGGACTGGCCCGGGCCGGCGTCGGCAGGTTCGTGCTTGTGGATGACGACTGCATCTGCCTGACCAACATCAACCGGCAGATCCACGCCACCAGGAAGACAATCGGCCAGCCCAAGGTCGAGGTCATGCGGGACAGGATCCTCGATATTAACCCCCGGGCTGAAGTTGTTGTGCACCAGGTTTTCTACATGCCCGGCCAGGCCCCGGCGTTGATCAAACCGGATTATGACTACATCGTTGACGCGGTGGACACGGTAACCGCCAAGATCGACCTGGTTGTCAGCGCGGCGGCGTTGGGCATCCCGGTAATCAGCTGCATGGGCGCCGGCAACAAACTTGATCCGGCGAAATTTGAGATAGCGGACATCTATGCTACAACGGTCTGCCCCCTGGCCAGGGTGATGCGCAGGGAATTAAGAAAAAGAGGCGTCAAAGCGCTTAAAGTTGTTTACTCGAGGGAAGAACCATTGAAACCCCTGGCAACGGAAGACATAAACAGCGAAACGAGCTGCGACTGCCCCAAATGTACGGACGGATCGTGCACCGTCCGCCACCAGGTTCCCGGCAGCATCTCGTTCATGCCGTCAGTGGCCGGCCTGCTGATGGCGTCCGAAGTCGTAAAGGATCTGATAAATGCGACAGGGGACGGTTCTTGAATGTCGCATTATGCTCTAAAAATAGTATCTTTGCCAATTCCCATAATCCTCGACAACTCCCTCACCGAAGCACCTGTTTTCTTCTTTATTTCCCTTATCAATTCATTGCGGATTCTTTTGTCTTTACAGCTATTAACACTTTCTAAGTGATATCCTCTGTCTAGCAATATTCTATTTATCTTTTCTGTTAAATTAATTCTGTTTGTAACTATATTTTTGTTCCTTGCAGAACATTCATCGTTATCAATAAACTCATCTATATTTGACATTCTTGTAAATTCTCTAAAAAGCTCCACTGCCTGTCCCTCAATATCCGAAAATAATGAAAGCAAAAAACTCTTGTCGACCAAACCTTTTTGGTGTACTCTCTCTCCAATATATTCTTTGAAGCTGCTCCATGAAAAATCCTCTGCTGTCTTCACAATTCCAGCTTTTACCGGATTATTATGTATATACCTGGCAGCAGCAAGTAAATATGGCTCTTTTTCAATTACTTCACTGCGAAATCTATCCTGATACAGGTGGCCTGTTCTTTGATATTTGTTATTGAAATAATAAACGTAGCTGACACAGATCCTTTTCATCGTTCTTTGTATGGCATCTTCCTCTTCCCTGATTAGTAAATGAACGTGATTTTTCATGAGACAATAGGCATAAAGCTGGTAATTCCCATCCTCTTTCATCTTAAGCATTGTGTCCAAATATTTGTTTCTGTCTTCATCATCGTAGAATATAGCTTTTTTCTCATTACCTCGCAGCATAACATGGTATACTCCACTTCTACTATGTAATCTTGCTGTCCTCGGCATAATATCACCCATTTTTTGTATAATACTATCATATAATGGTAATTTTATACAAGGGCTGGTACTTTCATAATTGAAACAAACTGCGACAGGAGAGAACCGTCCCCTGTCGCAGTTTAATAAATAAGGTACTGTTTTCTATCTTCTTTAAACCGGTTCAGCGCCGGGGTGTAATTTGCTTCTATCTGCTGCGGCGTCAGTCCCTGCTCCAGGTACTGGCCGATTTTGTCACTGCCCATAATTTTTTCAAACATGACAATGGTCTGGCCGCTTTTCGGAACGGTAAAGTTGTTCAGCGAGTGGGCGTACGCCAGGGCGTAAATGCCTGTCCTGGCCGGATTAAATGTGTGGTAGTCCTGAATGTTTAGGCGGACCCCTCCGGCATCCCCTCTCGTTTCCGGAAAGAAGGCCACTCCCGGCAGCCCCGCGCTGTTGAGCAGATTGGCATAAGCCTGCGCGTCAATACCTTTGCCGCCGATCCACTTGAACTTGTCTGCCTGGACAATGCCGGTCCCTTCACCCAAACCGGTGGCCATGTACCCGAAAACAGAAGCGAGGTCAGGTATATTCGGCGAGGTCTGCACCCAGGTCAGCCCCGTGTCCTGGTAGATCATCTCCCTGTTGTAACCTTCCATAGGCACAACTGTCAGGCCGGCGCCGATCTTGCGGTTGAAGAACTGCGCCAGTTCCCCGGCTGTCATGCCGTGGGCCATCGGCAGGTTGTCCACGCCGACAAAAGAGATATAGCGGTCTTCCAGCACCAGCCCCTCCACAATCACGCCCCCTACCGGGTTGGGGCGGTCTAGCACCAGCACCGGCAGGTTATATTTTTGGGCCGCCACCAGGCAGTAATTCAAGGTGGACATGTATGTGTACGACCTGGCCCCAATATCCTGTATATCGAAAACGAGGACATCGATGCCGCCCAGCATCTCCGCGGTGGGCATCCGGGTGCTGCCATACAGGCTGTATACGGGTATTCCCAGCGAGGGATGAATGTAAGACTCCACATACGCCCCGGCGCTGGCAGTGCCGTCAATGCCGTGTTCCGGGCCATAGAGCGCCGCCAGCTGCACCGTCTCATCACCGGCCAGCAGGTCGATGATGCTCTCGCCTTTGCTCGTCACACCGCTCTGGTTGGTGACAAGGCCGACCCGCTTGCCTGCCACCAGGTAATGGTATTTATCCAACAGCAGCTCGTCACCCAGCTTGAACTGCGCGGCCGGTTCGCCGGTTTCACAGGCTGAACCAGGCAGCGGAGCAGCCTGCTCGATGGGTTCCCCGTTTGGCCCAGCTGCTGTCACGGGTGCACCCTGCGGCTCCACAGCTGCCGGCCTGTCTGGCTTTTCATTGACTGCTGTGTTCTGATCACAGCCCGCGAGAAACAGCCCCAGAAAAACAACCACCAATAACGGCAATAGCTTTTTCACCTTTACCACCTCGTGTTATATATGATTTATCTTTAAACAAATAGACGTCTGGCAGGCAGTTATGGTTCCTTTCCTGTCTGCAATTCAGCCTGGGGTGTTAAATCAAACCTGCCCCCAACAGCCTGAGAGAGTTTTGCACGCTTTCCCGGTACAGCCCCGGGTTGGCAGCGCACAGTTCCAGGTCAGCCAGCGCGGCCGGATAATGGGCACGGTAGACTTTTTTCAGCCGGTGGAGCACGGCGGGATAAGGGTTCAGGGTATCTGCCATGACTTCCTGGACGCCGGCTCTCTTCAGTTCTTTAAAAAGGGCGGCCAGCGCTTCCTCACTGTCTCCCACCCCCGGCAGCACCGGCGCGATAAAGACCCATACCGCTATCCCCGCCTTAACCAGCTGCCTTGCAGCCGCCAGCCGCAGCCCGGGCGGCGATGCTCCCGGTTCAAAAACACGCGCCGCCTTTTCGTCCACGGTAGTCACAGTAAAACCCACCGAGCAGCGGGGCATTTCCTTGAGGATGGACAGGTCCCTGATCACCAGGGCTGACTTGGTGAGGAGCTCCACTTCCAGCGACGGGCACCCGGCCAGCGCTTCGAGGCAGGAGCGGGTAAGCCCGTAATGTGCTTCTGCCGGCTGATAGGCATCGGTGACACTGCCGATAATCACCCTGCCTTCCGGCACGCGCCGGGCATTTAACTGCTTCTTTAAGGCCGCCGCGATGTTCACCTTGGCGTCCACGTAAGTCCCCCACGGCTCCTTATGCCCGGTGAAGCGGCCCATAAAAGAAGCATAACAGTAAACACAGCTGTGCGTGCAGCCCACGTAAGGATTCAGGCAGTATTGAAAACCGGGTATACCGGTCTTGGTAAGGGCTGTTTTGCAGAGTATCTCCTTAACCAAAGGCATCTCCGGCAATTGATCATTACCTCCAGTTGTTAATCCGGGGCGAGCATATGCTTCATCACCATTATATTACTATTATTTATTATTTATTAATGTTTAAGAAAGATTTACTTAATCTCTCCTGCTTATGATAAGCAGGAGAAACGCAGCCGCAGCCGCAGCCGCGGCCGGGAGGGCCCATGATGCTTTTTTGGATCATACTTTGGATCATACTATCGATAATTCTGATCCCGCTGTTCCTGCTCCTGGTAGTGCCTTTTTCCTTTGCCGCCCAGGTCAGGCGGGATCAAGTAAATCAGTTTGCCGCTTCTGTCTCCTGGCTTTGGGGCGGCGTCTCACTGCAGGCTGAAAACACAAACGGCACCTTCAAGGCAGGCCCGTTTACTGCAAAAAAGTTCAGTTTCAAACGGGACAGCACGGCGGCAAAGCTTAAAAAGCAAGACCGGCCGGAGAAAACGCGCCGCAGCTCAAAAACCTCAAGTATCACACAGTATTTGAACGCGGACCTCATCTCCGCCTTCCTGAAATCTCTCTGCCAGCTATGGGAAGCTCTTTCTCTCAGGGCTGAGGGGAGAGCAGTCTTCGGCTTCGAGGACCCCTCGCTGACCGGGATGGCTTGCGCCCTGCTGGCTGCAGTTGGACTGCACAGCCGGCACCCGGCTCTGGCGATTACCCCTGACTTCCTTGAGCCTGGACTGGCAGGCAACTTATCACTGCGGGGCAGGTGCACAGTGGGCAGGCTTCTTTATATCGCGTTAAAGTTCTTATTATCGCGGCCAGCACGCCGCCTCTGGTGGTCCTGGCTGCGCAGAAAGGAGGTGGCTGGCAGATGGCGGAAGTCAACATTACCAACAACATAAAGACACTATTTGAAAACCTGGAGAAAGTTCTTACCACCAAAACCGTTTTTGGCGATGCGATTACAATCGGGGACACTACTATAATCCCCGTGATCGACATTAGATTCGGACTCGGTACCTGCGGCGGAGCGGGGGATGCCCCTGATAAAGGCATGGGCTCCGGATATGGCGGCGGCACCGGCGGCTGTGTTACAGCTTCGGCGGTGATCGTAGTCAAAGGCGAACACGTCCAGGTAATGCAGATCAAAGAATCAACCAACATGGGCAAACTAGTGGATTTAATCCCGGATATTGTGGATAAATTCAAACCCAGCACGGAAAAACGCGAAGGCAAAAAAACAGAGGTAAAAGTTGAAACTACAGATGATTAGGCAGGCAGGGGGTGGGCGCAAAGCCCGCCCCTCCATTTTTATAGAGAAAAGCTTAATATGCAATATTTAGCCAGCAAAAACCGAAACCACCCGAAAATGCGATAAACCGGCTCCCGTGCAGCTATGGGACCCGGTTCATCTATGTTTCTCGCTCATTATTAAGTTGTCCCCTTCCTGGGTATGATCATATTTGTGATCACGGGGATGCCGCAAACGGAAAATACTATAATGAGGACAGCAACCAATAAATCCACTTGTATTCCCCCTCCGATTTTGTGTTCCTGGTGTTTATTATAAGGAGGAGAAATTAAATTAACCTTTCTTAATCATTAATAATTATTAAAAATTTATAAAAAGTTTGCCTGGATCAGGCGCCCGATATAAGTGAAGGTAACTACCCACAGTAAAGACCCGACGGCTGAAAAAAATATCACCTTGAAATAGGACAGCCTGGAGATCCCGCACAGGTAAGGCGCGACATGCCTCATGCCGGGTACAAAGTAGGCAAAAACAATAAACGGCGCGCCAAACCTGTCGAACCACTTTTCAGCTTTCATCAGCCTTTCCGGTGTGATGAAGATGAGCCGGCCGTATTTTCCAGCCGCTGGCTGGCAGATCTTCCTGCCGATGGAAAAACTGATCGTAACACCGCTTAAGCTTCCCAGTACCGCAGCGGCAATAACGGGGTAGTGGCTAAAAACCCCCTCCCCGATCAAAAATCCGATCAGGGCCAGGATCGATTTTGAAGGCAGCAGTATCCCCAGCGTATCAACAAGGAAATAAAAATATAGGCCTCCATAGCCATAGTTTGAAACCAACTGCATAATTGTTTCTTTAAAATCCAGGTAAAAGCATCTCCCTTCATGCCAGTTTATTATAACTGTTTTTTTGGAGGAGTTTAAAGGTTTTTTCTAGAATTAATAAAGCCTCAGCAGCATAACAATGGAAAGGGGATCAGATCATATTGAGCAAGGTACTGATAATGCCCTGCCTGGACATGAAGGACGGGAGAGTAGTAAAAGGTGTCCAGTTCATAAACTTAAGGGATGCAGGCGATCCTGTTGAATGCGCCAGGATTTACTGCCAAAACGGAGCAGACGAACTGGCCTTTCTGGATATCACCGCTACCATAGAAAAAAGAAAGACCACATTGGATGCAGTCCGGCGTGTAGCCCAGGTCGCTACCGTCCCCTTCACGGTAGGCGGCGGCATAAATTCTGTGGCCAGCGCCGAGGAAGTACTGGAGGCAGGTGCTGACCGGGTTTCCATCAGCAGCGCGGCCTACCGCAACCCTGGCTTAATCGACCAGGTTGCCGCCAGATTCGGCTCCGCCAAACTTGCTGTAGCCATTGATGTGGATCGGAATCCATCCCTGCCCTCCGGCTACGAGGTCTATATTGATGGCGGCACCACACCCACAGGGATGGACGCCATCGCCTGGGCCAGGGAGGCGGAAACCAGGGGCGCCGGCTACATCCTGCCCACCAGCAAAACACGTGACGGGGCAAAAACCGGGTATGATATCCCGCTGATCCGGGGCATCAAAGAAGTGGTAAAGGTCCCGGTCATCGCCTCCGGCGGGGCCGGCACGAAGGAGCATTTCCTGGAAGCCGCCCGGGAAGGCAGAGCTGACATCCTGCTCGCGGCATCCGTTTTCCATTTTGGAGAAATCAATATTATCGAGCTTAAAAAATACCTCAACGAAAATGGAGTTGAGACTAATTAATCCTGACTGGCCAGTGACAGGAAAAATAAAATGGAGGCTGAGACCATTCTCAACCTCCATTGTTTATTAACATATGATGACACAGATGATTAATTCTATGCTCAGCGTGTGCGCAGCGCGGTGTAGCCTTTATGAAGACGAGCTGTCACGGGGCCGGGCTTGCCATTCCCGATTGTTACCCCATCCACACTTACTACCGGCACAATTTCAGCCACGGTGCCGGTAACGAAAACCTCCGCCGCACTCAGCAGGTCTGAAAGAACAAAAGGCTGCACCAAAGTGCTCATCCCGGCAGACCCAGCCACCCTGAGGACGAAATGGCGCATCACACCGGCCAGGATCCTGCTGCCCGCCGGGTGGGTCATCAAAACGCCGTCTTTAACGATGAAAATGTTGCTGGAGGCGCCCTCCGTAACCGTCCCGTCCGGCAGGACGAAAAAAGCCTCGGCCGCCCCGGCCCGACTGGCGCGGCGCTTGGCCAGCACACTCGCCTGCAGCGAAATGGATTTTATATGGCACATCTGCCACCGGAACTCGGGCATGGTTATGGCTTTAATGCCTTCACTGTACAACGCGGGATCTATCTCAGTGATATGCCGCACCGTTATCAGCAGGTTTGGCCGCATATCCACATCAGACAGGTGATCCCTGGGCGCCGTGCCGCGAGTCACCTGGATGTACACCGAGGCATCTTTAATTCCGCTCTCGGCGAGGACTCCTGCCGTAATTTCCCGCAGTTCCGCCCGCCCCCAGGGCAGGTCTATTTCCACGGCTGCCGCGCTCATCGCCAGGCGTTCCAGGTGTTCTTCCAGGGCAAACATCACCCCGTCATAAACCCTGATCACTTCATAAACGCCATCGCCAAAATTGTAGCCGCGGTCATTGACTGAAACCACGGCCTCCTCAAGCGAACCCAGCCAGCCGTTCAGATAAGCTAACTCCATTTCTCTCCCCTATCCCCCGGCACTATTAATCAGCTCGATGATGCTGCTGTTTTCGTTTATCTGAGCCAGGGTCAGCGCCGTCTCGCCGGATTCCATTTTGTGACTGACATCCGCGCCCCTTGCCAGCAGTAATTTGACCAGCTGTTCGCTGCCGCTTTCCACAGCGGCCATCAGAGCGCTCCACCCGGCTTTGCTTGTGTCATTCACCCTGGCGCCGTTGTCCAGCAGGATTGTGGCTGCTCTCACATGCCCGTTGAAGGCCGCCCACAAAAGCGGCGCCTCCAGATTTTCATTCTTGCCATTCACATCCGCGCCGGCTTTGATCATTTCGTTCAGCCAGCTTATATCGCCAATCCTGGCCGCGTAGATCAGGTCGGCATTTTGAAAATTACCGGCCCTGTGCAGAACCTGGATCAACTTGCGGTCCTCTTTCTGCTTGGCCAGGTCGAGAGCGGTCCAGCCTTTGCTGTTCTTAAAATTAACATCGGCCCCTTTTTCCAACAAATACTGCGTCAACTCAAGGCTGCCGGCGTAAATGGCGGTCATGAGCGGTGTCAGGCCCTGCTCATCAGCGGCATTGACATCCGCGCCGCTGTCTATCAGCAGCCTGGCGATAGACGCGTGAGCAGCTTCCTGCAGCGCGGCCAGCAGGACAGTAACCCCGTTGCTGCCGCTGGCGTTAATATCAGCACCGAGGGCCAGCAGTTCTTTTACTACACCCTCATGCCCGAAAAAAGCGGCATAAATTAACGGGCTCATCCCATTCTCGTCACGCACGTTGATATCGATACCTTTGTCCTTGACCAGGTACCTGATCTTTTCCGGCGGTTCCCCCATGCCGGCAGCTTTAATAAGTTTATTTACTGCCAAGACCCCTACCCCTCTTCACTTCAGAATAACCATATCTATATTACCATAAAACCGGAGGCGCGGGCACGTCAATATGCAAACAGCACCAAGCGACATATTTGGTCCGGATATACAAAAAGCTGCCGGTTCTTGCAGTGGATTAAAGGTTGAGGTAGAATAATGATTGTACATTAGTGCAATATCAAAGGGGTGTAAAGACACGAAGTTGAAGTTTACCCATACAAACTTAGTAGCGAGAGACTGGAAGAAGCTTGCCCGTTTTTATATTGATGTTTTTGGGTGCGAACCGGTATACCCGGAACGTGATCTCAAGGGGGACTGGCTCGACCGGGTAGCCGGCATCAAAGGCGCCCATATAGAAGGACAGCACCTGCGCCTGCCGGGGTACACAGACGGCCCGACCTTGGAGATATTCCAGTATAACCGTCAGTTTGAAAGTGACGGACAACCTGAAATAAACAAGCCGGGCTTTGCCCACATCGCCTTCTCGGTTGAAGATGTCCATCTCTTTTACCAAAAGCTCCTGGATAACGGCGGCGGCAAACTGGGGGAACTGGTGGAAAAAGAAATCGCAGGCTTGGGGACTTTGACGGTTGTCTATGCCAGGGACCCGGAAGGAAACATTATCGAAATCCAAAATTGGAGATAGGTTATTAACATGATAAGAAAAGCAAAAGGAGGATTATAAGCATGCTGAAATTTTACTGCTTCCCCACCTGAACGACCTGCCGGAAGGCGAAAGCGTGGCTTTCGGAAAAGGGCGCAGATTACACCTACATGGACATAACAAAAAATCCGCCTGCGGCGGCGGAGCTTTTTGAACTGGCCAAACTTGGCGGCATCCCGGTCAAAGATTTGGTGAATCCCAAAAGCAGGGCTTACAGGGAACTGGGCATTGACGCGAGCGGCTTCACGGAAAGCGAGGCCGCGGCCTTTCTGGCAGCCAATCCCAAAGCCATGTTCCGGCCGCTGCTGACCGATGGCAAAACGCTGGTGGCAGGCTTTGACCCGGTAAAGATGGAATCAATATTGTAAGCAAAAAAGGAAGCAGGAGAACCGTCCCCCTGCTTCCTTTTATTCATCGCAGATCAATAAATCTTCAAGCAAACTCATTAAAGAACTGATAAAAGCCAGAGCGTCCTCATCATAATCATTAAAAACAAACTGTATGTGCAGGGATTTTTCATCCACCGCCGGTCCGCCGATTTTATCCTGCCGGTACGGGTTGTCTTTCAGCGCTTCCAGTTCCTTCAGCCACTTTTCACTGGGCAGATTGGCACGGTAAAATTTTACGCCCAACAGACCGGGCGGCTTGTCCTCTGCGTCATCACTGCTGTAATAATGGACGGCGCCAAGGTTATCCCATTTTTTGGCGCTGGTGGTATGGCAATCATCAGGCATGTTAAACTGCAGCGCCGGGGATGTGCCGCGCCACTCCAAAATAAAACCGAGGTCCCGCAACCCGTTTTTTAATTTTTGGTATATCCCGGTTATCGGGCCGGCCTGTACTTGATCCGGATGCTTTTGCAATGATTATCACCTCCCTGTGATGTCCACCCTGCCGCCGCTGCTGTCCGCTGTCCATTCCACTGCCGCGCCGAGGGCCTCACTGACAAACCGCAGGGGGATCATGTTCCTGCCGTTGATCATTCTAAGCGGCGCGTCGAGCTTGTAAAACCGGCCGTCAACATAAACATCCCTGCTTCCGGAATGCATCAGGATCAGTGTTTTCCCTCTGTTGATCGATATATTCTGCTGTTCCTGCAGCCACTCCACTTCCGCGCCCAGGGCCTCTGACACAAACCGCACGGGCATGTAAACCCTGTCGGTTGAGCTGTCGAGGTAGGGCTGCTCATCCGGGAACCGCACCACCCTGCCATTTACATACACCTTCACTTTAAAGTCGGAGGAGCGGGCCACTGACGCGGCGCCGGACTCAACCTGCTTGCCGCCAGTCAGGCTGTCGATGATGGTTCTGCCGCTCCGCAGGGTCAAGGATAGGTCCGTGACCGCCACCCTGTTCAGCTCGACTCTGGCCAGCGAGCCGTCGGCATTCACCTGATCCCGGTCGCCGTAAGAGGTGATGTCATGGATCACGTAATGCAGCCCCTCGTCTTCACCCAGGTAGAGCATCTCGTGGGTGGGAGTATGCAGCGAGGCGCCCGGCAGCAGTGAGTCAAGCAGTTCATAGCGCTGACCTGTACCGAGCGAGGCAAAACTCACCGTCCTGCCGGCTGACTGTTCCTGCTCGTCACCGTTTCTCGGCAGCATCAGGCCGAAACTCCGGTACACATCCATGACAAAGGCGGAGCAGTCCCTGGCCTCAAACATGCCGCCCCAGCCATAGCGCTCGCCCAGAATCTTGAAAGCCTGCAGCAGGATATTTGCCCTGGTGTATGGCATGTAGCCGACCATGACATCGCTGCCCGCCGGCACCGTGGACATTTTCAGCACTAACTCCCCGTGCTCGCCGCGTGTAGGCAGCTTGACCAGGTAAACGCCGGCGGCAGCCACAACATCGTCAACATTTCTTACGGCCAGCGGGATCCTGGTGCCCATAGTAAATCCGACCTGCTCCACACCCTGGTCAGCCGGGGCATAGTTCAGTTCGATCCTGTTGCCCGTCACCACCAGGTACTGCTCCGGCTGCACATACTGCAGCCAGCTGTCTTTGTCCGGTGCCACAGCCAGGTCGGCGGCGGGCATCCAGCCGTTATAATTGTAAACCTGCACGAAGCACCAATCGCCGTCCAGGCTGCGGTGCAGGATCAAGACCGGCTCGGCCGGACCCACTGCCGTCTCCTGGAACATGTCAAACTCCACATCATACGGCGCTTCCAGCGATTCATCAGCTGTCGGGAAAGTCCTGATGTTGGTCCGCCTGACCGTCACCGCATAAACCACCTTATTGCTGTCCTCTATTCCGTCCAGGTTCATCTGGCTTTGCAGGTAGTCGTAGTAAGCTGCGCCAACCAGTGAACCGTTGCTGTACCTCTCCTCAGCCACGGGAAACGGGCGCCTGGTCACCAGTTCCGCCAGCTTCTCCCCGCTTAAAGAAGCTGGATAATCAGTCAGATCATATACCAGACCGGGCAGAGCGCTGACAATATCACGGTTAAAAGCCTCTATTTCGCGCTGGCTCATGATCACCCCGTCCGGGTCCGCCAGCTTATTTGTCCAGAAACCGGCACTCTGCATTTCCCCTGTGACATTGGGCACGCCCGCCGCCGCCAGGGACGGCGCTGAGAAAAGCGCCAGGAGAAAGAGTGCGGCAATCCATGTTTTTATCTTCAGCATTAAACCGATACCCCCATAATTGATTCTGATCAATTTTATGCACTACCATTTTATACACTACTATTCTACCATCCTGTGGATATTTATAAAGAACTAAAAATATTAAAGGGAATTGAAAAAATGCTGTCAAATACTACTACTGCCTAATTTTAAGTCAGCAGCGCCGCGCATAAGGAGGTTTATTTTTTTTGATTAAAAATAAAAGGCCG
>CAYNIY010000005.1:18772-34064 GCA_964397525.1 uncultured Eubacteriales bacterium
ATACCGAGCTCAAAAAAGCAGAGGCTGCCCTGCGCTTAACAGAAGACAAGTTCTCCAAGGCTTTTCATAACAACCAAACAATGATGGCCATTATGCGTTTTAAGGATCGGGTCCTGATTGATGTGAACGATGAATTTGCGGGGACGGTTCTTGTGACACGTTTGTGAAAATGATGCCGGTTGTTGAATTGCTGAATAAAAAAAGAACCACGGTTTGTCTCCGCAGTTCCCAGCCTCATTCTTGTTTCCAGGCGCCAGCCTACTTCACCGGTATGGCAATCTTGGTCAGCAGCTCGCTCTCCGGCACTTCGTCCGGCGCATTATAGTAGTATTCGTAGTACACGCCAGCCGGCTGGCAGCCTTTTTCCTGCATCCACAGGAATACTTGGTTATACGCCTGCTCCATCATGCTGTACGGCCCCTTGTACATGCAGGTCACGTATTTACCCGCGGGGACTAAACGAGCCTTGATCTCGTCTTTCCCGGGCAGCTGCCTGGCCACCGGGAAGCCCATCTCCAGGTCCATATCCTGCATGTCGAGGTTGTAATAGGCCGCATACGGCATGCCCGCCGGCTGCTCACCGAGTTCGCCCAGGTACGCCGCGATCTTGCAGTAGGACTCACCGATTAATTTAGGCATGTCGGCAAACGTTGTCCTGGTCCTGATGTACATAACTGCCTGTGTTTCCTGCTCGACCAGCTCAATATTCAGGGTCATGGTAATACCTCGCTTTCGGTTAATATTAGTTATTTCGCTATTAGATATTTTTCAGTAAAGCCGCCTTTTCCAGGCAAAATAATAATTCTCTCTTCATCAGCACACCTTCTTTATATTATACCCTATTGTATATGTCATGGTTAAAAGTTTTTAAAAATGCAACTTTAGTGATCGCCATCAACAGCTCCAGCCTCAATAATAGCTTAAATATAACGTTGATTCTACCAGAAACAACGATAGTATATCCTGCAGAAAATGTAGCATACAGGCACCTTGTCCACATCGAAACATATAAACACTGCTTAATACAGACATCAAACTTGTAATCAAACAATCCCCATACCGGGAAATAGTGGAACCGTTAACAGAGTATCTTGATTCGGAAGGACACTCCTCGCAGCCAGGGGACATGATCACAGTTCTGCTGCCCCAGTTTATCGTTTCAAACAGGTGGGAGATGGCTTTGCATAACAACACCAGCTTATTTATAGGCAGAGCCCTTTTTAATAAACGCAATGTTGCCGTTTCCATACTGCCGTTCTATCTTGAAGATCTTCCCACAACTAATAAAATAAAGGCACCTCCATTGACCAAGCCAAACAACAAAGACAATCAATGACCGGGGACAAATAATTGGGTATATATTGTCCCCTTGTTCCTTTACGCGAAAAACTCCCTTTAAGAAATAAATATGTTTTCTAATTAAGAAAAAAGTTGGGTGAAGAGGCCGAAAAATACAGCACCGAAAAAAAAGAGGCGGCGGCGCAAGGCCGGCTGGACCGGCTGGTGGAAGTGGTCACGCGGCTGGCCGGGAGATATTAATATATGAGAGCGGATATCATCACATCCAGCGCCGGGCGGGAAAAAAAGAGGGCCGGGTTAAACCGGCCCAAAAGTTAAGGGTGTTAGGGTTTTGTAGGGAATGGAGTTATTGAAAACAGTTAAGGAATGTCCTCTATTTAACTTATCGGCTTTTTGCCGTAAAATATTTACAGGGATTAAACTATGCTGTCCGGGATGATATCTTTCCCGCTCAAAACCAGGAGCTGGGACTTGGCCAGATCATACTCGTAAACCAGCTGCCGCAATTCGTCCTGCGCTGAGCTGCAGGATTGCTCTGCTTTAAGCTCCTGGAGGGCTGTGGCCAGGCCGAATTCATGCTTGTATCTGGTGACCCGCAGTGCCTCCTCCTGTGAGGCTACCTTCTGCTCCAGGGTGACTTTCTTTTCTTCCATCGTCTGCAGGGACTGGTAAAGCACCTTCACTTCTTCCTTCAGCTGTTCTTTGGAGTCGCTGGCTTCTATTTCTTTGATCTTGGTGTTGATCACGCCCATGTCGTAATCATCCGCATACATCTCCACCCTATCCGCCAGTTCAGCCGTCTTTTCCGCCGCCCAGACAGTGTAGTTCCCGGAGAGGGCAATGGACGTGATCGCCTCCAGGGAGGTGAACTCCGCTTTCTCAAAGACAGCCTCGTCGACCATTTCGGGCCGCAGCGTATCGCTCATGCCGGTCAGCAGCGACAGCTGGGTATAAGCCTGGTCAAGGGCGTTCTGCGCGGAGATCAGGTTTGTGCCGGCGTTCTGCGCCTGCGTTTCAGCAGCGAGCAGATCGGCCTGCGTCATCATGCCTACCTGTTTCTTCACTCTGGCCTGGACCAGCTCGATCTGGGCTGACTTTAGGCTGGCTTCCGCCAGGCTGACATCACGCTTGCCGCTCAGGATGCCGTAATATTTGTCCTTTACATCGACAACCAGCTGCTGTTTCATGTTTTCGTAGGACTTTTGGGCTATGCGGTCACTGTTCGCCGCCGAGAGGTAACTGGACCAGGTGGATGATATCCCTGGTTCGTAAATGTTCGTCGCCGGGACATGCTCGATGCTGTCCCTCATGTCGTCCAGCTTGTCTTCAGCCGTTTCGAGATTCAGCTCCTGCAGCTTGAGGCCGCTGTTTTGATTAAGCGCCCTGGCGATGGCATCATTCAGGCGCAGCGTCCCGTTGTCTTCGGCGGCGAATGCTGCCGGTGCGAAGGAGACAAGGACAAACAACAGCGCCAGGATTGCCGGAAAAACACGTTTGGTCATTTTAAAACCAGCTCCTCTGCACATCAGTCAACTGTAAATTCATCAAAAACCAGGGGGATAGGCCAGATAAAATAAAACTGCACCAGCTCCATAGACTCGATGATCTGTGTTTTTTCAGAGGGGTCATTGCTGTGAAGCAATTCCAGGACCTCCCGTTCAATGATGCCGCAATCAACAATACGGCCTGTAACTTTCATCTGCTTACTCCCCTTTCAGCACTTTATTTTTCAAAGCGGAGCGCTTCGATCGGATCCATGCTCGATGCTTTCTTGGCCGGGTAATAGCCGAAGAATATGCCGATGGCGGCTGAGAAACCCGCGGATAACAAAATGGGGTATAACGTCACATAGGTGTTCCACCCGGTAAATTTTGCAATTACCGCGGCTCCTGCCGCCCCGGTGATGATACCCATGATGCCGCCCACCAGGCACAATACAAGGGACTCCACCAGGAACTGGTTTCTGATATTGCTCTCGGTAGCCCCGACCGCCATGCGCAGGCCGATCTCCCTGGTCCTTTCCGTGACAGAGACCAGCATGATATTCATGATCCCGATGCCGCCCACCAGCAGGGATACGGCAGCTATGGCGGCCAGGAGCATCGTCATGGTGCCGGTGGCGGTTTGCGCTGCTTCCAGCACGGAGGTCAGGTTGCGCACAGTGAAGTCACTTGCTTTGGCGCCGCTGATGCGGTGCCGCTCCCGGAGCAGTTCTTCTATATTGCTCTGGACATAAGCCATACTGTTTTCGGATTCAGTTTGCACGTTAATTGTCCGGACATAATTCACGCCGGCCATCCTCTGCTGCACCGTGCTGATCGGCAGGTAGATGATATCGTCCTGGTCCTGCCCCATCATGGCCGCGCCTTTGGAGGCCAGCACACCGATGACGGTAAAGGACATTTTATTGATCCTGATGGTCGAACCCACCGGGTCGGCGCCGGAAGGGAATAGGTTGTCCGCGACCGTCTTGCCGATCACAGCCACCATGCTGGCACTGTCCACATCCTCCCCGGTAAAAAACGAGCCCGAGCTAAGCGGCCATTTTTTAATGTCCTGCATTTCCGGTGTGGTGCCGTCAGCCGTGGAGGTCCAGGTCTGGTTTTCGTACAGCACGGTAGCGCTGGTGCTCAGCTCCGGCACCGAGTTGGTCACCAGGTTCAGGCCGCCTATCGCTTTAGCATCTTCCAGGGTCAGGGTGTTGACGCTGCCTGAGGCTCCCCGCACGGCCCCGCCTCCGGCCCCGGGATAAACCATGAGCAGGTTTGAGCCCATGCTGGAAATCTGGTCGGAAATCATTTTGCTGGCGCCCTGTCCCGCCGAAATCATAATGATCACGGCGGCGACACCGATGATGATGCCGAGCATGGTCAGGGAAGACCTCATTTTATTTGCCTTGATGCCATTTATAGCCACTTCAAAATTATTTGAAAAGTTCAACTCACCGCCCCCGCTTCTGCCGGCAGCGCAGCCAGGTCCGCGGCAGCGTTTCCGGGATTTAAAACGGGCGCGTCCTCGATGACCCGGCCGTCTTTTAAAATGATCAGGCGGCGGCAGTAATGGGCGATATCTTTTTCATGGGTAACCATGATCACAGTCATGCTTTTCTCGATATTTAATCTCTGGAGCACCGAAATTATCTCGATGCTGGTCCTGGAGTCGAGGGCGCCTGTGGGCTCGTCCGCCAGGATCAGGGAGGGATTGTTCACCAGGGCGCGGGCAATGGCCACTCTCTGCTGTTGGCCGCCGGACATCTGGTTGGGATAGTGGTTGATGTACTGTGACAGCCCGACCCAGTCCAGGGCCTCTTTCACCCTGTCCTCCATCTCTTTTTTTCCCACGCCGGCATAAATCAGCGGCAGCTGCATATTAGCCATCACCGACACTCTTCCCAGCAGGTTGAAGCCTTGAAATACGAAACCGATCCTTTTGTTGCGGATATGGGCCAATTGATTTTTATCTAAATCAGAAACATTCTCACCGTCCAGGAGATACGTTCCTTCGGTCGGTCTGTCCAGACAGCCGATCAGGTTCAGCAGGGTGCTCTTGCCCGAGCCGGAAGAACCCATGACAGCCACCATTTCGCCTTCCTGTATAGACAGGGAGACGCCTCTCAAAGCAAAAACCTGGGTCGCTCCCAAATCATATGTTTTTCTGATGTCTTCCATGATGATTGCTGTTTTCCCGGGCATATCACACCATCCTAATTCAATTTTGCGTCAGGGGGCATGGAAAAAACCATGTTTTAGCGCGGCCCACCCGCGCCCATAAATGGTGTACCCGAGGTCCTGTTGGTGCTGCTGCTGTTACTGCTGCCTGAACTTGTGCCACTGCTTGTCGAACCGGCAGTGCCGGTGCCAATAATCACCGTCTCTCCTTCATTGAGGCCTGCCAGAACTTCATAGCTGCTGGAGTCAGACAGCCCCAGTTCCACCGGCCTGGTTTCCAGGCCGCCTGACTTGTTCATGACAATGACATTCCTGCCGCCGCCGCTGTTGCCTGCCTGCTTGGCTGCGTAGGTGACAGCGCCCTTGGGTACGGTGAGGGTGTTTTCGGACTTTTCAACAATGATGGTTATGGTAGCCGGCATACCGGCCTTCAAGCCGGTCTGGTTATTATCCAGCTGGATGACAGTATTGTATACCTGCACGTTTGATACTGTGGTAGCGATGGGTGAGATGCTGCTGACCCTGCCGGTAAAGGTCTTGTTCGGGAAAGAGTTGACAGTGAGTTCTGCTGCCTGGCCGATCTGCAGGCTGCCGATGTCAGCTTCGTTGACCTGGGCATCCACCTGCAGCGCTTCCGAAATGAGCGCCATAAAACCGTTGGTGCTGCTGGTGGTGTTATTGTTGGCGGTGGCCCTTTGGCCCTCGCCCCCGTTGATTTCACTGACAATACCGTTCATCGGGCTGGTCATCTGAGCCCCTGAGAGTTCCTTCTGTGCCATCTTGAGCTGGGCGCTGCTGCTTTCATATGAGGCTTCCGCCGCTGCAATCTCCGCCGCTGTGGCGCCGGCCTGGGTTGTCTGGAGCGAGGCCTCGGCCTGCCTCAGGTTGCCTTCCGCGCCGATGTAGCTGTTGTTGGCCGAATCCAGCTCGGACTGGGTAACAGCTCCCACTGCAAAAAGGTTTTGATACCGCTCCAGGTTTGTCTTGGCCTGGTCATATGAAGCCTTGGCGGTGTTGAAGCTGACCACGGCCTTGATCAATTCTTCCTTTGTCGCACCGTCTTCCAGGTCTGACAGCTTGGCGGCGGCGCTTTTCAGGCTGGCTGAACTCTGGCTCACCTGCGCCTGCAGGTCGTCTTCTTCCTGCTCGGCCAGGAGCTGCCCGGTAGTCACATGATCGCCCACTTTGACGTGAATTTTCTTGATTATTTCCGCGTTTTCAAAGCTTAACGAAACAGTGCTGACCGGCTCAATGGTGCCGGTGGCCGGGATGGTTTTGGCAACAATGCCTTTCTTAACGGTACTGGTTAAGTAACCGCTCTCTGATTTGCTGCCGCCCCAGAAATAGTAACACCCTATAGTTAACAATACTGCTGCTGCAATTGTGCCATAGAGAAATTTTTTCTTTTTAAAGAGACCCGGGACCTTATTAAGTTTTGCGGAAAGCGAACTGAACATGTTTTTCATACGGTATCCCCTCGATATCGATAATTTTTATAGATAAAATTTGAAAAAATGCTTATGTAAAGCTTTATGAAAGGGGCTTCCCTCTTGGTTTTCCGCATATCGGCGACAGTTTAAGGCCATCGAATCTCATCGTTATGTTCCTCCATCACCGTGTCCGGTAAAGCCTTATGCACCAATGATATCCCTGCAACCTGAATTGTCCCTTAATGGAAACTGAACATTACCTGAAAGAAGCAGGGGGACGGTTCTCCTGCTTCCTTTGTTTGGGGACATATTCTGGTATCGAATATGTCCCCTTTCCGCTGTCTGGTATCATTCAACGACAAAGTATGTTGAATACACTAAAACGTGTCACAAGAACCGTCCCCTTGTCACGTTTAGTCAACAACTCAACAACTGGCACCGAAATGTGCAGCCTTCGCCCTCTCTGCTCTCGACGCTGATGGTGCCGCCGTGGGCGTTCACGATGGACTTGGTGATTGCCAGGCCCAGGCCGGCGCCGCCGTACTTGCGCGTCCGCGAGGAGTCGCTGCGGTAAAAGCGGTCGAAAACGTGAGGCAGGTGGCTGGCACAGATCCCGGGGCCATTGTCCTGAACGGACAGGTTTACGCCGTCGTCCCCGGCGACCAGGGAGATCACGATCCGCCCTTTAACCGGGTCAGTATGCTGCACCGCATTGTGAAACAGGTTCAGGATCACCTGCTTCATCTTATCCGTATCGAAACTGCATATCACGTCCGGCTCGATATCCAGCTCGAGTGTCCTGCTGCCGGCGAGGATGCGCAGCTGCGGCTCCATATCCCGGATCATGCTGTCCAGCCGGCCTGCTGTGAGTTCAATGTGCGGCGTGCGGTCAAGCTTGGTCAGCAGCAGCAGGTCATGCACCAGCTTGGTAAGGCGCTCAGATTCGCTGTGCATGCTGTTTAATGCTTTATACAGCTGGTCCGGTTGGTCGGCTGCTCCGCGCAGCAGCACCTCCAGAAAACCGCGGATGGAAGTCAGCGGCGTGCGCAGCTCGTGGGAGGCATCCGATATAAAGCGGCGCATCTCTTCCTTGGTTTCTTTTTCCGCCTCGAAAGATGTTTCCAGCCGCTCCAGCATGCCGTTGAACGATTCCGCCAGGCGGTCAATCTCCACCTGGCCCTGGTCGGTCGGGAAGCGCCTGGCCAGGTTGCCGGCGTCGATCTGCCCGGCAGTGTCCACCATGTTGGACAGCGGGTCCAGGGTCCTCCTGAGCACGGGCAGAAAGGCGAGCAGCGCAAAAAGCAGGGCAATCAGTGAAAGAAATAAAAATGTGAGCAGCAGGTGAAGTGCCAACTCGGTCAGCGGGCCGGTCATAGTGCTGACCTGCATGACGCCGATGGCCTGGCCGCGCTCAAAAACCGGCTGCAGGACGACAAGTTTTTCACCGCTGCCGGTGTCAACAAGTTTATAGTTCGATTCCCGAGCAGCCCTGGATTGCTGCCTGAACTCCTGGCTGCTCTCCAGTGCCGGCCTTACACTTAATACATCCAGGTATACCTGCGCGTCCAGCACCGGGGGCTCTACACCGTCCGGACCGCTGGCCAGTACAGTAAAATTGCCCTGTGTATCAATAAATGCCAGCTCTGCATCGGGCATGTAGAACCGCAGCGGCCGGTCATTACCATTTCCCTGGTCTGTGCCGAGGTGCTCCCTGATGGTGGGATAAATGGACATGATCTGGCTCTGCATGCTGGTGGCCTTGTTTCTGTAGATGACTTCTTTCATAAAGACATATTGGGACAGGCCGATCAGCACCAGCACAACGGCCAGGATCAGCAGGGAGCGGGACAACAGCTGGGTCCGCAAGGAGTTGGGCGCAAAAATCGCTTTGAAGCGCGCGGCTGTTTTTTGGCTCATGGCAGGTCAACCCGGTATCCCGAACCGCGCAGGGTCCTGATCAGCTGATGGTTTTTGTCATTTAACTTATCCCGCAATGAACGGATGTACACTTCAACGATATTTTCTTCTCCGCCGAAATCGTAACCCCATACCTTGTCCAAGATCACGGACTTGCTTAAAACCAGCCCGTGGTTGAGCACCAGGAATTTCAGCAGCTCGTACTCAGTCGGAGAAAGCTCCAGTGCCCGGCTGTCCAGCTTGATTTCCTTGCGGCGCTCGTCGATTTGAAAAGGACCGATCACAACTTCTCCAAACAGGTGGGGAAACTGGTTGCGGACCCTGGCATAGATCCTGGCCAGCAGCTCTTCAAAGCTGAACGGCTTCACCATGTAGTCATCGGCCCCCAGCGTCAGGCCCTTCACCCGGTCGTCCACTTCGTCCTTGGCCGTGAGCATGATTACCGCCACGTTATCGGTTTTTTTGATCATGCGGCAGACCTCGAAACCATCCATACCGGGCATCATCACATCGAGGATGGCCACATGCGGCTGAAAGTCCTTCAGCAGGGCAATGGCCGACATGCCGTCCTGGGCGCTTTTTACCTCGAAGCCCTCGTTCTGCAGGCCGAGCTCCAGAAACTGCAGTATGTTCGGTTCATCGTCCACCAGCAATATCTTGATCCCTTTAAGCTGCTGCATGCCTGCCCACCACCTTTATTTAATCCAGAGATAATTCTCAGTACGTTCAATATCATTTCTTCTATTATCCTTGATATTGCTGAAAAGATCCTGAATGGCAACTGAAAGTTTGTTGAAATAAACAGGAAACAGCCATCGCTCCTGAAAATGGATGTATAATTATTATATAAACATAGTACATATTCTATAGAAAAATGACGTATCCTCGTTAAGAGGACTTTATAATATATCATCGAAATAGATAGTTTAATCAACCACTTTTGGGAAAGGGTGGCAAACATGTCCGCAGAACTGACGGATCTTTTTGACCAGCTGTACCGTGACAACCAGGCCAGGGTGTACCGGCTGGCCCTGGGCCTCACAGGCAAACCGGGCGATGCCGAGGATATTACCCAGGAGGCGTTTTACAGGGCCTTTCGTTCCTACCACAACTTCCGGGGGGAGAGCTCCTTCTTGACTTGGATCTACCGGATTACATTGAATGTCGCCAGCAGCTACCTGAAACACAGGACAAAATTGCCGCTATATGTGCTGACCGAGGACCAGGGCTTCGCGCTTGAAGAAATTCTCGATCCTAATCCGTCCCATGACCCGGAAACCGAACTGCTGGCCCGGGAGGCCAGGATCCGCTGCCTGCACTGCTTTACGGAATGCCTTCCTGCCAACCAGCGCAAAGTTTTCTGTCTGGCTTATAACCTTGGCCTGCCGCACAAACACATCGCGGAAATCATGGAATGTTCTGTCGCCACAGTGAAGACGACGCTCTGCCGGGCCAGGAAAAGGGTCGCCGGCTACCTGGAAAACACCTGCCAGCTGATCAAAAAATCAAACCCCTGCCACTGCAGCCAGTGGGTGAGTTACGGCCTGCAGCAGGGCTGGATCAGAAAAGAACAACTGCTCAATCCCAGGCCGGATATCATGATCCAGGCCGAGGGGGAAATCGTCAACCTGCAGACGCTGCGTGATATCTACCAGTCCTTTTACCGAAAAACGGCCGATGAATCCCTGGCGCAAAGAATCAAGGCCGGCATTAAAAACAATGAGTGGGCTATTTTATCCTGATTTAGTGTAACCTTTTGCACTTGAAACGGTCTAACTGATAAAATACAAAATGGAGGCTGATCTCATGAAAAAGACGCAAGAGTTCACGATGACAGCACCGTGCGGGATATACTGCGGTGCCTGCGAGGCTTATCTGGCCAAGGACAACCCCGCCCTGATGGATTACATGAAGAGCGTTAAAACGCTGAAAACCGATATGCTGCCCTGCCCGGGCTGCAGGACAGTCGGGGGACAGTGCCTGGCTGTGGACGGCATATGCGAGACGTACAGCTGCGCAGCTGAACACGCTGTCGATTTCTGCTTCGAGTGCCTTGATTTCCCCTGCGCCAAACTGAACCCGGCGGCCGACCTGGCAGAGAGGCTGCCCCACAATATCAAGGCGTTCAACCTGTGCTGCATCCAGCACCAGGGTTTGGCCAAATTTGCAGAGAAAGCACCTGAAATCAAGCAAAGATATTTCCGCGGTAAAATGGCCATCGGCAAGGGGCCGCAGCTGTAGCAGCTCCGTACCAAAAGCGATACAATCAGAGAATGAAAAGCCTTTTCTTAATGTTTTTCTGAATGACAATGAAGAATCCTATTTTTCGTGTCATTCTGAATGATAATGAAGAATCTTGGTGTAAGATCCTTCGCTGACGCTCAGGATGACATTATTTGAAGCATATTTTTTAAATAGGGGGGACGCGCAAAATGAAAAAGAAAAGTGAAAGACCATGTGTGCCGGATAAAAAGCTCGCCGCCGTCTGCGGGTTATTCTGCCTCTCGTGCACAGCTTACATTGGCGCCCATGAAGATCCCAAAAGGCTCGAAAGCCTCGCCGCGCGCTCCGGCCAACCTCTTCAAAAGCTGCAGTGCAACGGCTGCCGCTCGGACAAGCGCTCGTATTATTGCGAGAGCCTCTGCACGATGTACAAGTGCGCCGCGGCAAAAGGAATCGACTTCTGCGGCCAGTGTACGGAATATCCCTGTGCCGAACTAAAGGCGTTCCAGGCCGCGATGCCGCACCGGCTGGAATTATGGAAATCACAGGCGCGCATCAAGGAGGCCGGGTATGAAAAATGGTTTGAGGAAATGGTTGAGCATTATTCCTGCCCTGCCTGCGGCACGATCAATTCAACTTACGACATGGCCTGCTGGAAATGCGGCGCAGCTCCAAGCTGTGCGTACGTAGGTCAGCATAAGGAAGAAATCATCCGGCAGCTGGCCGGTAAAAAGTAACTGCCTTGAAATATCGAAACCGGCGTGCAAGGCAGCGAAGCAGGCGGGTTTTTTATTGAGAACATACAATGGGGACATATCCTGGTTTAGGATTTGTCCCCGTTCCTCTGTCTGATAACATTTTACGATAAAAGTATGCCGATCGTGTCAGAAGAACCGTCCCCTTGACACGAAAAGTGCGACAAGAGAACCGTCCCCCCTGGTGCACGTCCCCCCTGGTGCACCCCTGGTGCATTTTATTTGAGCCAGGCCTGCCATGTCTCGGGGCAGTAGCCGACCGTTGCCTTTTGCCCGCTCCTTATCAGCGGGGTTTTCAGCAGCAGCGGATAAGCCAGCAGCACCTCTTCCACGTCATGTGCGATATATTTCAGGTTGCGCTTGGCATATTCTTTCCCCTCTTTGTCGATCAGGTTTTCCAGGCCCACCGCCTGACTGACCCGGTCCAGCTCACCTTTGCTCAGACCGCGCAGGGACAGGTCGACAAAATGGCAAGGAACAGCGCGTTCCTTGAAATAACGCTCCGCTTTCCTGGTATCCTGGCACCTTTTCAGCCCGAAGATCTGGATGTTGTGCTGCTTAGCCATCACCCGACCACTTCCTGCACCCTGCCAATTACGCCGTTATCCAGGCGCACTTTGATGCCGCGGTGGTGGACGGCGCTCCTGGTGAGGATGTCTTTTACCACGCCCTCGGTCAACTGACCGCTGCATTGGTGCTGCTTTTGGATTACTCTTACTCTTGCTCCGGGATGGATATTTTTTCGTTCTGTGCCTAACATGATCATACCTCTATATCCTACTGGTTGTATTTATGCTTGCCGTTGAACTTCTTGAGCAGCTCGAACCACAGGATGCTGAAAATACCTGCCGCCAGGCAGATCCCGAGGTCGGCAGGGTGCATCTCTGCAAAGCGGAACAAGTCACGGAGTAACGGCACGTACAGCGCCAGGACGAGGAAAACCAACGCTCCGCCCACTACCCACCATAACGCGGCGTTTGGTTTGCGCAGCGTTTCAAAAACAGTGCCCGACCATGAGAGGTTCGTGAAGATCAGCCCGAGGTTGGCCAGGATCAGCGTGGTGAAGGACAGGGTGCGCGCTTCTTCTTCGCCCCGCCCGCTGTAATAAGAGATGGCAAAAACGGCCAGCACGATCAGCAGCACGTTGATGCCCTGCATCAGGCTCAGGCCCACTGTCCGCCTGCCAAATAAAGGCTCTTTCGGGTCGCGCGGCGGGCGTTTCATCACATCGTCCTCCTCTGGTTCAGCCTCAAAGACAACTGAACATGCCGGATCAATGATCAGCTCCAGGAACACGACGTGCACGGGCAGGAGGACTAGCGGCCAGCCCATCAGCACCGGGATCAGCGACATGCCGGCAATCGGCACGTGAATGGCAAAAATATAGGCAATCGCTTTTTTCAGGTTGTCAAAAATCCTTCTGCCCAGCACGACTGTCTCAACGATGGAAGAAAAATCGTCGTCCAACAGCACCAGGTCCGATGACTCGCGGGCCACGTCGGTGCCCCTCCCGCCCATCGCGATACCGATGTGCGCAGATTTTAAGGCCGGCGCGTCGTTCACGCCGTCCCCGGTCATAGCCACGATATCGTTATTGGCTTTCAGAGCATTTACCAGGCGCAGCTTCTGTTCGGGTACTACCCGCGCAAATATGTTGACAGTCCTGAGGCGTCTCTGCAGCTCCAGGTCGTCCATCTCGTCCAGTTCAGGGCCGGTGATCACTTCGTCCACCGGGGCCAACCCGGCCTGGCCGGCGATAGTGCGGGCTGTAATCGGGTAGTCGCCGGTGATCATCACCACCCGGATGCCTGCGGAATAACACTTTTTAATTGCTTCAGGGACTGCCGGGCGCAGTGGATCGGCAAACCCTACCAGCCCCAGGAACTGAAAATTGAAGTCGTGCTGCTTCCCCGGCAGCTCGGCTTTTTGAAAACTGGCCTTGGCCACACCAAGGACCCGCAGTCCTTCTGCGGCCATAGCACTGACACTCAGCGCCAGGTCCGAGCACTCTTCTTCATCAAGATGACACAGGTCGGCTATCGCCTCCGGCGCACCCTTGGCGGCAATTATATACGATTGGCTGTCCGGGGACAGCCAGATACGGGACAGCGCCAGCAGCTTCTGAGACAGGGGGTACTCCTGGACCAATGTCCAGCCTTCGTGGATATGGCTGGTACCGGACAGGTAATGTTCACCCAATTGTTTGATCGCCGCTTCCATCGGATCGAAGGGATCTTTCTGGCTGGCCAGGATGCTGAACTCAATAGTTTCGTGGAAAGTTTCCGGGAACTGGGTGTTCTGGTCATCGACCTCATAAAATTCCCCGTTAGCAAAGATCCTGGCCACTGTCATCTGGTTCTGGGTGAGCGTGCCTGTTTTGTCCACGCAGAGCACCGTGGCCGAACCCAGTGTCTCTACGGCGGGCACGTTGCGGGTAAGGACTCTCTTTTGTGAGATGCGCCAGGCCCCCAGGGCCAGGAAAACGGTCAGCACAACCGGCAGTTCTTCCGGGATCGTGGCCATAGCCATAGTAGTGCCTGCGAGAAAGCCGTTCAGCCAGCTGCCCCTGGTGATGCCGTATACAATTACAACCACGCTGCAGAGCGATAAGCCCACGATGGCCAGGTTGCGGACCAGCCGCCCGGTCTCCTTTTGCAGCAAGGTATCTCCGGTCTCCACCGCCTGCAGAGCCCTGCCGATTTTACCGATTTCTGTCTGCAGCCCGATGGCCTGCACGAGGGCGATTCCCTGCCCCCTCACTACCATCGTGCCGGAGTAAACGAAGGGCAAATTGTCACCGCCGGGACGTCCCATCTCCATAGGATTTTCACAGTTTATCTTGGAAACCGGCATTGATTCACCGGTCAGCAGCGATTCATCAACCGAAAGGTTGACGCAGGATAAAAGCACTGCATCAGCCGGTACGCGATCTCCTTCTGCCAGCATCATGATATCGCCGCGGACGACTTCACGGCCGGCGATGCGCTTTGGTACCCCGTTGCGGATAACCAGCGCGCGCGGGCTGGACAGGTCGCGCAAGGCATCCAGCGCCCGTTCCGTCTTGCGTTCCTGGTAAAAGGTAATGCCCATGACGACAAACACAAAGCCCAGCAGGATCATTGCTTCCCTGATATCGCCGAGCAGGAGATAAATGGCGCCGCAGGCCACGAGCAGCAGGAACATCGGTTCCCGCACCACTTCAAAGGCAATGGCGAAGACGCTGCGCTCTTTTGCCGAGGGCAGCTCGTTATATCCTTCTTCCTCCAGCTTACCGGCGGCTTCCTTGTCGGTCAGCCCGGAAAAGCTGTTTAGATCAAGCTCGTTGATCATGGTCCGCCTCCAAAATACAACTCATTATCCTATTATACTAAAAAAATTGTTAATCCTAGAATTATACCTCTATTTGTTAAAAAAATACACTGCTGAATATAAAATAAAAAAACCGCGTCTGCGGTTATTTTATGTTTTGATGAAATTCTAAAATCAAGGGTGACCGCATTAACGGGTACGGGTTATATACCTGCCGATCTTATCTGAGTGATCATCAACGAGGTTCATATGCCAGCCCTTGCCTTCCAGGTAAGCTATCGCTCTTTTAATCAGGTTTACATTAATCGGCGTTTCACTCATTTTCGGCCATAGTATCCGGATGGCAATCAAGTAATCACGCACACGGATGTCTTCCTTGCCGATCAGGTGCTTCATGAGCCTCATCTCCAGGGTGGCCACAAAATTAATTTTTTCCCGGTCATCCAAGGTTAGTTTGTTTTTTTTCAGTAGTTGTTCTGCCGTCATTATTAAAAATGCCTCCTCTTATTTCTGCATAATTTTTTTGATATAAAACATAAAAGCCCCCGCGGTTATTGCGATCATAACCTCGAGGCTTAAAAAGGTAACATACCTTTGCGGAAACGATTTTTAATAATTCTTATTGATTAATTAAACCACAAATTTGATAATTTTGCAACTTTTTTAAATATTCTGAATAATGCTTTTGTGC
>CAYNIY010000005.1:34164-55234 GCA_964397525.1 uncultured Eubacteriales bacterium
CGGCAGGCAAAGAGGTTGGCCATCTGGGCCATCACGATACCCGCCAGGCAGGCCGTAGTAGCCTGCAGGTAAACTGGGTCGCCATACCCGGGCTGCACCCCCCACTGCCAGCCGCCGCTGTACATCACGTAAAAATATCCCGCCATGCCCGCCATTGCTTCGATTATGCCCAGAAAAGCAAAGGCTCTGACCAGCAGCCCGGTATTCATCAGCCGCTCATCCCGGCTGCGGGGCGGCTTTTTCATTGCCCCCATACTGGGTTTTTCCAAGCCCAGGGCCAGGGCGGGAAAAAGATCCGTGCCCAGGTCGATCGCTATAACCTGGATGATGGGCAGCGGCAGCGGAATCCTCAACAGCACAAAACTGAGATAAGGTACGATTTCTGCTGTATTGCTGGATAAAACATATGTGATGAATTTCCTGATGTTGGAATAAACAGCGCGCCCTTCTTCCACGGCACTGACAATCGTGGCAAAGTGATCGTCCAGGAGCACGATATCAGCTGTTTCACGCGCTACGTCGTTGCCGCGCAGCCCCATAGCGATGCCGATATCAGACTTGCGCAGGGCCGGGGCGTCATTAACCCCGTCGCCGGTCATGGCCACCACTTCACCCATCTCCTGCAGTGCTGTAACAATCGTCAGTTTGTGCTCCGGTTTCATGCGGGCAAAGACAATGTGCGGTGAGCGCAGTGCTTCCTTGATCTTTTCAGGGCTCATCTCTTCAATAGCGCTGCCGGTCAGCAGCACCGGCTCGCCCTCATCCGGTACTATTTTAGCCTGGCGGGCGATCGCCTGAGCAGTGGCAGGCATATCTCCCGTGATCATCATCACCCGGATACCGGCATCATGGCACAATTTAACAGACTCAGGCACATCCCGGCGAATTGGATCAACCAAACCTACAAGCCCCAGGAAAGTCATGCCTTTTTCCCAGGTTGCCGCGTCACCACAGCTTTCTCCATTGGTTTTTTCAGCCAGCGCCATCACCCGCATAGCCTGCCCCGCCATCTCAGCCGCTGCCTTTTCCACAGTGCTGAGATCCGCGCCGGCCAGGTTGCACAGGGGCGGGATAACCTCCACGGCGCCCTTGGTGACAGCCAAGCGGCGCCCTTTTTCATCCAGACCGTAAACTACTGTCATTCTCTTTCTTTCGGGGGTAAAGCCGTACTCTTCCTGGCGGACGGATGGCGGAAAATTGTCCGGCTTGTTACTATAGTGTTCCGCGGCAGCCCGCACCAGCGCCAGCTCCATCGGGTCACCGGTCCAGCCTTCTTCGGACAGTGAAAATGTGATGCTGTTGGCGAGGCCCATTGCCATATACGCCTTTTCTCTTGTTTCCTCACTGTCGTTCAGGAACCAGACTTTTTCCACCCGCATGTTGTTTTCAGTAATCGTACCGGTTTTGTCGGTACAGATCACAGTCGTGCAGCCCAGCGTCTCAATAGCGTTCAGTTTTTTGACCAGGGCATTGCGCCTGGCCATGCGCTGGCTGCCGGCGGCCAGGGTCAATGTTACTGTGGGCATCAGCCCTTCAGGTACCAGCGCCACGATGGTACCGATGGCAAACAGCATGTTCTGCCAGACTGTTCTGCCCATCAGCAGGCCCAAAATAAAAAAAACAGCACCTATACTCAGCGCAATCAGGCTGATCGTCCTGGAACCCTTTTCAATCTCCTGTTCAAGCGGGCTCAAAGTTCTCTTGATCCCAGTGGTCAATAGGGATACCCGTCCGAACTGGGTTTTGCTGCCGGTGGCAAAGACTACACCATGCCCCCTGCCGGCCAGCACCAGCGTGCCGGAGTACACGATGTTATCCGCCTCAAAAAGTGTGCCGGCGGCGGAAGGCTGGGCTGTCCTGGTTAAAACGTCCGACTCGCCGGTGAGGGTGGCGTTGCTGACTTTCAGGTCATGTGTTTCGACCAGGCGGAGGTCAGCGGGCACCTTGTCGCCTTCCTGCAGGATAACGACATCGCCCTCGACCAGCAAATCCACCGGCACCTCCGTCATTTCCCCGGCGCGGAGCGCATTTGCCTGCAGCGGCAGCAGGCTTTCCAGCGCCTCGGTGGCTTTTTCGGCACGGTATTCCTGGACGAAGCTGAAAGTGCCATTGATAAAGATAATCGCTACGATAGCCCAACCCAGCGTCGACATGTTCTCACCGGGCTGGAAGTAATCGGCCAGGAAACATAGGGCAGCAGCACTCCAGAGCACCAGGGCAAAAAAGTGGGTAAACTGTTTGCTTACCCGGCCTGCCCTGGCCAGCAGGAGTTTGAATACATCCTCCTTTTTGCTGACTGCGGACAGCCTTTTACCCGCCTCTTCCGACGTCAGGCCATCGGGGTGTGTCTTTTGAGAAAGATAGACTTCCTCTATATCCAGTTTCTGAATGGTATCCATTTCCAGTCACCAGGCTTATGTTTATTTACCTGCTTTAGTTACAAGCAATACGATCTTCCAAATAATTCTCGACCAGGGAAGAGAGCAGGTCGATTGCAATTTCATTTTGACCGCCTCTCGGCACGATGATATCGGCATGTCTTTTGGAAGGTTCAACAAAAGCTTCGTGCATCGGCTTAACCGTTGTCAGGTAGCGGTTGATCGCTTTTTCCAGGGTGCTGCCACGTTCCTTTAAATCCCTCTCCAGCCGCCGGATCAAGCGGATGTCCGGGTCTGCATCTACAAAAACCTTGATATCCAGGACCGAGAGGATATCCGGGATAGCCAAAACCAGGATCCCTTCCAGTATAACCACCGGCCTGGCAGGCATTGAATTTGTTTTTGGGCCCCGGGTATGGGCAAGATAATCATAAATCGGCGCTTCAATGGCAGCCCCCTGCCGCAGTTGATTTAAATGGGACAGCAATAACTGGCTGTCAAAAGAGTCCGGGTGATCTAAATTAAGCTTATCCCGTTCTTCCAACGACATCTCCGAACGGTCCAAATAATACCAGTCCTGCTGCATATAGGTCACATCATCAGTCCCCAGCCTCCCTGCAATAGCGCGTGCCACAGTTGTCTTGCCGGCGCCTGTCCCACCGGCGATACCGATAATCAGCAATGTCTTTACCTCCATTTTTGTGTTGTAATATTTATCTGTTGCACTGATGCGATGATATTTTATATTATATCATTTTTTTATGAGCTTATTGTATTCTTCATCCAGGCGGCATCGCTCCTGTGTATCACCGCAGTCCGCTATTTTGCCGGCCAGCTCGGATAGTTTGAGCTGCAGCAGCAGGTCTTCCATCTCTTTCTCCCGCAAGTTGGGCTGGCTCCGAAAGTCATTAAAGTATTCCTTCAAGCGCCCTTCATGTGTTTTTATTGTGCCGTCCTCAATCAGCAGCAGCCGTTCGGACACATTGTCCAGGAATTTCCTGTCGTGGGATATGATCAGAAGCGTTCCCCCGTATTCCTGCAGCACCTCCTCCAGAGCTTCCATGGACGCGATGTCCAGGTAGTTGGTCGGCTCATCCAGGATGATGAAATTGGCGCCGCCCGTCAGGACTTTCACCAGCGAAAGCTTTACTTTTTCCCCGCCGCTCAGCACCGCCGCCTTTTTATAGATATCTTTTCCCCGAAAAAGAAAGCGCGCCAGGATGGTCCTGACCGTTGACTCGGGCTGGCTGCTTGCTTTCAAAATGTTTTCCAATACTGTGTCCCGGTAATCAAGGTTTGAGATCAACTCTTGGTTAAAATAACCGGTAACAGTGCCGGGGGCGAGCTTCACTCCCGGGCCGCTGCTGGCGATTAGATTAGCCAGGGTGGTCTTGCCGCTGCCGTTGGCGCCCACCAAAGCTGTCTTTTTGCCCCTGGGTATATCGAAACAAGCTTGATGGAAAATACGCCTGCTGCCGAAATACAGGTTGATGTCCCGCCCTGACGCCACAGTCTTGGAAACGGCATCGGCGGCTTGGCTGATGTTGATTTTTATTTTTGGATACTCCTGCGGTTTTTCTTTGATCGCGAGCTTTTCCAGCCTGGTTGCTACCGCTTTGACCGTCCGGTTTAATTTCTGCTGGATTTGTGTTGATTCCCTTTTGTGCAGCCGCGCTTCGGAATTGCCCATTCTTTTGGGTGTTTTCCTGATCTTTTTAACATTACCGCGCCGCTCGGTCAGCGTCTCTTCCAGCCTGTTACTCTCCCGGACATATTGTCGGTACTCAAAAAGCTGCCGCTCAAATGCCGCTTCCCGCTGCCGCAGGTAATCAGAATAGTTGCCCTGGTAAACCAGCAGCCTGGCGTCCCGGATTTCGATTATTTTACGGCAGAGGTGGTCCAGCAGCGACCTGTCGTGGGAAACCAGCAGCATCGCGCCCCTGAATGCTGCCAGCTTTTCTTCCAGCAGCCTGATCCCCGCCAGGTCCAGGTTGGTGGTGGGCTCGTCGGCCAAAAGCAGGCCGGCGCCTTGATCAAAGCCGGAAGCGATCTGCAGCCTTGTCTTTTCGCCCCCGCTGGCATATGCCTCGTCGACATCACTGACCTTAAACTCCCTGGACAGCTTCCGGGCGGGCGCAGACAAAGTGCCGTCCTCCTGCCCGATGTAGGAAAGCCGGGCGCGCAGTTCAAGGCAGCCCTCATCAGGGCAGCGGCGGCCCGCCAGGAGATCCAGCAGCGTTGTTTTACCGGAACCGTTGACGCCGACGATGCCGATCTTTTCCCCATAATAGACCTTCAAATCATCAAAACGGAGAATCAACCTGTCACCGTAATATTTCTTGATGTTGCATGCCTGCAGTAACAGCATAAAAAATCCCCCCGAACATGTTGATTTCGGAAGGATTACCCTCTTAATACCCGTTAATAACAATTTAACAGTGAACCATTAATCAAAAGCAAAATGCTTTAATAACGTTCTTTATACGGGCATATTTAAAACAAGGTGAGGATAACCCATCCCGGAACAGAATTGCCCCTGCAATTCGTAATAAATTTTTTGTTCCAGAACTAGCTGTTCCTCATCCCTCTTTACCCTTACCTTTCTTCTATTCTGAGAATATATTAACAGAAATGCCTTCGCCATTCAAGGCTGTCATATCCGGGAGGCAGTACCGGAAAAACCCGGACAGATGAGGGCGGGCCGAAACCCGCCTGCAGGTATTGGCATGATACCCGGAGCAATGTCTCTGATTAAACGTAAGCAGGAGAACCATCCCCTTGCTTCCCCTGGCAGCAATTTACTCAGGTAGCCGGCGGCCGGTACCAAAAAACAGGCTGTGCAGTTTTTCCATGCCGGCGATCAGCCTTGGGCCGGGCCGGCAGATTCTGTGGCAGGCTAGGGGGTAAACCCTGTTATCCCGGAAGGCTGTTGTCTGCAGCCACTCATCTCTTGTAATATCAGCCGCTGTCATCCGGCAGGGGGGCCTTTCGGCCGCGCAGCCCACGCAGATTGGACGCGGTGCCTGCCCTTTTTCAGCACCGCAAAATAGTATCACTTCCGGATCGAATTCTGCGACATGCTCCGGCTGCACTTTTATATAGGGATCTTGCGTCTGAAAAGCCATGAGCTTAGCTCCGGCCTTTTCCAGGGCGTCATACTGAAATGATCCGGGTCCGGGCGTCATCAGCGGATCCGTGCTCATCACCCGGAACACCCTCGGTTTCAGGCGAGAGGAATTCCCGGCCAGCCGGCAGACCCTCTCCCGCAAAGCATCGATCAGCAGCCGTGCTGCGGCTTCGATGGTGCACCTTTTCGCAATCTCGTCCATAACCAAAAAAATGTCTTCCACACGTACCGGGGTGAAAGCGATTACTTCAATCCCCGCACTCCTTAGCTGAGCCGCGGTTTCTCCCTGTACAGCCGCATCGGCCATGACCAGGTCCGGTTTAAGAGCTATGACCCTGTCTGTCAGAGGCCGGCCGAATGTGCCGGCTTTATCTATATTTTTGACTGTTTCGGGAAAATCGCAGTGCTCCGTCACCCCGGCCAGATTTGCCTCCAGGCCCAAAAAGCAAAGCACTTCCGTATACGAAGGCACTAAAGACACAATTCTTGGCATTACTCTCACCTCAGCAGTCCCTGTGAATAGGAGCATATGTATCCACATAAATTCAGCACAGCGTCTTTAATCTCCTGTCTGAATACATCTCAGGGCAATCATAATTCAACAATTCAACAACTGGCACCAACGCTTAATTTGTGGTAATATAATAAATGTTATGAAAGACTTAAACTATTACCTCAAACTTAAATATGATACCAAGCTGATCGGGTGCAGCGGAGCTTGGGCAGCCGGCATTCCCGCCCTTCAGGGCTGCGTGGCAGAAGGCAAGGACCCGGATGAAGCGCTGGCCAAACTGGAAGCAGTGAAAAAAATCTGGATCGAGGACTGCCTGAAAGCAGGCCGGCCCGTACCGGAACCTTAAAAAAGACGCTTAAAGGGCGTCTTTACATGTAAAAGGCAGTGTTGTCATGAAAAATTTTTTTAAAAGCGAGATATTTGAGTATGCCAAAATTATCCTCATCGCGCTCGTTATCTCCCTGCTGGTGAGAACTTACGTGGCCGAAGCAAGGCTGATTCCTTCTGAGTCCATGCTGCCTACTTTGAAAATTGGCGACCGCCTCATTGTTGACAAGTTTTTTTATGAAATTCGCGGGACCAAGGATATTCAGAGAGGCGATATTGTTGTCTTTGCTCCCCCTCCGGCTGCTAATTCAAAAAATGACATCCCTTTTATTAAAAGGGTGATCGGCCTGCCCGGCGAAACCATCTCCATAAAAAAAGGAGTTGTCTATATCAACGGTGAGCCGTTAGACGAGCCTTACCTTGCGGAAAAATCAGCAGGTGATTTTAAACCTTTTATCATTCCGGAAGGCACGATCTTCCTCATGGGCGACAACCGGAACAACAGCCATGACAGCAGGTTCTGGGGGCCGCTGCCGCTTCAGAACATCATCGGCGTAGCAGAATTTCGCTATTATCCTTTTAATGAAATAGGGATCCTTGACTGACAGAAATAAAGCTGGTGCTGCGCGCACCGGCTTTTTTGCAGTTAAACACAAAAGAAGGGGAAATTGAAATGACAGCAGCTGCGGTAAAAGATCTGCATGCGCGCCCGGAAGATTTCTTAAACAAAGAAATTCGGGTGAACGGCTGGGTGAGGACAGTCAGACCTTCCAGGACGTTCGGCTTCATCGAACTGAACGACGGGACATTTTTTTCCAGCCTCCAGGTTGTATATGACGAAAACCTCCCCAACTTCCGGGAAATCTCCAGGCTCGTTTCTGGATCAGCCATCAGGGTGGCGGGCATACTCACGGAGTCCCCGGGAAGTAAACAGCCTTTTGAGCTGAAAGCGGGCAGCATAGCTATCGAGGGACGCTGCGAACCGGACTACCCGCTGCAAAAAAAGAGGCATACCTTTGAATACCTGCGCAGTATCGCCCACCTGCGCCCCCGGACAAACACCTTTTCCGCCGTTTTCCGGATCAGGTCGGCAGCAGCCTTCGCCATTCACAAATTCTTTCAGGAGAGAGGCTTTGTCCATGTGCATACCCCCATCGTCACCGGCAGTGACGCGGAAGGCGCCGGCCAGATGTTCCGGGTGACCACCCTGGACTTGGACAAAATTCCAAGGGATGAAACAAATAGGGTGGACTTCAGCAGGGATTTTTTTGGCCGGGAGACAAGCCTCACGGTCAGCGGCCAGCTGGAAGCGGAAACATACTGCATGGCCTATAACAAAGTTTATACCTTTGGCCCGACTTTCCGGGCGGAAAACTCCAACACGCCGCGCCACGCGGCTGAGTTCTGGATGATCGAGCCGGAAATAGCTTTTGCCGGCCTGGCAGAAAACATGGCCCTGGCGGAAGATATGCTGAAGTCCGTCATCAGCTATATCCTGGAACACACGGCCGAAGAAATGCATTTCCTGAAAAGCTTTGTTGACAAAACACTTCTCGGGCGCCTGGAAAACATAGTCGCCTCTGACTTTGGGCAGATCACTTACAGCGAGGCGGTCGACATCCTGAAGGATGCCGGCTGCAAATTCGAATACCCCGTCGAATGGGGCCTTGACCTGCAGACCGAGCATGAGCGCTACCTCGCCGAGAATCACTTCGGCAGGCCCGTTTTTGTGACAGATTACCCTAAAGATATCAAGGCCTTTTACATGAGGATGAACGAAGACGGCCGGACCGTGGCGGCTATGGACCTGCTGGTACCGGGTGTGGGCGAGATCATCGGCGGCAGCCAGCGGGAAGAGAGGCTCGACTACCTGGAAAAGAGAATGGATCAGCTGGGGCTGAATAAGGAAGAATACAGGTGGTACCTGGATATCCGCAAGTACGGGGGCACCCGTCACGCTGGTTTCGGCCTGGGCTTTGAAAGGCTGCTCATGTACCTGACGGGGATGTCCAATATCCGCGACGTCATTTCCTTCCCGCGGACTCCAAAGAACGCCGCGTTCTAAGAACCTATGGCCTCCCTCAGCTTCATTTCAGCAATTTGAAGAACATTGAACATCTTTCTTCACCTGTCCTGAAATAATTTTGAGCGCCTTAGGTTTTTATTGAAGAAATACTTTGCCTTCATCCCCGTCAACAACTACTTTTTGGCCCTCTTTAATGACTTTCATGACACCAGGTATGTTCACCACGGCGGGGACACCAAATTCCCTGGCCACTATGGACCCGTGTGACAGATGACCCCCTGTTTCCATGACTACCGCGCAGGCTTTCAAAAAAAGCGGTGTCCAGCCCGGGTCTGTGGATGGCGCTACCAGCACATCACCCGGCTTCAACCTGTTTCCTTCATTCGGATGCCTGATCAGCCGGGCGATGCCGGAAGCTTTCCCTGCGGCAGCCGCTACCCCTTGCAGGCAGTCAGCGGAACTAAAGGCTGCAGGCTCTGCAAAGACCGGTTTTTTTCCTAAGATAACATCAGGGGGAGCAAGCTCTTCTTTTTCCCTTTGGCTTTCCTTTCTTGCTGCCACCAGGGTCATCAGGCCCGCACCATCCCAATCCCCCTCCAGAATGAAGACCAAATCCGACCAGGAGCAATAGAAAATGTCACCCGGCCCCTCTATTATGCCCCGCTGGGAAAAACGCTTGCCCAGCTCCAGGGCCATCAAGCGATAAGGTTCCAGGGCCATAACCAGAACTGACTTGGTCATTTCCCGCACCGCTGCGCCTTCCTGCGCCTCCCGGATGCCCTTTTGTATTTCAGCCAGCATCTCAGGGGGTACTTTTTCTGTTACCTCCTGCCAGGCTTGGTCAAATTTCTCCTTTTGCAGGGCTTTCCATTGATCGGGATTTGCAGTTGGCATAGTGCTCCTGATAATATCCATCAGGTATGAGGGGTCTTCCTGCCAGCGGGGGTTTATGATGTCCAGCTCGTAAACCGCCCGGTGCCCGTACTGCTTGATAAATTTTCTGAATTCCTCTTTAAAAGGAGCCCTTTCCGGCAGATCTGCCTCCCAGGTACGGGCGTCAAAATTGTTGCTGGTTAAGTATTGGCTGGCTTCTTGATCCTCACGGGCCAGCCGGGCCAGTTCTATCAGGCAGTAACCGTGATCAGCGCTGGTTATGCGAGATTCCCCCCCCACCATTAACCCATTCAACACGATTATGGTTCTGGACCCTAAGTATCCAGCCAGTTTTTGCAGCAGCAGTACGAGCGTCCAGGTGCCGGCGCCGCTTAAAAAAGTGTACTTTTCACAGTAGTTATTTATGATTTGGCCCAGTTCATTGTAAATATCAATGAAACCGGGGTCAGGAGTCTTAGCAAATCCGGCGCCAATTAAGGACTTGACCTGATGGGCGACTTCGGTAAAATAACCGGTGGCGCCGGCAGCCGCCTCCATAATCAGAGAGACTCCTTTCATCGCCCGGCCTTGTCTTTCCAGGCCGATCTCACCTTGATAGGGATCGGTGTCATCTATCTCAATCTCGGGCTGGTGCCCTCCCCAGAAGGGGTTAAAATCTTTCGGCAGTACTCCGGTGGAATCATAGTTTGCCCACTGCAGGGCAGACAAATTGCAGTACAGCCTGCCCCTGAAGTAACGTGAGAACTGAAAACCATCCGGGATACGATAGCCTGGTTTCGAAAGAGAAGTAAACTGAATGGTATCGATAACGTTCTTCATTACCCGGCGATGCAGGGGACTGATGACCATAGGGACAGCATCCCGGTAGTTGCCATTGGACCATATTTGGGTTTTGTCCTTCAGGGCCTCAAAGGTATAGCATGGCAGCGCTGTCACCGGCCGGGCCTGTAGTAATACGAAATCCTGACCGTCGAAGGCCCATTCCACATCCTGATGCTCTTCGCAGTCCCCCAGGGACTCGTAGACCCGCATCAGCAGCAGACCCAGTTTTTCGATCTCCTCATCCGGCAGCACCTGCTGCGAAGCCAGGTAATCGAGCGGTTCAAATTTGGTCCCGCCGCTGGTGCAGATCATGGTCATCCCACGCTTGGAGCCATTCTTCTTTGAAACGAGCTGCGGCACGGCTCTATAGGCCGAGACATCGAGATAATAAGTGTCAGGTTCTATGGCGCCGCTAACCACCGATTCGCCCAGCCCAAAATTGGCGTTAACCATGAACAGGTCTTCGCGGCCGGTCTGAGGATCGCAGGTGAAGCCCACTCCAGCTGCCCTGGCTTCCGCCATCTCCATAATCACCACGGCCTGGCTTACTGCTGCGTCTTTGATCTTCATTTTGCGCCGGTAGGCCACGGCCCGGGGTGACCAAAGGGAGGCGAAACACCCTTTAATAGCGGACAAAATATTGTCTGTGCCCAGGACATTAAGGTACGACTCGTGGATACCGGCAAAAGACGCTTGGCCGGAGTCCTCGGCAGTAGCCGAAGAACGTACAGCCAGGGGCTTATCAAATATTCCGATGTTTACCAGGGACGATATTAGTTCCTGCCGGACATAAGATGATAAAGCGCCGGCCTTGATTTTTTCTCTGAGCAAAAAAAGCTTTTGCTCAGCCGCCTTCTCTCCGACGTTGCCGGTGTTTATACTTTTGCTGATTTCCAACGTATCTTCAAGCAGATTATTTTCTTCGATAAAACTCTGATATGCCCCGGCGCCAAGGACGCCCCCGGCGGGGATCCTAAAACCGTAACGATCGAGGCGGCCCAGGTTCCAGCCCTTACCGCCGGCTGCCTCCGCCCCGGCTTGAAAAGCACCGGGCCAGCTGAAAAAGAACTCGCTGCCAACCTTTTCCATGTGAAACCTCTCCCTGCCATGAATTTGCTTTTTTACATGTTATTACTCTTCCTGTTTTTTGGCTCCGTTAAGAAAAAGATCCACATTTTCCTCAATAATTTTGTTTATCGAAAACGTGTCCGGCATTATCAGCCAGTACAATGCCATCATGCAGTGGTTAGTTTCCAGGTGATGGGCCAGGACTAAGCTGGGCATATCCCGCCTGATTTCTCCTGTTTCCTTGCCCCGGTCTATAATCGCCGTCAGGATGTCTTTGAAACCACTGCTCTTACTCAGATCCCGGTCTCTTATGTTTTGTGCTGAAACCTGCATCCGGTAAGTGTAATATTTTTCATAAATGTCCTTGTTTAACTCAATATGCATCCACTCCATAGATTTATGAAGCGCTGCTATTAAGCGCGACCGGGTATCCGGCAGCTGCAATAATTGACTGATCACCTCAGGCCCCTGCTCCCTGATTATTTGTTGTACATGTTCACAGATAATATCTTCTTTGGCCGAAAAGTGGTTATAAATTGTTCCCTTGTTAATATCAGCCTCTTCGGCTATTTGCTCTACCGTAGTTTGATCAACACCCTGTTTATTAAATAAATCCATAGCAACCGCGATAATTCTCTTTCTGGTTTCTTCTTTTTTTCTCTCGGTTCTGCTTACTTTAATCTGCTCCATTAATTCACCCTCTATAGCTAGTTTAATCAACCCTGTTTATTATAAGAATCAGTTGAATGTTCAACCAAGTTGAGTATACTTTATTTTCTCATCTTTAACAAGAGTCAGGGTAAAATTTTTGGCGTAAAAAAACCGCGGGCTGTTAAGCCGGCGGCATATTATCTTTTGCATTATACTTTTAGAATTCAAACTAAGCCGGTTTCCTGCCCTCCACGATCGCCACTACTCCGCCGCAGAGGTTTGTGTACCCTGTCTCAATTAATCCGGCCTGGGCAAATATGCCCGCCAGCTCTTTTTGGTGCACAAAAGCCTTTGCTGAATCATAAAAGTAATCGTAAGCCTTTTTATTGCCGGAGAAAACCTTGCCTGCCGCGGGAATTACCTTGTTAAAAAACAGCCAGTATAATTCCCTGAAAACCGGGGTTGTTGGCTGAGCCATATCCAGCGATACTACCTTCCCTCCCGGCTTGACAACACGTGCCATTTCCTGTACTGTCTGCAGAATATCAGGAACGTTGCGCAAGCCCCAACCTACGGTTACGGTGTCAAATGTGCCGTTTTCAAACGGCAGGTTCATGGCGTCGCCCTGGATCAATTGAATGCTGTCTTTAAACTCAAATTCCCTGATGTTCTGCCGGGCGACCTCCAGCATTTTTTCCGAGAAATCCAGGCCCGTTACCCTGCCCGCCGCGCCAGCTGCCCGCGCCAGTTCCATCGTCAGCAGCCCGGTGCCGCAGCAGATGTCCAAACCTGTCCCACCTGCTCTTAGTTCAGAGCGCCGGACCACCAGCCTGCGCCAGGACTTATCCAAACCCAGGGTTATGAGCGTATTCATCAAGTCGTAGTTATTCGCTATGGAGTCAAACGTTTCCTGGACATACTGGGCCTTGTTCTCCTTGCTGGGTAAATTAGCCAAAAAGCCATCCTCCAAAACACATAATCAAGGCTCCTATATAAAATATCAGCCTAAAGCCCGGTCCTGATCCTTTCAATGGCTAATTCAGTGTTAGCCCTGCTGGCAAAGGCAGTCAGCCTGAAATAACCTTCACCGTGAGCGCCGAAACCGGCGCCGGGGGTACCCACCACATTTACTTCCCGCATCAGCTTGTCAAAGAAATCCCAGGATTTCATATTGCCGGGGGTTTTTAGCCAGATATAGGGGGCGTTTATCCCACCGAATACCCGGTAGCCGGCTTCTTCCAATCCCTTTCTGATGATGCCGGCGTTTTCCATGTAATAATCGATCGTTTCCCTGACCTGTACTTTACCCTCGGCTGAAAATACCGCGGCCGCCGCCGCCTGCACCGGGTAGGAGACCCCGTTGAACTTGGTGGTCTGCCTTCTCAGCCAAAGCGGGTTGAGGCTGTGCGCGCTGCCGCTGCCGTCGTAGGCTTTGACCTCTTTAGGCACTATTGTGTAGGCGCACCTGGTGCCGGTAAAGCCGGCGGTCTTGGAAAAACTCCTGAACTCTACTGCCACCTCGCGGGCGCCCTCGATCTCAAAAATACTGTGAGGCACTCCTTCCTCACGGATGTAAGCCTCGTAGGCGGCGTCAAACAAGATGACTGACCTGTTTTCCCTGGCGTAATCCACCCATTTCTTCAGTTCCTCCCGGGATATAGTCATGCCGGTCGGGTTGTTGGGAAAACAGAGGTAGATCATATCTACCCTGACGCTGGGAAGAGGCGGCTTCATACCGTTTTCCTCGGTGCAGGGCAGGTAAATGATTTTTTCATACTGCCCCTTGGTGTTAACCATGCCGGTGCGACCGGCCATGACGTTGCTGTCGACGTAAACGGGGTAAACCGGATCGCTCACCGCCAGGATATTGTCCAGGCCAAAGATTTCCTGGAAGTTGGCCGTGTCGCTTTTGGCGCCGTCGCTCACGAACACCTCGTCAACCGACAATTCTACACCCCTGGATCTGAAGTCGTTATCGATTATTTTTTGGATCAGGAACTCGTAACCCTGTTCCGGCCCGTATCCCCTGAACGTTTCCTGGTTGCCCATCTCTTCTACGGCCTTTTTCATCGCCTCCACCACGGCCGGAGGCAGGGGCCTGGTGACATCGCCGATGCCCAGCCTGATGATATCAGCCTTAGGATTTTCCAGCTTAAACTGGTTCACCCTCCTGGCGATCTCCGAAAAGAGGTAACTCCCGGGCAGTTTGAGATAATTTTCGTTAACTAACGCCATTCCGACTCAATCTCCTTCTCTGAATATATCTCTTTTAATTCAACTGATATTTATTGATTCCTCTTTTATAATACCAACCAGCGCCTGACTTCTTTAAGCAAACTCATTGGCTAGTGGTTCCTTGGCGATCATCCTATTTTGATTTTAACTTATTTCTCCCGCTTTGTTTAGCAGAAAAGCACCCAGATTTATCCTGAATGCTTTTTTACACTTCTTATATTAAATTACGATATTCCCGTCTTCCATCCACAATGGCATATATAATAACTAACTTATCTACCTCACATATCTTATAAAACACAAGATGCCTTTCAACAATCACTACTCTATACCCTTGCTTTTTCAATATCGAATATCTAGGAATACTTCCAGACTCCGGTAACTCCTGGAGACGATTAATTGCTGTTTCAATCTTTTCCAGATATCCTAGTGCAATATCAACATTACCGGAATCATCTGCAATATAAAAAATGATTTCACGGAGCTGTTCCTCTGCTTTATCCGTTCGTAAGATTTTATACGTCATCCATTATTCCTTTCCAGTAAAGATGCACGTAGGTCGTCAAATGAATCCTGCATTGGTGCTACCCGTCCATTTTTCAAATCTTCTTCCGCTTCTGCAAGTGTTCTTAGTAATTCCAGTTCAGATTTCATCTGATAATAATCCTGCAAGCCAAGAACTGCAGTATCACCTCGTCCATTTACGGTAATAATAACTGCATCCCTTGTTTCTTTGCATTGCTTAGAAATTTCACTATAATGATTTCTCAAATCTGCTGATGGCCTGATTGATGCTTCCATATTATCACCTCTTTTCGGTGCATGTCATAGTCATATCATATCATGATTTGACTATGACATCAACACGCCTGTAAATCGCTTTGCTGTTCGCACTCTACTTCTTAGAGCATCCAGTTTTCCGTTTTCCAGACAGTCTTCATTTGCATACGCAGCAACAAGCTCTCCAAGAAATATAGTAAAATCAAATATATGAATAGTCTGTATTACCAAACAAAGGTAATTTACAGGGCATTCTTTTATCAGTGGTGCATTTCCTGCTCATCATAAAAAGATTCAAAAACCTGAGATTTATCTACTTCATTTACCGGATACGGTTCCGCAAAACAAATGCTGCAGGAGAACCATCCCCGTGTACCACTTGTGGATAAATTTAAGCAATAGCGGGGCCGGCGAACTGGCTGTTATAAAGCTCGGCGTAGAAGCCGCCCCTGGTCATAAGTTCACTGTGGCTGCCCTGCTCAATAATGGCGCCCTGGTTCATCACCAGGATCAGGTCGGCATCACGGATCGTTGAGAGCCTGTGGGCGATGACAAAGCTGGTCCTGTCCTTCATCAGGGTCACCATCGCCTTCTTGATCAGCACCTCTGTTCTGGTGTCAACATTGCTGGTGGCCTCATCCAGGATGAGGATCGCCGGGTCGGCCAGGATGGCGCGGGCGATGGTCAGCAGCTGTTTCTGACCCTGCGAGATATTGGAGGCCTCTTCGTTCAGGACGGTGTCATAGCCGTCCGGCAGGGTTTTGATGAAGTGATCGGCGTTGGCAGCTACAGCCGCATTGATAACCTCTTCCTCGGTTGCTCCCTCCCGGCCGTAAGCGATATTTTCCCTGATGGTGCCGTTAAAGAGCCAGGTATCCTGCAGCACCATGCCAAACAGCGTGCGCAGGTCCCCGCGCTTGATATCCCTGATATCCACACCGTCAACAGTGATCCGGCCGCCCTGCACCTCGTAGAAACGCATGATTAAATTGACCAGGGTCGTTTTGCCCGCTCCCGTCGGCCCGACGATGGCGATTGTGCTTCCTGCCCTGACATCGATGCTGAGGTCGTCCATCAGCAGGGCGTCTTCCTTGTAACCGAACCTGACGTGCTCAAACCTGACCCTGCCCTGCGGGAACTCGATCACTTTGGCATCATCCCTGTCCGGTTCTTGTTCCTCCTCATTCAGGATCTCGAACACCCGCTCCGCGGAGGCGACTGTGGACTGCAGCACGTTGGTTATGTTGGCCACCTGGATGATCGGCTGGGTGAACATCCTGGTATATTGAATGAAAGCCTGGATATCACCCAGCTCGATTTTCTTTTTTGCCACCATCAAGCCGCCGGCGACACAGATCACCACGTACCCAATATTATTGACAAAGTTCAAGGCCGGGAAAATAATGCCGGACATAAACTGCGCTTTCCAGCCCACCCCGTACAATCTCTCGTTGATTCCCCTGAACTTCTCTACGGAATCTTCCTCGTGGCCGAAGACTTTTACAATTTTATGCCCCCCGTACATTTCCTCAACATGGCCATTCAGCTCACCGATGCATTTCTGCTGTTCCGCAAAATACTTCTGGGAATTCTTTGCCACCACCACCGTGATCAGCATGCTGGCGGGTAGTGTGACGAGTGCGATCAGTGTCATCAGGGGGCTGATGGTCAGCATCATGATCAGGATCCCGACGACAGTAATCAAAGAAGTGATCAGCTGGGTCAGGCTCTGCTGCAGCGTCGTTGCGATGTTGTCCATATCATTCGTGACCCTGCTTAGGATTTCGCCGTAAGTGCGCTGGTCGAAATATTTAAGCGGCAGGCGGTCCAGCTTATCTTTGACGTCGTTGCGCATCCGGTAAACAGTATCCTGGGACACGCTCGACATAATGTAGCCCATGACATAAGTGCATAAGGCACTGATGGCGTAAAGCGCCACCAGCAGCAGCAGGATCTTCCCAATGTAGCCAAAATCAAAGCCCGGTATGGTCTGTCTTTTCAGCTCATTTATGACCTCCAGCGGCATTTTTTCCTCGATCGCATTATAAAGCTGGATAAAATAAGCATACCTGGCCAATACCCCATCAGCCAGTTTGGTAATGGCTTTCCCCATGATCTTGGGGCCGACAATTGAGAAAACAGTACTCGCGACTGACAGAAAAAAGACCAGAATGAGGCTGGATTTCTCCGGCTTCAGGTATTGGACCAATTTCATCAGGGTACCGCGGAAATCCTTTGCTTTTTCGACCGGCCGCCCCATCATGGGGCCGCCGCCCATTGGCCCCCTGGGGCCCGGACCGGCAGGTTTTTGTGTTTTTTGTTCACTCATACCGTCACGCAATCTCCTCTTCAGACAGTTGGGAGAATACAATCTCGCGGTAAACTACACAGGAATCCATCAGTTCCTTGTGCCTGCCCATGCCGACAATCCGCCCTTTGTCCAGGACGATAATCCGGTCTGCATCCATCACCGTGCCCACCCTCTGGGCAATAATGATCACCGTAGACGCAGTGGTCTCTTTTTTAAGCGCTGCCCGCAGCCGGGCGTCGGTCTTGAAGTCAAGAGCGGAAAAGCTGTCATCCAGGATATAGATGCCGGGCCGCCGGACCAGCGCGCGGGCGATCGAAAGCCTCTGTTTCTGCCCGCCGGACAGGTTCGTCCCACCCTGGGCGATCTGAGATTCATAGCCATCTTTCATCGCGTTGATGAATTCGCTGGCCTGGGCGACTTCCGCCGCACGGGTGATTTCTTCGTCGGTCGCGTCGGGTTTGCCGTAACGGATGTTGTCCGCAACAGTGCCGCTGAAAAGGACCGGGCTCTGCGGTACAAAACCAATTTTAGCCCTGAGCTTTTTCTGGCTCATCTGCCGCACATCCACACCATCGACCCGGACCGCGCCGCTGTCGACATCATAGAAACGTGGGATCAGGTTGATCAGGGTGGACTTGCCCGAGCCTGTGCCGCCGATAATAGCCGTCACTTCGCCGGGTGTGGCGGCGAAAGTGATATTGCTGATAGCAGGCAGCTCGGCGCCGGGGTAGCTGAAGGTAACATCCTGAAATTCCACAAAGCCTTTTTGGATGCCAGGTACGATGCTCTGCGGCGGGTCTTTAATCCCGGACTCCATGTCCAGCACTTCGTTGATCCGGAGTGCTGACGCCTGTGCTCTCGGCACCATGACAAACATTATGGTCACCATGATGATGGAGAACATGACCTGCATTGCGTACTGGATAAACGCCATCATGTCCCCCACCTGCATGATATTCTGGCTGATGCGGATGCCGCCAAACCAGATGATCGCGAGCGAGGTCAAATTCATGATGATGATCATAGCCGGCTGGATCAGCGCCATAATTTTATTCACTTTTATAGCGTTATCAGCCAGATCACGGTTGGCATCCTTGAACCGCCTGCTCTCGCTATCCAGCCTGTTGAAAGCCCTGATCACCCTGATGCCGGTAAGGTTTTCGCGCAGGACCAGGTTAACCCGGTCCAGTTTGATCTGCATGGCTTTAAACAGGGGCACGATCACTTTGGCGAGGCTGCCAATCATCAGCAGCATTACAGGCAGCACCACGGCCAGAATCAAAGTTAATTGCTGATCCTTGGAATAGGCCATGATGATGCCGCCAATGCACATGATCGGGGCATAGACCATAAAGCGCAGGCCCATTACCACCAGGGTCTGCACCTGGGTAACATCATTGGTGGTCCTGTTGATCAGGGAAGCGGTTCCGATCTGATCGAATTCATGCAGGGAGTAGCTCTCCACGCGTGAAAATACTGAATCCCGGATATCCCGGCCCAAGCCCACCCCAAGTATTGCAGACAGGTAACTGCCCACAATGGAGCAAAAGCTGCTCACCAGCGCCACGAGAAGCATATAGGCCCCAAATTTCCAGATGTAGCCGGTGTCACCCTTCATCATGCCGTTGTTGACGACCTCCGCCATCAGCGTGGGGAGAGACAGTTCTGCGATCGACTGGGCAAAGAGAAACAATAAAACCCAGAATAACTCCCAGCGATATGGTTTTAAAAATCGAAATAATTTAACCATCTATATTTCAATCTCCACTTGTTGTCACGTTAGTTGACTGTTACCGGTGTTTTGTCGGTGAGCGCACTGACATTGGTGACTGCAACCTGCTCCCCGGAGTTGAGCCCCTTAATGATTTGAGCATCCTGATCATTTTTTAAACCGACTTTCACAACCCGCTTCGCAACAGTGCTGTCATTAATGACATATACATAGCTCTCCCCGCCGCCCTGCGCAACAGCTGACGCCGGGACCACGATCCCTTTGATCACAGTACTCACGGCAGCGCGGGCTGACAGCCCGGCCGCAAGGCCGCCGCTGTTGTCTACGGTTATCTCCAAAGGAAATACTTCACCTGTGCTTACTGCAATCGGCCCCAGGCTTGATATGGTCCCTTTCAGTTTATTATCCGGGTAACTGTCAATGGTGACCTCCATTTCCTGGCCGACTGACAGCAGGGGCAGCAGTTCCTGGTTGACAGTGCTTTTTAATTTCAGCGTTGAAGTATCGACAATTGAAATCACCGCCACGCCAGTTGAGACAACCTGGCCGACATTCACATTGCGGCTGGTCAGCAGCCCGTCGATCGGGCTTCTGATGGTGGCACTGTCAATCTGCACCTGGTAATTATTGATATTGGCCAGTGCCGTGCTGATCGCCGCCTGAGCCTGAGCCTGAGCCGGACCGGCAGCATTTTCATACTGGTACTGCGCAATATTCAGCTTATCCGTGATTTCCTCCAGCTGGCTCTGCGATACCGCACCCGATTCGTAAAGGATCTTTGTCCGGTCATAAAGTATCCGGGCAGCGTCCAGGTTTATTTTGGCCAGGGCAGCCTGGCTCTGTGCTGACTCCGCTGCTGCTTCTGCGGACTGCAGGCTGGCCTGGGCCTGCAGCAGCTGGGCGTTCAGTGAATCTGTATCCAGTACGATGAGTATGTCCCCTGCCTTAACCGCACTGCCGACGTTGAAATCCAATCTGACGACTTTGCCTGTGAATTTACTTGATATATCAACACTCTGCAAGGGCACCAGCACCCCGCTGATCTCCAGCGTTGTCGCCAGTTCCCGGTCAACCGCAGTCGCCGCCGTTACCGCTACGGACCTGCTGTCACCCCGGCCGGCGCAGCCGGCAGCAGTCAATAACAGTACTGCTGCCAGGAGCAGCGCCAAAATAAATTTAATACGCTTCGCCATATAGTAACCTTCTTTCACTGTTTAACATGGATCTTAACTGTCGCATTCATCCCGATCATGAGATTCAGGTTTTCAGCGTTCGTGATGGCAATCTTCACCGGTATCAGCTGGGTAACTTTTGAAAAAGTCCCGCTGGTGTTGAGTGACGGGAACGTGCTGAATGCCGACTGCGTGGCCTGGCCGATACTCTCGACATATCCGTCAAAGGTTTTATCTGAGTAAGCGTCAATGCTGATGTTTACCTTTTGGCCCTGTCTGATCCTGGTAATATCCGTCTCCTCGATGTTCGCCTTGACATAAATATGCGAGGTATCCGCAATAGTGGCGATCTCCATACCGGGCGAAATGACCTGGCCGATGACCACATTTGACAGCACTATTTTACCTTCAATCGGCGATTTGATATCCGCTTTTGAGATCATGGTATCCGCTGAGCTGGCCATTGTTTGTGCATTCATCGCAGTGCTCGTCACTGCCATGCTGAGATCCTGCTTGCCAAGCACCTGCCCGGACCTGACGTAGTCCCCTTCTTTGACATCCCATTCCTTTAATTTACCGGTCACCTCCGGCGTCAGTGTAATATAATCGGCAGTGACCTGGGCATTTTCCGTGGTGAAGTAGTAAACACTATCGTAAACATAATAAGAAATCCCCGCCACACCGCAGACAAGGGTGACTGCCGCCAGGATCAGCAGTATTTTTTTCAGGTTTTTCATTGACTGACCACCTTTTTGGTTTTTGGATTTATTCAATTCATATTTTTGAGGATATCCTGGATCCTTTTCAGCATCTGCTGCAGATCATCCAGTTCCGCATCAGTGAGCGCTTTCAGCTTTTGTTCAAGATCCAGCCTGATTTCCGCAATTAATTCATCAACTGTATTTCTGCCTTTTTCAGTTACTTCTATACGCACGACACGCCGGTCATATTCATCTGCTTTTCTGATCAGCAGGCCCTGCTCGATAAGTTTATAAACAAGGGGTGTAAGCTGCTGTTTTGATATCTGCATTTC
>CAYNIY010000005.1:55334-62365 GCA_964397525.1 uncultured Eubacteriales bacterium
CACCTGGCCAGCAGCGGTATGTTGTCACCCTTCAGGCCCCTGGGATAGCCTTTTCCGTCCCACCTCTCATGGTGCCCGATTACAGCCGGTACGACGTGGTTCATGGAAGGCAGGTGCTTGATAATGGTAATAGACATTTCCACGTGCTTCTTGATGATGCAGTATTCTTCGCTGGTCAGCCGGCCCGTTTTGGTAAGTATGTTTTCCGGTATGCCTATCTTCCCTACATCGTGCAGCAGAGCCGCTTCCCTGATGATTTCCAGGTGCGATTTGTCCAGACCGAGTGAATCTGCCAAATAGGTTGCGTATTCAGCTACTCGCTGTGAATGGCCGAAGGTATAATGGTCCTTGGTGTCGATAGCTGCCGTCAGGGCATAAATGGTGGCGGCATAAGCAGGTTTGAGCGTGAACGGGTCAACACTGTCGCCTTTTGCATTACCGTTGGTTGCGGGTTTGGGAGTATAAATCACAGTCCGGTTTTTGCCGTTGCTTTTCGCAGTATACACAGCCAGGTCCGCCCGCTGCAGCAGTTCCTCGGCATTGGCGGCAGCATGGGGATAGGTGCATACGCCGATACTGGCAGTCAGAAACCGCTGTGTCACATCAGCATTTTTGAAAAAGTTACCCTGGATCTCAAGCCTGATGGCTTCAGCCAGATCATAAGCCCTTTTTGAGTCATAAAAAGGCAGTAAAACAGTAAATTCTTCACCGCCATAGCGGCAGGCAATGCCCTTTTGCCCGACAACCCTCTTGATGATTGCAGCGACCGTCTGCAGCGCCTTATCCCCTTCCAAGTGGCCGTAAAGGTCATTATAAAGCTTGAACAAGTCAAGATCGAGCATCAGCAGGGACATCTCGGCTGAACCGATTTTTGCCACCTGTTCTGCCAGCGCTTTATGAAAAGACCTGTGATTGTGCAGTTTTGTAAGGCTGTCGGTTAAAGCTTCTGCCTTAGCGCTGTTGAAAAGCCTGGCGTTGTCAAAGGCAACCGCGCTTGATGAACCCAGGTAGGTGAGCAGGTCCAGGTCATCCAGCGTATAAGCGGTCCTGTTATCCTTGCCGGTCAGCATCAGCATGCCGATTAAATCATTCCTGCTCTTAATCGGGATGATCACTTCGATACCCAGATCGCTGAACATCCTTTTTTCTTTTTCCCACATTGATTTGAAAAAAGGATGTGAATACAGATCATCTGTGGAAAGGCTGACACCGTTGTTGATGATCCACTTGACAATCGGGTTGTCAAAGGCAATGGCAAAATCCGGTCTAAATATTTGGGATGAGGTGCTGAATACATAGTAATGCCGCTTTTCTTCATTCTTGATCATAAGCAGTATTTCCCTGGCATGTATAGCTTGCTGTACAGCTTCAATCAGCTCTGCGGCCATGTCATGCAGGTCCAGTTTGTTCGAAATATTGACGCTGAAGTTTTTCAGCGCCTGGCGCTGGGAATACTCCGCCTTATAAAACATTTTATCGACCATTTTACAGGTCAGCCTGTACAGCGGCTGATAAACAACAGCTACCAGCAGGGCTGAAATGGTGATAAAGTAAGGAGCTATATCCTGGTAAATTTCTCCCACTTGTCTTTCAAGATAAAAAACGGTGTACACATAAACAAAGGTGAGGATCGCCGCAAAAAAAGAATAAACAATACCCTTGGTCACCACTAAGCGAAGTTCCAGCATGCGGTACTTGTAGATGGCAAATGTAATCAATATGGCGTTGATGAAACATCCCATCACATCCACCGGGTACTTGCCGATAGCTGGTATCAGGTTGAAAATTACACCGATGAACATAATCCATACGCCGACTAAAACCAGGCTGACCCGCCCGTATGTAACATTACCGCTGCGCACGCTGGAAATTACCTTGAATAAAATATCACACATCAAAACAAACGTGAATATATATATCGGGTAAACCGCCGCACCCAGCGTATAGACCAGCTCAACGGATTCATACTGATAACCGCTTGCTGTGGTTATCGTCTCGGTAATCACTGCGGCATCCGTGACCACATAGCCCAGCAGGTTGATTACAATAGCGCCGATGGTCATGGTTCCCCAGGCAGCGGTATGTAAAATATTCAGAGATTTGGTAAACACAGATATGAAATAATACAGCAGAAACGGGACAGTGACCATGCCCACGACCATGCTCCTGTCCCAGAAAAGCGGACCTGGATATAACTGCATTTTCATAAACAGCGATGAAGCAGTCCATACAATCAAGGCAGCTAAAAAAAGCATGAAGATGCTGATGAGTTTATCCTTTTTGGAGATAGAGAAAAACAACATCAACAGGATATAGCTGGCTAATGCAATTATCGGCATAGCCCAAAAGAATATCTGCAAAAGCGGCATCAGGAAACTCCTTTTCCACTTCCATCACGTGCGAATTTTAAAACTTCAATGACATCAAAATGAGACGGGTTCATCCTTCTCAATTTGCGCCCGAAAGTATCATTAAAATGGCTGATTGTCCCTGCCGGTAATATGGAGACAACCAAAGGATCCAGCCCCAACAGGTGCTTCAAATCGTTATAATCAGTGTCAACATAACGAAAATATATTGAGAGATGTTCCTTGATAATGTCTTTGGTCATGGCATCTTTCATCCCGTCGGCGCCTACTTCGACATAAAGGTGCAGGTAAGACCTGTTGTAATCAACATTTTCCTTAATCGCAAACCATTCGGGAATATCAAGTTTTGACAGTGTCAGAGCCTCACTGACAGTAGCTTCCGTAATGCGGGTAAACCCGGCTAAATCAATGACCCTCGGGTCACGGTCCACGTAAGCGAAATGCGGCAGATTGATGCCGGCTCGATCATTGACCAGTGACAGGCACTTAAAAATATCACCCATTCTGTAACGGGCAAATGCCCCGCCTTTTAAACTGGAGATCACCAGCTCATATTCATTTCCCGCCATCAGTTCATCCATGAGATAAGTCTTGGGGATATAAGACGGGTCATCTATATTCTTTTCCAGTTCCGACCTGGGAATAAACTCATAAAAACAGACATCCGGGAAAAAGACCAGACCGTTCTTTTCCCATGTTTCCGTAGCTATACAGGTAGGTTCGGTGCCGCCAAAAATCTCCAGGGGCTTCACCCCCCAGTACTCCTCGATTTTCATTTTCAGACTGGCGCTGTCTGTACCGGCGCAGATCAAACCTTTTAGATGCCAGACGTCCTTTGGCAGGATCGGAATCTTGTCTCGCCTGCTTTTTAACCAGGCTTTTGTCAGGCGGTAATTCATTTTGGGAGAGTTTTTGATGATATTCAGGCTGCCGCCGGAACCGGTGCCCGAGACAAAAGCTTCACTTATTTTTACAATCACACTGCTCAGTCCGAAAAACATGTCGATGCCCTTTTGCATCCCCATTTTAAAACCTGTCTTGTTTCTCTCCCCAAATCTCATTTTAACCGCATCTTTGGTTGGCGGCATGAAGTGCACAGATAATTCACTTGCGATGAGATGAGGTACTAATCCTGTCAGATAAGGCAGCGGCGCCATGCCGAACAGAAAATTTTCTCCTCCCCTTAAGGTGAAATGGCCTTTCTGGTCACTGGTAGCAAGTATCATACACGCGATCGTGTTGTTTTTATGGTTTCTTAACATGTCCTCGGTGTAAGGTGCCACTTTTACCGGTTTTTTACCGCCTTCCCAGGTTGTTTCAATCCATATTACGGGTTTTGCGGGAAGTGCTGCTTCCACTTTTGGCAGCAGGATATCGGCATAATCCTCATATCCGGTTAGGGGTACCACCTGCCTGTAATCGTCTACGCTGGCGGGTTTTGTATCTTTCATAATGCGCCTGCCCAGCTCGCAGTCGGCATAAAGCTCAATCTGTTCCAGAAGGAGACGGTTTTGAACCTCCATGTACTCGGAAACTGAAAAATCCAGAAAACCGCAGTATTCCTGCCAAATTTGATCATATTTTTTTTGACGGAGTTTTTGGTCTAAATTCACATAGACCCCCCTATTTCAAGGACGATACACATTTTTTAATACTGGCGCGGCTGGGCAGCAGAAAGGGCACTTTCCTTTGATACTGTTTGTAACCTTTCAGCGTCTCCGGAAAAAGCCAGCGGTCCTGAATATAAACGTGGATGATGTCCATAACCGTCCAGACCACCCCCGCCCACAGCATCATCGTTTTACCTGTAGCAAGCCATAGAAACAGATAAAAAAAGAAAAACCAGACCACACCGGGATGGCGGCAGAGAGCGTACATGCCGGTGTCAACAACATTTTTCCCTTTTTCCGCTTCCACATATGTTTTGCTGAAGGGAAGCGCAGCAAACAAGGAATAGAGCATCATGACCAGTGATCCAATTGCCAGTGCTCCAAAAAGCAGTTTCAACGGCACAGCAGCGACAAAACCATTGTAATTGCCCAGCATAATGCCTATAGTGGAAATGGCTAAAAGCGCAGCGCCCGCCGCAAAACTGATGTTAACCGCTTTGTTAAATATTTTTATTTGATTGAGATCGAAAATGTAGAAAAATATGAATGCCAGACATCCTGTCAGAATGAATATCATTTTCCACCATACCTGTATACAGCAAGGTTACTAAGAGGTGAGAACTAATTCCTCTATTTATCATTTCATACATATTCGGTCTCTATATTATTACTCGTAATATATTCTTCGATAGTAAATAGTTATGGGTAATAAGTGTACCATGATCCCAGATAATGATCGTTACTCATTATAATAATTTCCTGTTAGACCTAAGTGTAATGTTATATTTATATCACACTCGACAACTTTCTACAAATTTAGCATATTGCAAAAAGTGATTAAATACAAGAGAAACAATGTTATTTTTTAGTTAAAATGTATATCAGAAGGTGTTTTATGGGGCTGTGCTGCAGTGAACAATGATCTAATAAAACAAAGAACCGCCGGTTTTTCGACCAGCGGTTTAATTGATCCTTCCTTATTTTAAAAATCCTTCCAGGATGGTGTCCTCGGCGTCTTTTTCTGAAAGCCCCAGGGTCATCAGCTTGATCAGCTGCTCACCGGCTATTTTGCCGATGGCCGCCTCGTGCACCAGCTGCGAGTCGGCATGCTGCGCGGAGATTTCCGGAATGGAGCGGATCTTGGCATTGTCCATAATAATCGCATCGCACTGCACGTGGCCCCGGCAGCGGTTCAAGCCAATGGCGCGCGGGTAAAAGATTTGCTGCGAGCTGTCCTTGGCCACTGAGCGGGAGATGACCTGGGTGGATGAATCCAGCCCGGCGAGCTCAACTGTGATCCGCGACTCGGCAAACTGATCCCCGTCGGTGAGCATACGCTCGGTCACGATCAGGTGCGCGTTGTCAAGCAGCCTGACCTCTGTTTCCCGCAGGGTGTTATCGACGCCGCTGATCTGAACCATCTCCATTTCAGCATAGCCGTCTTCTTCCACCACCACTACAGTCCTGGGATTGAGGATCTTTTTGCCGCTGCCCTGCCCTTCGCCGTAATGTTTCTCCACATAGCGCATCCTGGCGCCCTTGCGGATGATGAAATCATGCACGCCGTCGTGCTGGGCGTTGCTTTCACCCGGGTTGTGGATGCCGCAGCCGGCAATGACGGTTACATCCGCCCCCTCGCCAATATCAAAGGTATTATAGACAACATCATGCAGCCCTGTGGCTGTCATTATGACCGGGATATGCACAGTTTCCCCTTTGGTGCCGGGCTTGACAATCACATCTATCCCAGGCTTGTCCAACTTCGTCCTGATTTCGATGTTGGGCGTGATGCTGCGGTCAACACCGGCCCCGTTCTTGCGGATGTTGTAAGCCCCCTTCGGGGTGCCGTGAAGATCAGCGACCACTTCTAAAATATGTTGATCAATTTTGTTCAGCATTTTCACCCACCCTTTCTTCGCAGGTTCCCCGGCAAGAGCATGCCGCGTCCTTCATAATCAGGGGCCAGATTTCGTCTTTTTTGCCTTTTTGTTTTACAGTGCCGTCGGCAACCAGGATGATTTCGTCAGCCAGGTTGATGATCCTTTCCTGGTGCGAGATCAGGATGATCGTAGTGTCAAACTCCGCGTGCAGGTTGTTGAAGGTCTCGATCAGCCTGCTGAAGCTCCACAGGTCGATGCCGGCTTCCGGCTCATCATAGATGGCCACCTTCAGGTCCCTGACTAGGAGCGTGGCGATCTCAATCCGCTTCACCTCGCCACCCGAGAGGCTGGTGTCGACCTCCCTGGCAACATAATCCTGGGGACAGAGGCCCACGCTGTAAAGCTGATTGCATTCCACGCAGCTTCTGTTTTTCCCGCAGGCGATTTCCAGCATTCTGCCGACCGTCAATCCTTTAAAGCGGGGCGGCTGCTGGAAAGCGTAACCGACTCCCAGGCGGGCCCGCTCGGTGATGCTGAGAGATGTAATATCCTGGCCGTTTAACAGGATCTCACCGGTAGTAGCAGGATAAATGCCCATGATGGCCTTGGCCAGGGTAGACTTGCCGCCGCCATTCGGCCCGGTGAAAACATACAGGAGGTGATCTTCCAGCTTCAAATTGACATCGTGCAGAATTTTGACAGGACCGGTCTTGCCTTCCAGTGTTACAGATAGGCCCTTAATTTCCAACATTTGCATCACCTCAATAATTTCCAATGTTTTCTTTAGTGATTATAATAACAGCAAATATTTTCTAAACTATTAACTTTCTATTAATAAATATTTATATTTGCCCGAAATATAAATATTTTAGTAAGTATTTATTAACTTTTTCTTAAAACTGCAGCGCTTATAATTTTAAAATGTATAATCAAATTAAAGGAGGTGCATGGTAATGTGTAATATTGGCACGGGTGAAAGATTGCTTAGAATTATAGTTGGTTTAATTATAATATCACTTGTTTTCTGGGGGCCTGAAAGCGCCTGGGGCTGGCTGGGCCTGATCCCTCTCCTGACCGGCCTTTCAGGTTTCTGCCCACTTTATTCAATCATGGGGATTAACAGATGTGATAAGAAGGATACCCCGGTCAGAAAACCGAGCTGAATGTAAAAA
>CAYNIY010000006.1:0-54423 GCA_964397525.1 uncultured Eubacteriales bacterium
ATGAAAGGATTTATTAAAGGCAAGATTGAATATTTATTTAATTTAGAATTGTCATACATATAAATTGCCTTACGGAGGAATCAGTTGCTTTGACAAAAGATATGACTTGCTTTTGCGGCAGCATGAGAAGGCATAAAAAATGCCACCCGGATGTATCAACGGATAGCCTTGCTGCCAAAATGCTTTCTTTGGATTCAGAGGCGGACATAATTATTAACAGCTATTACTCTAAGCAAAGTGTCAAGCCTGCATGCAGAAAGGGCTGCAGTGAGTGCTGCAGCACCGTTTTCAGCGTATCAATAGTTGAATTTTTTTTAATCTGCCGCGAAATGATGAAATTTGATTTAAAAAGAATTACGCTTATTAAGCAGCGGGTATTGCAGGGTATATCATATTTAAAAAGCGAGCATCCCGCGTTATTTAATTATTTCATAGCTGATCATTCTGATTTGGACTACAAAAACATGTCACTAAAAACCTATGAATTGTCAAAAGGAGTTAATATCGATTGCCCTTTTTTAACTGAGCTGCCTGACAGGCAAAGGATATGTTCAATCTATAATGTTAGGCCCTTAATTTGCAGGATCTCAGGCACATCATATTATACTGAAATTGAAAACATGTATATATGTTCACATATCGGCGCCAACAAAACGATAATGGATTGCGGGCCAAGCACAGTAGATATTTGGAGCAGTTTCATGAAAGATATTCTGACGATTAATCACAAGGATGCTTGCTACAGAGGGAGTGTATACCCGCTTATTTACTGGCTTTACCTGGCGTCGAGCGATTTGGGAAACCTGGGTAACTATCTAGGCGGAGAGCGGCACAAAAAGTACTTCCAGATGCCTTATACCGAAGCTAAAGAAAAAATCTTATTAAAAAATATTTTATCCTAGTGCCTTATGTTCAAGAAATTTATATTCCTGGCATAGAAACCATTTGGCCTGCTCTCGTTAAATATAATATAAAAGGTATTATCATAATCTATCAATTTTATAGCTGTATCAAAACAGGGGTTTGCCATGTACTCATCAAGTAGTTTGGTTAATTCATCATTCATTACAGCTCCGGAAAACTTTTGGATCATTGCCAACTTCGCAACAATATAGTCGCAGTCTTTAAGCTGTGATTTAATTTTTAATCTGTCAAAAAACTTCATGGTGCAGCACCCCCTTTAAGTTTTTTATAAGCACCTATCCTTCCCCGCCTTAACAATTAACTCAAATCACTTCGCGCGAAGGATTCCCCAAGATCAATTTAAAAATGCTGCGCAGGCTGCTTAATGTAAGCAGTACTGCTGCGGTATATATTAAAACCATACCTAACATGCTCCTGGCAAAAGAAAAAAGGTAACCTGCATATGAGAAAGCGGCATGGAATTTACCGATCACCATTTCCGCTGGCACGGAAACCGGATCATTTGTTTCATTTGCGTCTCCCTTGGTAGTATAACTGAGCCCTTCCGTTTGGTTTACCTTTGTAACCCTATGTATTGTGAGTGCAGTGACCTCGCTGCTGTCCCTGAATGCAATTATATCGCCTTCCCGGACTTCTTCAGGATTGATATAACGAGTCAAAATAAGGCTGCCATGTTCGAAGGTTGGGCTCATGCTGCTGCTGTAACAAACACTTATTTGGTAACCAAAGATTGTGGGTACTCTTCCAGCCGTTCCTGTCTGCACCAGGAAGACAACAAGTATAATAATCACTAACAGCAGCAATCCCATTAATATCATTCCCAGTATGTTCAAAACCCTGCGCCACCCGCCGACCTGCTCATCATGAGCAGATCCACCCTGCAGCAGCGTTTTATATAATTCTCTTTTCTCATCCTGTGTAAAACCGAACGGGTTAAGCGGTATGGCACTATTGCTTGGTCTCCGGTTATACATATCAGCATTATCATTGCCATTCGGCTTGGCGAAAGGATCAGCTGCCAGTCCATGCCTGTATTCATCATTTGAAAGTTCTGCTGCAATTAGTTTATTCTGTTCTCTGCTTTTTACTTGCGTTTCCACTCGATGTATGGCCTTACGCAGGCGTACAGCAAATTCTGAGGACTCCAACGGTATGCCAATGAAATCATCTACGACTTCCTGCAGACTGTCATCTACTTCACCGAAATCCTGGGGATAGATCATCAGCATGCAGTAAAGGTTGGGATTTACATCTTTGAGCTGCTTCAAAAGATTTTTTAACGCAGGCAAATCATTGGAAAAATCGGCATAAGCATATACCAGGTCAATCGAGAGCTTCTTTACAACCTCTTCAACTGTATCATACTGCGTACAGGAAAGGATCTGCGCTTGGATGGAGCTTTCCTGCAGAATACTGGCCATCTGGTACTCTGGTATAACTTTGTTGCCGATCAAGAGTATTTTCATAACAATATCTCCACTTTTATATAATAAATGCGGCCTTGGTTGTCGGATGTTATCCTGCAACCCGGCCGCCTTCATTACCATAAGGCCCGTTGGCTTTGCGTCCCCGCCTTTCGGCGGGTTTGCCTGGTCGTTTTTATTTATCTGGTGATACTATATTTTACCACATATCTTAATGCTTTTTAGAATAAATTAAAATGTTTTAAATTTAATATATTACCAATTACCCCCACTCCCCTTTGGAATTAGTTCGGGCCACAGGTTGCGCCGGTCTAATGTCTGCAGCGAGTTAAGAAAACGAGCTTTGAAGTTGGGGAAACGCCCGATAAGGTCATCGATGAAGCTCTTAACAACATCTCTCTGCGTGAATCCGTTGATCGGGCAGGGGTTGGATATAAACGGCAGGTTTTCTTTCTCAACAAATGAGACGACATTCTCTGCGGGATGATAAACCAGCGGCCGGATCATGGTCAGGCCGGTGCGATCAAGAAAAGTTACCGGAGAAAAAACACGCATCTGCCCTGTGTAGATCATGCTCATAAAAAATGTTTCGATTACATCATCGAGGTGATGGCCCAGGGCGACCTTGTTGCAGCCAAGTTCCAACACCTTGCTGTGCAGAGCGCCGCGGCGCAGGTGCGAACAAATTGCGCAGGGGCTGCCATCCTTTCTATCTTCAAATACAATTTTTGCGATTTCAGTTTCCACCACGTGAAAAGGTACTTTTATGGAGCGGCAGAACTCCTCGATTACCGGCAGGTCCATTGGCCAACCGGTTTTGATAAATACTGCCGCCGCCAGCTCGAATTTTACTGGCAGCGAACGGCTGAGCAGATCTAAGGCGTATAACAGGGTTACACTATCTTTACCACCCGAAAAAGCAACTGCCACCCTGTCCCCATCCTGCAGCATGCCAAAATCATAGATTGCCCTTTTGACACTTGCTAAAAACCACTTGCGATAATTTTTAATCACGCTAAGCCCCTTTGCACGGCGTCTGTAAGTAAAATTTTAAAAGCTTTATCAGCTATATCATAATAGTCTTTGGTTGTTAAAACAAGTCACTATATGGGTAAGAAGTCAATTGCCAGTGACATTATATTTGTTTATACGATTAAGATTTTTATTTTGCAGGGTTATAGGGTCCCGGAAGGCCAGGTTGCTAAGCAAAAAAGGAAGCCCCGGGAAATTACCACCCGGGGCTTCCTGGCTATTTTGTTATATGTAAAAATCCTGACTGTTAGTTTGCAAACCTGCGGGCACCCAAATATCTTGCGCTGTAATAATTTTCTGAAAGGGATGTAATTATTACCTGTCCACCAGATGAACTGCTGTGGATAAAACAGTTATCGCCGATATATATACCGGTGTGCGACGGGCCCTCCATGTAGGTAGTGAAAAATACCAGGTCGCCGGGTATCGGTTCGGATACGCTGGCCCCGGAATAATACTGATCGTCAGCCGTGCGCGGGATTTCTATGCCGAAATGGCCGTAAACATAACTGGCAAATCCTGAACAGTCAAATCCTTCAGGAGAGCGGCCGCCGTAGACATAGGGTGTGCCGAGGAATTGTTCGGCGTAAGAGGCGATCATCTGTGATTTGCGGTCACCGCCGGCGCCTCTGCTGGCGGCTGCAGGCGCATACTGCAGGGCATAAATTGTTGCCGGGCCAACAACACCATCGGCTGTGAGTCCATTAGTGCTCTGGAAATCTATCACGGCAAGCAGGGTGCCCGTTCCAAAATTACCATCCAGGCTTGAGTTATAATAGCCGAGCGATTTCAGTTTAGCCTGCAGTATAAGCACATTTTCACCGGACATGCCTTTTTTAAGCACTCCAGGTTGTGCATTTTCCACAACTGGATCATTTCCCCTCGAAACCACACTGCCCATGGCGGACATTGTAGCGGGGCCGGCGACGCCGTCAGCGTCAATATTGTGGTCAGACTGGAAACGCATAACAGCAGAAAATGTCGCAGGGCCGAAAACACCATCCGGTTCACCGGGAGCAACATACCCGAGCGACTGTAGTTGTGTCTGCATTTCCAATACAGCCTGTCCGGACATGCCCTCCTTCAGCAGCAATTGTTCTGCAGATACGTCTGGTGCCTGAATTGCAAACATTAGCGCAAAAGCTACAGCAAACAATAAGTAGTTTCTTTTTTTCAAAATCGATTCTCCCTTGTTTCCTGAGTCATTGTGATATACTGAATTTTAAATACCTTTTATTAAATTTTTCGACATCCGCTATTATATTACCTCCCTTGTTTCAATATTTCTCGGAATAAAAAAGCCCCATAATTTATACCATGGGGCTTAATTATTGTACTTACACATATATTAATCGGCATTTTCCGCTTTATTCTTTATCTTTACCGGTACTTTCTTTTTCCATAGCTGCCTTTAGCAGCTCTCCCAGGCTGCTGCCTATTGAGCTTGGCTGGCTGTATTGGGCGATCAGTTTTTGATTGACCCTGCTTTCACCTCTGGAACTATTAAAACCGAAATCATTCTGTTTTTCCGGCTGTCTGTGTCCGCATGTCCTGTCCTGGCAGGTCAGCATTTTACCTCTTTTCCCATTCACCAGCAGCATGAATTTGCCGCAGACTGGACACTTGGTCCTGGTTATATTGTCAGCTCTATAAACTGTTGTGTCTGCAATTACACTTTTTACCAATTCCATGGTGTTCTTGCGGATACCGGTCATGAATTCTGTTTTGCTGCCCTTGCCCCTGGCAATATTGGATAGCTTTTGTTCCCACTGGGCTGTTAACTCCGGAGTTTTTAAAGCCGGTGAAACCAGGCTGACCAGTTGAACGCCCTTTGATGTTGGGACCAGCTCTTTACCCTGGCGTTCGATATAACTGGTATTAATCAGCTTTTCTATGATCTCAGCCCTTGTGGCCGGGGTTCCCAACCCGCTCCCTTTCATGGTTTCACGCAGCTCCTCGTCTTCAATAAACTTGCCCGGGCTTTCCATCGCTGTCAGCAGCGTGGCTTCATTATAGCGGGCGGGTGGCTTGGTTTTTGATTTGTTTATTTTACAGGTTTTTAGCTGTTTCATATCACCTTTGCTTTGCATAGTCAAAGTCTGTTCAGGCAGTGCTTTGTCATCAGCGTCATCTTTTTCAGCAGCTTTAGAAGTTACAGCCCGCCAGCCCTTATCTTTGACCACCTTGCCCTGGGAATGAAAGTTCTCGCCGTTGATTACAGTAACCAGTGTGGTCTGGTCGTAACGATAAGGTGGATATAAAACAGCAATAAACCGCCTGACAATCAAGTCATACAGTTTTCTTTCCTCTTCTTTTAATGTCGCCAGCCGCAGTGGTTGTTCCGTTGGAATGAGGGCATGATGGTCAGTTACTTTGTTGTTGTCAACAAAACGTTTGGTCGGGGTCAGCGGTTTCTGCAGCAGAGGTTTTACCAGCTCGGCATAAGGAGCTGCAGAAATGCTCTTCAGCCTCGCTGTAAGTGTAGGCACAATATCAGAGGTGATGTAACGCGAGTCGGTTCTGGGGTAAGTGACCAGCTTGTGCTGCTCATATAGATCCTGCAGGATGGAAAGGGTTTTTTGAGCTGAGTAACCATAACGTTTATTAGCATCCCTCTGCAGTTCAGTCAGATCATAAGCCAGGGGTGCTCCCTCACTCTTGCCCTCAGTACGAATTTCTTTAATAATTCCAGGATGTCCTTTAATTTTGGCGGCTATTTCCTCCGCCTGAACGTGATCAAAGATGCGGCTGTTGCCGGATTTGCTGCGCCAGTCACCAAAGTAGTCCCCAAAATCAGCCCGGATCGTCCAGAAATCCACCGGCACAAATTGCTTTATTTCACTTTCCCGGTTGACAATCATAGCCAGGGTCGGCGTTTGTACCCGGCCTGCGTTTAGCTGAGCGTTGAACTTACAGGTTAAAGCCCTGGTTACGTTTAATCCGATCAGCCAGTCAGCCTCTGCCCGGCATACAGCAGCGTCATAAAGGTTGTTATATGAGGCGCCGGCCTTCAAATTAGCAAAACCATCACGGATGGCATCGTCTGTTTGTGATGAGATCCACAGGCGCTTAAATGGCTTTTTCCAGTTTGCGAGGACCATAATCCAGCGGGCTACCAGTTCACCTTCCCGCCCGGCATCAGTGGCAATCACAAGCTCACCCAGATCGTTCCGTTTCATTAAATTCCTGACAACCTGGAACTGGTGAGAAGTCTGTTTGATCACTTTCAGTTTCATATTGGCAGGCAGCATCGGCAGATCTTCCAGGCGCCACTCCTTGTACTTCTTATCGTAATCGTCTGGTTCGGCGAGAGTAACCAGGTGGCCAAGTGACCATGTTACTACAAATTGGGGACCCTCGAAATAACCCTTGTTTTTCATGCCGCATTTCAAAACCCTGGCAATTTCCCTGGCCACGCTGGGCTTTTCCGCCAGTACAAGCGATTTCATCTAATCCCCTCTTTTCTGAAAACATCAGTCATTATTATACCGGCAGCGTGCATACCTGGCTAACTGGTACCCTGCCTCTCCGGCATCTACAAAACCGTAACGCCTGTACCATGCATCAAGATGTCTTTCACTGAGGCTGCCATAAGAATAGATATACGCGAATAAGTCCATATTATTTAAGTCAAGGTACTGTATAAGTTTTGCCAGTAAGTCTGATCCGTAACCATTAGCTCTGTGCTCGTCTGAAACAAATATTCCGGTAAAAACCCACACATCTCCCGCAGTGCTGATTTTAGCCGCCGCCAGCGTAACTTCACCAGCTCTAATTTCAAAGGTAATATTCCTGTTTACCTGATTTATATCTTCTGATATCAGAATGTCTCTCTTCCTGATAAAGCTGCTTGTTATGCTGACCACCTTCTACTTGTAGTTGTCCGGTTTTTTAAAGTCCAGGATTTTGCCCATTCGGGGAGTGGATTCAAAGCTTTCAGGGGAGATATGTTCTATTTCAGGAAAGTAATTCTTAATCTGTTCCATGATTGACCTGGTTACAGTTTGGGTGTCTTTATCTCCGTTTTCACCCGCAAGATTCAAGGCCAGGCCAAAAAGGAGCATCTCATCATGCGAGAGGTTGAGTTCATAATTATTAGTAGGCAGATCATTTATTTTAGCCATAGCCATCAGGCAGACTCCTGAAAACATGGTATACGATTCAATATTTGATTTATCATCAGACAAGTTCTCGTAGTTCTTCCTGTAAGCGGAGATAACTGCGTCTAATAGCACCTGTGCCTGTTCGGGCTTAATGTACAACTTAAACAGCGGCGAAAAGACAAAGCTGTCCAGTCCGGTCCGCAGGATTAATTCTCCCCTATTGCCCAGGAGGCATACAATGCGCCCATTTTGTATTTCGATTTCAATTTGCGAGTCATTTAAAAAAAGGCTTGTGGCAAAGGTGTTTCTTAAAAAACTTGAAAACTCCTCGTCAACAGTTTCATTCTTGATAAAATCCTCTTTCAGATATTTGCCTGATTCGCCCGGGTCATATTCTATCTCAATATCTTCTACGTAAATGATGCTTGATTCAACCAGTTGGTCTTCAAAATAGTGCTCCAGCAGCAGGTATTCTTCAATGTACTCTTCAAGCATTTCCATTATTTCATCAACATCAAATACAATAAGATTGCTTACTAAAGTATAGTCCAATTGTAACCCCTTTCTGCCTGGCGAATGTTATTGCGCAGGGTATTATATTATTTAATTTTCTTCATTTTCTCTTTTTGCTCAGCCAATAAGCTGTTATATTGGTCATTTAAACTACTCACGGCCCTCATCCACTCCTCGCGGAAACCAGGATGTTTCTCGGGATCAATTTTAATTTTACCGCCAACTTTCTGTTCAATCGAATTCATCGAAGCTGACATTCTTGCAGAAAAATTATCCTTGAACTGGTCAAAAGCCTGCTCAATTGTTTTTTCATAATAATTAAAAAGGTGCTCCATCTGTCCGGATATTTCCTTAAGCGCGTCCTTATTGGTTTTGATGATAAACATGCCTTTTAAGGCTTTATTTGTTGTTTCCATGGTTTTCTTGTCAACCGGCATCTGGATATTGCTTAAAAAGGCTTCCTGTGCCCCTGCTAAAATATGGCCTTTAAATTTATCTGAATGTTTGTTGATCTCCCGTAATAAATCAAATTCTTTTTCCCATAGGAACTTGGCAGCCAGAGCTTTACCAATGGGGGTGTACTCCATTTTTTCAATTTCTTCCGGCGGCACTTCCTTCCTCCCTTTAAAACGCTCCATGGCCATTTCATATGCTGATTTAATCCTGTCCAAACCGAACCCTCCCGTTAATCACTATTTATCAACCACAATACTTCTGCTGAAAGTGCGATTGCCAATTTCATTATAACTATCGGACCTTTGTTGGTCAAATATGCCTTTTGACAGCTCTTTTGCATTGATTGATAATTGTTCAAAGGAAATGATGCTTTGCCTGTCGAAAATAATGCCAACTTGAATTAACCTGGAGGTCTCATAATAATGAATGTATCCGATATTCACAAAGATAACGATCAGGATATGAAGCGCAAGGCATTATTTTTCAATGAACAAGATATAAGCTATGAGGAACTGGAACAAAACATAGAGAATACAGCTGGCTATCTGGTACAGCAAGGGCTTCTGCCAGGAGACAGAGCAGCGATTGCGCTGCCCAACTGCCCTGAGTTTATATATTTCTATTTTGGTATTATCCGCGCCGGAGGGGTTGCCGTACCTTTAAACCTGCTGCAGAAACCATTGGAATTGGCTTTCATGCTGGGTGACTCAGGCGCGCGTTTTATAATAACAAATGAGGCAATCGGCAAGGCATTTTCGCAGCTGCCGGACCTGTCTGCTTTAACGCTTGTTCTGAGCGATAAATGCCGCCAGGATATATCAGATGCCCGTTTGCATAATTTCCCGGCAGTTGATCCGGAAGCGGTCTGCACCTTTCTTTATACTTCTGGTACCATGGGACACCCTAAGGCAGCGATGCTGACGCATAACAATCTGATTAGCAATGTAAAATCAATGGATGACGTTTCTGACTTTAATCGTGAAGATAATTTTTTAGCGGTACTGCCCATGTTTCATAGTTTTGGCTGGGCTACATGCGTTCTGCTGCCGCTGTACGTTGGCTGTTCGATAACCATACTCGATGGTTTCAGGCCCAAAGAGGTGCTGCAAGTACTTTCAACAAAAGGCATAACCGTCTTTTGCGGGGTACCGAGTATGTTCGCGGTGCTGCTCAAGCTGCGCCGCCAGGCAGTCTTTCCCAGCTTGAAATATGCAATTTCTGGCGGGGATTCGATCTCCGAGGAACACATGCTGGCCTTTGAGAAAAACTTTAATTTTCCTGTGATTGAAGGGTACGGACTTTCAGAAGCCTCACCTGTTGTGAGTTTGAATCCGCTCAAAGGGCTTCGCAAAATAAAGTCGGTAGGTTTGCCCCTGACCGGAGTTGAGGTCAAGATAATAGATATTGAAGAAAAAGAACTCCCACCAGGCGAGGTGGGCGAGCTGATCGTCAAAGGGCCTAACGTTATGAAAGGATATTACAGGCGGGAAGAAGAAAACAGATCGGCTCTTAAAAAAGACTGGCTGTATACCGGAGACCTGGCTTATCTTGATAACGATGGGTATATTTATATCGTGGGGCGAAAGAAAGAGTTAATCATTACATCCGGTTTCAATGTATATCCCGGCGAGATCGAAAAAGCGCTGGAAGCGCACCCGTCAGTAACGGAGGCTGCTGTCATCGGTATCCCCCATCCAGTCAAGGGTGAGGTAATAAAGGCTTTTATAATTCCGGCAGAAGGTTGCGAACCGGAAAAGAATGAACTATCTCGCTGCTTGAGGAGCCGGCTTTCGATATATAAAGTTCCGGAAGAATATGAAATAGTAAACGAACTGCCTAGAGGCGCGAGCGGTAAAGTGTTAAAGCGGCTGCTTAAATAGACTTATTGTGAAAATAATAACAGGATTATTATCGTGGTATCTTAAAAGAAGGGTTTGAAAAATGATGAAAAAACTATCCATGCTTATCGCTGTTTTGACAGTTGTTTTTATCCAGGGTTGTGCCCCGCTGACCCAAACCCGTCCGCTGGTAGAAGACACTTCTCAGGCAGCGGAAAACACAAATAAAAGGTTTCAGATCATTCAGGAAGAGGGGGAAACAAATAACATCGGCGGCTATACTGTAATTAAGGATACTGCGACTGGAAAAGAATATCTGATTGTAACCGGTTTAAACGGTTCTTCCACCGTGACTGATTTAAACTAGATAAAAAGGCTGTATTATGCAAACCTTGGTTTCAGCAGCAGGGAGATCAGGTAAAATGCCGCGGCGATCAGGACAATCGTCGCACCGGTAGCTGTCGCCCAGTAGTATGAAAGTAAAAGCCCCGCAATGCCTGATATTATTGAGATTACAACCGAAACCACATGGTACTGTTTCATATTCCTGGTAATATTACGGGCGGCCGCGGCTGGCAGGATCAGGAATGAATTAATTATTAAAATGCCCACCCATTGAATTGATATCGTCACAATAACCGCAGTGACGATACAAAACAGTGTTTCCACGACACGAACATTAATGCCCCTGCTGCGGGCGAGTGTCTGGTTAATACTGACCAGCAACAGTTTGTTAAACACTGTTCCCCATAGCAGCAGGATGATGATAAAGGCTGCCACCAGCAGATACATTTCTTTGGGGGTAATGCTTAGTATATCACCGATCAGGTACCTGGAGAATTTGGCAAAACCGCCACCCCGTGAAAGTATGACAATACCCAGTGCCACCATTGTAGCTGAAACTGCACCGATAACAGTATCTGTTGAAGCTGTTGAATAATATTTCAGCATGGATATGGCTATTGCCAGAAATAATGAAAAAACAACCATGACCCACAAGGGATCCTGAAAACCCATGAGAATCCCGATAGCAATGCCGGTCAGGGCTGAATGCCCGATCGTGTCAGAGTAAAAAGCCATTTTATTGTTAACAATCATCGTGCCCATGATGGCAAACATTGGTCCTACCAGCAGGACAGCCATCAGGGCATTTTTCATGAAATCATGGTGCGCCCAGGCGAAAGGCAAGAGACGGTCAATTAAAACATATAAGGTTTCCATCAGGCGCTTACCCCTTCACTGTCACGATCACCAGCAGCTATCTGATATTTACCAAGGCTTTCCTTGTAAATAGAGCCGTAGGTCCTGAGTATATTTTCATTTGTGAAAACATCTTCGGGAGTTCCTTCACACAGCACAGTATGGTCCAGAAATACTACCCTGTCAGCGTGCCTTGATACCAGCGACAGGTCATGTGATACTAATATAATCGACAGGTCATAATGCTGGCGCAGGTTGGAAACCATATTATAAAATAGTTCCCTGCCATGAGGATCAACACCTGATACCGGTTCATCCATAAGCAGCAGATCCGGACAGGGCTCAAGCGCCTGAGCCAGCAGCACCCTTTGCAGTTCACCGCCTGATAAATCTCCCAGGCGCCTGTCTAACAGATGGTCGGCTTTGGTTACTGACAAACTGGCAGCGGCATGATCGCGCTGCCGTCGTGAATGCCCCCAAAAGGCTGGCCGGGGTGATGTTCCTGCTGAAAAAAGATCCAGGACACTGATCGGTGCACCAGGATCATATTCGAGTTTTTGCGGGACATAGCCCACCATCGGTTTCCTGGTATGGCAATCTTTTGTGTCCAGAAACTTCAAAGTGCCGGTATGGTGCACCTCGCCCAATATTGCCTTCAGCAGTGTTGTTTTGCCTGCCCCATTCGGACCAACCAATGCTGTCAGCTCTCCGCAGTGGATATGGAGATTGACATCCCTGAGGATTTCAGTTTTACCTATGGTAACCCCGAAAGATTCCAGCCTGGTACAGCAAAGGCCGCAGGCCTTGGATTGTGTTTTCTTAAATGTTATGTTACTCATTTTGGTTTAACGCCTCTTGTAATGTCTTCATGTTATTCTCCATAATTTTTAAATAAGCGTCAGCTTCCGGTGTCCCTGTAACAGCAGGATCTAAAACATAAACTCTTGTACCGGTTTCCCGGGCAATTGTTTCAGCAGATTTTGCCGGGTATTGCGGCTCAGTAAAAAGAATCCTGGTGCCGCTGTCCTCAATGATTTTGATGGTCTCGGCCAATTCAGCCGCGCTGGGCTCTGATCCTGGCTCGCGTTCGATAACAGCGGTTATGTGCAAATTAAACTCCTGCGCAAAATAAGGAAACGCCTCGTGGAAAGTTACGATCTCCCTGCTGTCGGCATTGTCAACGGCCTGGTGCATCTTCATGCGAAGATCCTCCAGTTTTGCACTGTAAACTTCAGTATTGGATATATACTGCGCAGCATGGTCCGGGTCAAGCACGGCAAGCTGCTCCCCGATATTCTTCACCTGCTGGATTGAGTTAGTAATGCTGACCCATACATGAGGGTTGTAATCATTCTCTCCGCTTTTTATCAGTGCTATTCCCCTGCTTGCATCAACGATCTGCAGATCTGGCAGCTGGCTGCTGATCTTGTCTGTAAAAGACTCCATACCAGCCCCGTTAATTATTAATATGTCAGCTTCACTCATGTTTTTTAAATCATCCGGAGTCAACTGGTAATCATGCAGACAACCAGTAGCTGGTGGTGTAATATTTACCAGTTTCACACCAGGTATATCCTTCGTGATATTCATAGCCTCAATATATATTGGGAAAAAGGTTGTATCTATGATAATTGAGTTATCAGTATTTAACTGTCCATTATTTTTACCGGTTTGACTGCTGCAGGCGCTCAGAATAGAGAGACAAAAAACCAGCAGCAGTAATTTGACTAAATAATGGCTTGCCATTTTGTTCATTTATATTATATTCTCCTGCTAAGATATTTGGTCAGACAATACTGCAGCACTCTGGGCAGTATCCATATATTTCAAAAGCGTGGCTGACAATTTTGTACCCCTTATCTCTTAAATAATCCATATGCTTATCCATCATGCATTTTCCCAGGCATACAGCCTCGCCACAGCCAAGGCAGATTAAATGGTGGTGATGCTGCTGCAGTATTTCAAACCTGCTTGTTTCGCTGTTCTTTAAGTTGATTTGGATTACACAGCCTATATCAGAAAGGAGATTTAAGTTGCGGTAAACAGTATCAAGACCAACATCCGGGAAATTGTGCCGGACTGTATCCAATACCTCCTTGGCTGTTGGAGGCCTGTCTGCGAGTAGCAAGGCATCAATAATCGCCCTTCGCTGCGGTGTGATTTTAAACCCTTTTTCTTTTATATGCTGGATTATTTCTAATTGCTTCAAGGTGCCTCCAGTTAATAATATTCTTATTTAGTAACATTAATATTATAGCTTTTTCGAAAATATGTCAAATTTAAAAACCGGCATTTTTAGCCGGTTTTTTGAGCAAAATTGAATATGTTTTATGAAATTATTAGTGCAGTTTATTGGCCTTCCTTTAAGCTCAGGTAGCAGTTCAATAACAAAGCTGTGCAATTTTCAGCACTAAACCGTTCAGCATTCCTTGCGGCATTTTTACTCATATCCATTCTCAGGGATTCGTTTTGCAGTAAATAAATGGTCTTGTCTGCAAAATGTTCCGGGCTTAGATCCGTGAGATAACCGTCATCTCCATCTTCAACCATTTCTTTTGCGCCATACGCGCTCACCGCCACAACAGGCAGACCGGCAGCTTTCGCCTCGATAATAACGAGCCCCTGTGTCTCAGTCACAGAAGGAAAAACAAACAAATGAGAGCCGGCATAACAATTGATCACGTCAGCTGGCGCCAGATTTCCTGTAAAGATGACACTGTCTTTTAAGACCAGTTCAGCGGTCATTTTTTTAAGTTCTTCCTCTTCAGGGCCTCTTCCTACTATGACAAGGATTGATTCGTCTATTTCGCTTTTTATAAGTTTAAAACTTTCAAGCAGAAAGGGAATGTTTTTTTCCTGTCCCAATCTGCCTACAAAGAGCAAAACCTTACTATCCGGTGGAACATTGAACTTTTGCTGCAGCCATTTGTTGTGCCCTTTTTTATATTCAGCAGTATTTATGCCTGAAGGGACTATTTTTATAGGTGTCTTCACACCTATTTCATGCAGGTAACCAGCTATGACACCGGTTGGCACTGTTACCATGTCACACAGATTACAAAAATTACGGCTTAACTTTTGAGCAAGATCTTTTGAAACTGACTGCGCAAGATGGGCAATGTCTTTTGAGGTTGACTGCGTAAATGGGACATAGTGTACGTATTGTTCAATCATGGTATGGTAAGTGAACACCAGCGGCACACCCATTTTCCTGGCATACCTTGCTCCCAGGCGCCCTAATAAAAAGGGGGAATGTACATGGATCAGGTCAAGATCAAGCTGCTTGATAGTAGGTCTGAATTTGAGTGAAAACGGCAAAGCCAGGGTAAAATCACGATTGGTTGGAGACGGTATGGATGCGAAGCGAAATACCCTGGTTTCCTGATCGTAATTTTTGTATTTTGGGGCGAAAATATAAACAGCATGCCCCATTCTTGTAAGTTCTTCAGTAAATGTTTGGATGGATCTGACAACACCGCTTGTATAAGGCAAATAACTGTCTGTAAAAATTCCTATTTTCAATTAATATCCTCCAGCGCCGGCTTCTGCGGTCTTATTTATAAAAACACTAATTTTGATAAACATCTCATTATTCCCTGAGAGTGGCAACCAGCCTTTTAGGATTCAGAAATAGATCCAATCCGGTTATAATGTCTTTTACAACCACATCCGCAGCCATCAGTGCTTTTGCAGAACTCCCCTCCGGGCCTGCCACAAATATCCCCAAAATCGCTTTTTCAAGCATCAGCACATCGTTATTGCCGTTGCCGATCGCCGCTGTTTCCTGTGGCCCAAGGCTTTCTATAAACTTTAGTTTTTCAAATGAACCAATCTTTTCTTTAAGCACAGCTAATTTGCAATTGATAGAAGAACAAGATGATGTAACAGTTCCGAAAGTGTCTGCTGTGATAATATATACATCAAGGATTTCTGATATGGCATTTAACTTATTCTGCACGCCGGGTATAAGCACTCCATCAAGGGCAATAGTGCCGTTGAAATCAAGAACAATATTTTTTAGAGCCAGCTTTCCCCTGCCTGGAATATCTAAAGGTATCATCTGCCTCTTTCTCCCTCACAGGGCATGCATACTACCCTGCCGTCTTTAACCCTGGCTCTGGGTTCCATTACCCCCTCACCGCATTCGCTGCACTGCAGGGTTTGATATATCGATGCTGTATGAGGAAGATCAAATTTTATTTTTTTGATGTCAAACACTTCAGGTCCCGCGCTCAGAATACCGTTGATTCTTATTTTAAGAGCTTCCTGGTAATTAACCCTATCCTGCACAGTGGCGGTGGCAGAAGAAGCGCGTTCTTTAATGGCTTTAAATTCCGGATCAAACGTTGAACCATATCTCACGGCCACCCTGACTGCTTTGCTGTCTTTGCGCCTGGCTATCGTGTATACAGTCTTGCCAAGATCCATGAAGTACAGGTTTCCCTTACCAAAGGTACAGCCTGTGAGCACCTGCAGCGCATCGACGCCGCAGGCATTATTCTCAACAACAGCAACCAGTTCCTCATCTATAGATCGATCGCATCCCAATGCATCCAGCGCCAGCTCAGCTGCCCGGAAGCCAATTGCCAGCCCTGGGCACTCATGTCCATGAAAATCCACTGTTTTTTCCCAAAGCGTTTTTTTATCGCATATATTTTTAACCATTTTCATATCACCCATCTATACTGATCTTAGGCACCAAGTGATGTCATCTGGCGCGTTATGTCATCCTGAGCGGCAAGGATACTAATAAATAGCTTTGTACCCTCTAATGGTTCAGCACAGTTTTATAAATTTCTAAGGGCTGTTAGTTTTATTTATCACCGAAGCTTATGCCAATCTGCCTGGCTGTACGGACCATATCACCATCAACTGGCACGTGGCGTATTTCTCCTACTGCCTCCGCAAGTTTTACGGATTCAATATTAGGTGTGCGCAGGCATACCATTTCACCAAACTTACCTGCCATTACCAGGTTAACAGCCCCGGCGCCATAGCGCGTTGCCAGGATCCGGTCAAAAGCAGTTGGCGATCCGCCTCTTTGCAAGTGCCCCAGAACTGTAACGCGAGACTCCATACCAGTTTCATCCTCAATCTGCTTGGCGACTACATTGCCTATGCCGCCCAAGCGGATCGGATCGAAGCTTTCCGCCACCATTCTCTTGACTACCATTTCTCCGCCGAGTGGTTTAGCCCCCTCTGCCACGACCACAATACTGAAGGATTTTCCATGTTCCTGCCTCTGGTATATTTTCTCATAAACATTATTAATCGAATAGGGGATTTCTGGGATGAGAATAACATCAGCACCCCCTGCAATACCGGCTTCTAGGGCTATCCATCCTGCATAACGGCCCATAACCTCAAGCACCATCACCCTGTGATGAGATTCTGCGGTCGTATGCAGTTTGTCCAAGGCTTCTGTTGCGGTAGTTAGGGCAGTATCAAAGCCAAATGTTTGATCAGTGGCTGACAGGTCGTTATCTATGGTCTTAGGTACACCAACAACCGGCAGACCTTTTTTTTCATATAGGTCATTGCCTATGCTAAGGCTGCCGTCCCCTCCTATTATGATCAGTGCGTCTATTTCTTGTATATTAATATTTTCAATGACCCGGTCTGACACATCTCTGAATAATTTTTCGCCATTTACCACCATCTGGTATTTAAAGGGATTATCCCGGTTTGTGGTGCCCAGGATGGTGCCGCCGCGGGGCAAAATGCCCACTACATCCCTTACAGTTAAGTCACAAGCCCGGTTTTGGATCAAACCTCCAAAACCGTTTTCAAAACCTACAACTGACAGCCTGTAGCTCCCGATAGCTGTTTTAACTACAGCGCGTATAACTGCGTTTAAGCCCGGGCAGTCACCGCCGCCGGTGAGCACGCCAATACGTCTTATTTTTTTATTTGAAACCATAAAAATACCTGCCTTTCATTTTAATGGACCCTCGTTAATAAAAGATGTCGGCGCCAGGGCCGACATCTTCTCATACGGCTTTTCAGTGATGTTAGTCGTGCTGGAATGCCGGCGTTAATATGCTCAATTTATTTTTTCAGCTATTCTCCTGTCTTTTCTACAAGTTCAGACAGGGTCTGTTTTAGTTTATTCAAGGATTCCCCATATCCAGCCCAGTCACCGCTCTTGAGCTTGTTTTGCGCATCGTCGTAGAGTTGGCTGGCATTTTTAGCCAGCTCAGAGATGCTGGCAATAGGAACCTGCACACCCGGTACAGTCTGTTGTATCATTGGTTTCTGCCCGGCGCCTTCACCGAATATTTTCTGAAGAGCTATATCCAGTGTCGGTTCCATTACCACCATATCACCATGTGCCACTATAACCCGGCGCAGCTCAGGCATCGTGCTCTGCTCAGCTTTCAGATAGATAGGCGCGACGTAAATCAAAGCGTCCTTGACCGGTATTACTAACAGGTTGCCCCTGATAACGCTTGATCCGCGCTGATTCCAGAGTGAGAGCTGCTGTGATATTGTGGTATCCTGGTTAAGGCGTGCTTCAATCTGCATCGGCCCGTACACTAGCTCCTGCTTGGGAAAGTTATATGACAGAAGTTTACCGTATTCTTCCCCGTCTGAACTGGCAGCCAACCAGGCGATCATGTTCTTTTTATTTTGCGGAGTGAAAGGCAGCATTAAGATGAACTCGGGCTCATTTGTTCCAGGCAGTTCGATAATATTGTAATACGGTTCAAGGGCTTGCTCTTCCATACCTATCAATTGTTCCGTGGCAATGTTCCACTTGTCTTCCCTGTTATAAAACACCTGCGGGTCTTCCATATGGTAAACAGCGTACATCTCTGCCTGTGTTCTAAAAAAGTCTTCAGGGTAGCGGACATGTTTCTTTAAACCTTCAGGCATATCTTCCAGGTTTTTAAACATACCAGGGAATATTTTGCTGTAGGTCTGAATCAGAGGATCGCTTTCATCGCTGATATAGAAATCTGTCTGGCCGCTATAGGCGTCAACCACTACTTTAACCGAATTTCGAATATAGTTATTCACTTTATCGAATGGTTCTGAATATGGGTATTTATTTGTTAGTGTATATGCGTCCCACATCCAGTAAAGCTTACCATCGCTCAATACGATATAAGGATCGTTATCAAACTGTAAAAATGGAGCAATTTTTGGTACTCTCTGCTTGATGTTGCGGTAATATAAGACCCTGCTGTTGTTGTCAATTTCACTCGATAGGATTAGCTTGTAATCACCCAGGGCCAGCGCAAACAGTGCTCTGTGCAGGAAGCTGTACATTTTAACGCCGCTTTCTCCGTCATAGGTGGAGAAAACGTTTTCATCCCCCTGGGGAAAGTCGAACTCCTGGGATTTTGTATTTACAATTACGTACTGGTCAGTCCGCTCTCCATAATAAATCTCAGGACGATCTACTTGTAAGTTCGTAGAACCTACAGGCGGAATATCTTTCAGAAAAAATGTGGGCATGCCCTCCGTGGTCATCTCATTAACCGGGCTCATAGCAATTCCATAACCATGAGTAAATGACAACCGCTGGTTAACCCAGGTTTTGGCTTGGGCAGGAAGGTGCTCCTGGTTTAATTCCCTGGCGGCAAGCATAACCTGGCGGTAACGCCCGTTAATTGTGTAGCGGTCTATGTCGATATCAGTAAATTCATAATACAGCCTCATTTCCTGGATCTGGCCGTAAGTCTGCTTCAGCGGTTCCCAATCCCAAAGGCGGATGTTTTGGATCGTATCCTGGTTTGCCTGTATATCCTCAGCTGTTAATATTCTGCCGGCCGGGAAACTCTTTTTTTCTATTTTATTCAGGTTGTATGCCATTCTGGTATATTGGATGTTTTTTTCCAGATACGGTTTCTCCATGGCCGCTTCATTTGGCGTTACTACAAATTTTTGGACAAAAGCCGGGTATAGTCCGCCAAGCACTATGGAGGCAACCAGCAAGACGCCAATACTGTATACTATCAACCTGAATTTACGCAGGTAAAGGTTGACTAAAATAACCAGGGCACAAACCAGGGCGATAATTACCAGGATTTTGTACGCTAAGAGAGTAGCATGTGTGGTTGTATAGCCTGGCCCCCATACAGCGCCATGGTGTGCAAAAAGAAGCGCGTATTGTTCCAGCTGGTATCCCACTGCTTTAATAATAAAGAAAATTGCAGCCAGGAAGGAGAGGTGGTAGCGTGCTGACATGTTTTCCAGGGGTTTGCCAGGCATTCCCTGCGCAAAGTTAACAGCCAGGTACACAATTGCTACCCAGAACGCAGTAACTACAACAATCATGCTGGCCACGTTGTACAGAAAGATATAAAAAGGGAGCTGGAAAACATAGAATCCGATGTCTTTTTGGAAAAGCGGGTCGCTGATTCCAAAGGCTGAGGGGTGCAAAAACTGCTGGAGAATAATCCAGTCCTTGGCTACAGAAAGGTTGAAAAACACAGCCATTATGATGCTTATGGCAGCAAATATAATAAGCAAAAAACGGGGTGTAATAAATTGACTCAAAGGAGAACTTTGGATTGTTAGCAGATCATCTTCTTTCGATATCGTTGCTTTCTGGGCAGCCTTGAGCAGCGGGCCGCGCGTAAAGAACAAGTTTGCAAACAAAAATATAAACAAGGCCACGCCGACAGCTAACCGGAGGCCAATTCCAGATATTATTATAGTCGTAAATACACTCTGGTAGCTCAGTGATTGGAACCAAAGCCAATCTGTATAAAGCTTTGCTCCTGAAACAGCAAGAACGACTATAACAACAGCGATTACCATTAAAGTGATATTTATTAACTTGCGAAGATTAAACTGCAAATAATTTACCTCCTGAACGTATCAATACATTACATAGGTTTGGGTACTTTTTGGGAGCCATCTGCCTCATGCTTAAGTTTTGCCTGGCACCTTAGACATACTGTCAAAGGTTTCTTTACCGGCAGATCATCTTCATCTTCGTAGTCATTATCCCTGGGATCTGCGCTTATACCAAGCTCATCTTCAATAGGCATGCCGCACAGCATACAGCGTATTTTCAAAATCTTCACTCCTTGTTGTTTTTTGATTAGCTATCAGAATATTTCGCTGTGCTTGAACTTAATTCCTGCTCAGCTGCAAAATAAGAGATTCTGCGAAATGATTACTGTATAAAATTCCTGGCTTCAAATGCTGTTCAGGGACCCGATCATTCACTTAATTCTTCTATTATGGCGGGCCCGGAACTGGTTCCGATACGTGATGCTCCGGCATTAATCATAGCTATTGCAGCTGAGAGATCTCTGATGCCGCCTGATGCCTTCACACCGGCATTGTTTCCAGCGATCTGTTTCAGGAGAGCTACATCATTAACATTGGCTCCGCCTTTGCCGAATCCTGTGGATGTTTTTATGAAATTCGCGCCTAGGTCTATGGCCAGAGTACCGGCTATTATTTTCTCTCCTTTTGTTAATAAGCAAGTTTCAAGAATTATTTTTATTACTGTTGCCGGATTCTCATTCCTGGCACATAAAATCGCTTGTTCCAGATCGGATTTCACCAGTTCTGGTAAACCACCCTTGAGAAAACCGATGTTGATCACGATATCCAGCTCGACAGCGCCGCACCGCACAGCCTCTGCTGCCTCAAATGCTTTTGCAGCCGGAGCACAGGCGCCTAAGGGGAAGCCCACAACAGAACAGACGCTCACCGATGATCCAGATAGTTCCCTGCAGGCGGCATTAACATAACACGAGTTTACACAAACCGAGATAAAGCCATATTTTCTAGCCTCATTACATAGCTTGATAATATCATCAGGTGTGGCATCCGGTTTTAGCAGTGTATGATCTATCAAACGCGCTAATTCCGATCTGCTTATTTTCATATTTGTATTCAAAATTAATGCTCCCTGGCTTCTATTGCGAGCCTGACGATCTGGTCTGCGAGATCCGGAAATTCGATACCGGCTGCTCTGGCAGCATCCGGGAAAAGGCTGGTAGCGGTCATGCCAGGCAAGGTGTTTACCTCGAGGACGTATGGATTCCATGCTGTATCCAAAATGAAATCGATTCGGGCCAGCCCTCTGCACCCAATTGCCTTGTATGTCTGCAAGGCCAGGTATTTTATTATGTTTTGCTGTTCTCTGGGAATGCGCGGCGGTATAATGTGATCACTCATGCCAACGGTATATTTTGCTTCATAGTCATAAACCCCTGTAGACGAAATTATCTCGATCAATGGCAGTGCTACAGGATCGTCGTTGCCAAGCACTGCTGCAGTAAGTTCAACACCTTCAATAAACTGTTCCACAAGTACGGTCGGGTCATATTTAAAAGCCAGCTCCAGGGCTTTCACCAGTTCATCTTTTTGCCTTACAAAAGTTATGCCAATTGACGATCCCTGCGTAGGTGCTTTAACAACCAACGGCAGGCCCATATCTTTAAGCACCATATCAGAGACAGCCTCCAGGCCCAAAGTGTGAGCTTTAAATCTGCTTATAGTTTTAAAAAGCGGCGTGGGCAGACCTTCATAAAGCATCATTTTCTTGGACGCTATTTTATCCATAGCCAGGGCGCTGGCAAGTACACCCGAACCAGTATAGGGAATGTCCAGCATTTCCAGCAGTCCCTGAATAGTACCATCCTCTCCGTATTTTCCATGCAAGGCCAGGAATGCCAGTTCTACACCCTCAGCTTTTATTCTTTCAGCGATATCGAATCCAACATCTATTTTTACCGCAGGGTAACCTTTGGTTATCAAGGCTTTATAAACAGCATCACCTGTTCTGAGAGAAACCTCACGCTCAGACGATCGACCGCCCAATAATACACCAATTTTAAGCACCTAATTCACCTCCGTAAAATATTTAAGCACTCTGCTCTTATTTATATTCGTTTTTGATTCAAGAAAATCCTTCGGTAGCAGTGTTTTCCCTTGACTCAAAACGTCCGTGTTTTATATAATATAAATCGTAACAAGATTCACACACAGGGGAGTAGCTCAATGGTAGAGTAGCGGTCTCCAAAACCGTTGGTTGCAGGTTCGAGTCCTGTCTCCCCTGCCAGTAATATCAAGCCCTTCGGGGTTTTTCTTTTTTTACGCCTTTATGTATTAAAATACGTATCCTGCTGCCAAAAAAACAGCAGCCCCGGATCGCTAAATCCAGGGCTGTATTCATTACCGGTTGATGCAGCAGTTAACGGTACACTAATCAATACATTAATTATTTTGAAATATACAACCTGCAGAGCATTCCTCATCCATACCGTCGCAAAGATCCGGCCATACAAAACGCTCCAGGTAATAAAGACATACCTTTGCTTCCTGATATCCTGAGCATGTTGAAGGGACTTTTGTCTTTTCATGATATTTGCAAAAGGTGCAACCAGTTTGGGATGTGCGGCATAATACCATTTTCATTACTCCCTTATAATAATTTTACATAACGTTATTATAATGCATTTTATCAAAAAATCATCCATTTTAAACGAATAATACATTATACACATGCTATTTCCGCCTATTTTTAAGAATAATACAATATACACTTGCTATATGTGCATATTAATAAGAATAATACAATATACATTTACTGTTCTTGACTATTGTATGAATAATACAGTATACATTTACCATTTATGCTATTAAAAAAAGCACTCAAAAAGAGTGCTTTAAAATAATATGCAATTACAAGATAATGTTTGATCGTTTATAATGCATTATGGAAATACTAAATGCTTATAAAATATTTTTACCCTGGTCAATCTCTTCCAGCAGAATATCAATCGCCCTGGCGAATATGCCGTTGAAAGCGCCAAACAGTTCAAGAACTGTTGTGTCCTCAGTTACATTTATAGACAGGTCTGTCATCGCTCTGCTTATATAATCGGCGCCCTTGCTTTTGTTTGCCAAAAAATAGCTCAGATCCATATCCACAGTATCTCACCCCTTTTATCATAAAACGATATTTTCCATGAGCGAAAAGCTGGATATTGCCCATATTTCTTTTATTTTTCAGCTTCTGCTTCAGCCTTTGCTTTTTTGATGATCTCATCAGCCTGGCGGGCAGGGACTTCTTCGTAGCTGTTAAATTCCATCGTAAAAGAACCACGTCCCTGGGTCATCGATTTCAAGTCTATGGCATAACGGTAAGTTTCGGATAGCGGCACGGTTGCCCTGATCTTTGTGAGTTTGCCAACCTGTTCTGTGCCCAGCACCCGTCCGCGCTTGGTATTGAAATCACTTATTATGTCCCCCATAAAGTTTTCCGGAACCACTGACTCTACAATCATGATCGGTTCAAGGATGATCGGTTTGGCCAGGGGCACAGCTTTTTTGAAGGCCAGGGATGCCGCTATTTTAAAAGCAAGCTCCGAGGAGTCCACGTTATGGTAGGAGCCATCATAAAGAGTTGCCTTGATGCCGGTGGTTGGATAACCGGCCAGCACCCCTTCCACGAGAGCTTCACGCAGGCCTTTTTCAACAGCCGGGAAGTATTGTCTGGGCACCGAACCACCGAATATATCCTCTTCGAATTCGAAATCAGCATTCGGGTTAGGCTCAAAGCGGATCCACACATGTCCATACTGTCCCCTGCCGCCTGACTGTTTCTTATGCTTTCCTTCCACTTCCACCTTTGCTCTGATTGTTTCTCTGTATGGAACCTTGGGATCGGCTACTACCACATCAACGCCGAATTTTCTTTTGAGTTTTTCGATCATGATATTGATATGCAGCTCGCCCATGCCTGTTAGCAGTGTCTGCTTGGTTTCAATGTTTTTTTCCACCCTCATTGTTGGGTCTTCTTCCAGCAGCTTGGATATTGCATCGCCAAGCTTGTCTTCATCATTCTTGCTCTTGGGCGCAATAGCTACGGTCAAGGTTGGTGTTGGGAAATCAATGCCCTCCAGCACAACAGGCTTATCTTTATCACAAAGGGTGTCGCAAGTCCCTGTGTCCTGAAGTTTTACCACTACAGCCAGGTCACCGGTCGCAACAGCATTTGTCTGGACAGTGTTTTTGCCCCTGACGAATAAGACATTGCCAATTCTTTCGGTTTTTTCCTTGTTGCTGTTAAGTACAGTGGTGTCGCTCTTGAATGTGCCGCTGTATACACGCAGGAAGTTCATTTTCCCCACATATGGGTCGGCTATGGTTTTAAATACCAGAGCAGACATCGGGCCTTCGTTTTCTTCCGGGGCAGGCAGGTAATTTACAGCAACATCCATCACCTGGGCAGCGCCTATGTTCTTGGTCGCCGATCCTGCCATAACCGGAACTACTTTGCGCATGGTGATGCTTTTTGCAAGCCCTTCCTTTATTTCATCAGGTGTTAATTCTTCACCTTCGAGATACTTCATGGTCAGATCGTCATCACCCTCAGCCGCCGCTTCAATTAATTGTTCCCTGTATTGGGTAACCTCATCAGCTAATTCCGCAGGAATGGGAATTTCCTTCCCTTTACCGGCGCCCTCATAAGCTTTGCCGCTGATGATATCCACTATACCGCTGAAGGTGCTGAAAGAACCGATCGGAATTTGGATCGGTACAAAGTTTGTGTTAAATTTTGATTTAAGATCACCTAGAACTTTATCAAAATTTGCATTTTCACGATCCATTTTATTAATGAAAACAATTCTAGGCAGATTGTAGCCATCCGCAATATCCCAGATAACCTCATGCTGAACCTCAACGCCATCGACAGCTGAGACAACAAACATAACAGAATCTGATACCCTTAAGGCGCCCTTTACTTCACCAATAAAATCTGAAAAACCAGGGGTGTCAAGCAGGTTAATCTTGATACCGTTCCACTCACAAGGAACCAGGCTGGTATGAATAGTAATTTGTTTTGCCACTTCTTCAGGGTGGTAATCCGATGCTGTAGTGCCATCTTCAACTCTTCCTATACGAGATAGGATCCCGGTATTAAAAAGCATCGCCTCAACCAGGGAGGTTTTACCGGCTCCACCGTGAGCTACCACCCCCAGGTTGCGTATTTGACCGGTCTGGTAGTTCTTCAAAATACTTGCCTCCTTTTGTGAATTGTGATTAGTTTAGTAAATTTCCATGTTTATAAATTGTAACTATAATTAATCAGGGTAAAAAACAAAAAATAAGAACCCCTGAGAGTTCAAAAGTTTATTTAAATAAACTCCTCAAGTAAATCAAAAAAAAAGTGCTATATTAAAAAAGTTATTTCTACGGCAGTTGGATAAATTCCTTGTTTTCTAAAAAATATGAGGCTATTTTGTTAAAAATATTGTAAGCATTAAAAACCTATTTTTTTTGAGATATCAATAAGTTTTTCCATATAACCGTAATCCGTCAAGTCATAGTGAATGGGAGTGATAGATATATATCCCTCCCTGACAGCCCAAATATCCGTTTCGGGATCATCTTCATCCAAATCAAAAGGCTCACCGCCCATCCAGAAGTATATCCTGCCCCGCGGATCGGTCCTTTTGTCAAAGATATTTACGTAACGCCTGTTGCCGAGCTTGGTAATTTTTATGCCCTTTGGCGTTCCTGGCGGTATATTAATATTCAGGAGGGTACGCGGTGAAAGCTCCTCACTAAAAATCGTTACGATATCCTGGGCTAGTTTTCCGGAATAATAGAAGTCATGGTTTCTATGGCTGGTCAGTGAAATTGCAATTGATGGGATGCCGTTGATCAGACCTTCAATAGCGGCAGAAACCGTACCTGAATAAAGCACGTCGGTACCAAGATTTGGACCGGAATTAATTCCTGAAATTAGCAGGTCAGGCGGTTCCGGCATCAGTGCTTCCAATCCCAGCTTAATACAATCGGCGGGCGTACCGTCAACTTCCCAGCCAACAGTTTTGGTGCCCGGGTAATCACATTCCCTGACTCTTAACGGCCTGTAAACAGTAATTTTATGACCGGTGGCGCTTCTTTCACGATCCGGAGCCACGATAAACAGCTCGTGTTGATCCTCCAGCGCATTTCTAAGTACATTCAACCCTTCAGACTGAATCCCGTCATCATTGCTGATTAAAATTCGCATAACACATCTCCATTAAATTTCATAGATAGAAATAGTCATCGTATCACTATTTTTATCTTTAGTGAGCCCAAATATTAATTTTTTATCTTTTAATATTTTATTTAAAAAGTCTACAACCTTATACATTTCGTCATAAGTTTTAAAGCTCTTTGTGGCGATCAGCTCTAGTTTTCCGGTTTCTGTACTTTCTTTACCTGTCATGTCAACAACTGGCCACCTCCAGAAAATAATAAATAATTTAACATTTAACCGGCAAAACATCCAAATTTGTTGAGGTCAGCCTTTAATGAGAGAGAAGGCCTCTGCCCTGGTAGCCTCATTCTTTTGGAAACCACCCCTCACTGCAGAGGTAATTGTTTTTGAACCCGGTTTATTCACTCCACGGAATGTCATGCACATATGCTCAGCTTCGATTACCACTAAAACACCGTATGCTTTTAAACAGCTCATAATGCTGTCAGCAATTTGTGAAGTCAGTCGTTCCTGAAGCTGTGGCCGCCTGGCATAACCGTCTACCACCCGCGCCAGTTTCGATAGCCCGGTCACCTTCCCTTTGCGCGGTATATAAGCCACATGCGCTTTCCCGTAAAATGGCAGCAGGTGATGTTCACACGTTGAGTAGAGGGGGATGTCTTTAACAATAACCATTTCATTATGATCTTCTGAAAATATTTTTTCCAGGTGGACTTCGGGATCCTCATGCAGGCCGCGGAATATTTCAGCATACATCCTGGCAACCCGCGCGGGGGTTTCCCTTAAACCCTCCCTCTCCGGATCTTCGCCAATGGCTTCAATGATCATCCTGACAGCTTGTTCAATCTTTTTTTCATCCATACCTTTCTACCTTTCTAACCTTTCAATTTGGGATATAGTTTGCAGATAATCTATTCCATTCCGATCGGGGACATTCCTCCGACATAAAATGAATACCTGTTAGGGAGGTGTGTCCCCATTCCTCTGTCTGGTATCATAGAAATCCCAATATCCTGTGCATCTGCGGTATCACGCGCACATCAGCAATTATCTCCAATGCCGCTTCCTGCAGCATAAGCAGGTGTTTGTATGATACGGCGTTTATATCCTCTCTGACGCTTATTGGCTGGAGGACGAGTATGGTTCCAGGTGCAATGGTTTTTATCAGCTCAGCTGCCTTTGCAACCTCTTTTAAGATAGTTTTGTTGGTTACTACAACCTTAACAAATGCATTTTTTGATGAAGCTATCTTCAAAAAACGGGCGTGCTGTTCCCAGAACGGAGCGTTTCCGGTGCTGCCAGGCAGTTTAATATCCATCGCCACAATGTCGATCAGTCTGATTACCTCGGCCAGGCTGTCCGGCAGAGTCCCGTTTGTCTCAAGATAAAGCCCGTGCCTGGTGCCTTTCAACAGCGGAGCCAGATCTTTAATTAAAGACGGATATAACAGCGGCTCGCCACCGGTAAGGCTTACTGAATCGTGCTGTGATAGCTTCAGCGCAGTGACAGCTTCAGCTATATCCCCGAGGCTTAGAGGATTAGCATGCTGGATAAAGTCTCTTTTTCCAGGTGTTTTTTCCAGGCGGCAGTTAAATGGCATCTCAGATGAAACAGTGTCACAATAAGAGCAGTTCAGGTTGCAGCCATGCAGCCTGATGAAAATCTGCCGGCAGCCGACGTATGGACCCTCGCCCTGAACGGAAGAGAATATCTCGATAACAGGGTATTTCATGTCATTTTACACCCCGCACTTTACAGCGGGCCTTGCGGATTTCATCGCACTCTTTGGCGTATAAGCTGCAAATGGCGGCGCCCAATGCCGGTATTTTTTCAATTGCCAGTCCCAGGTCAGCCAATCCGACTGCAGGTACGGGTACATTATCACTTAATATATTCAAGCCTGTATGGATCATGGTGGAAACCGGCGTCAGGGTGGCTATGGATACGGTTAATTTTTTATCATTATGGAACAGGTCATCTCCGTCGCGCCGCAAAACGGCTCCTGTGTATTGCTGTACAGCATCCTTGATGATGGTGATAAATAAGCGCTGTCTGATTATGGTTTTTTCAAGGTCTAAATCAAAGTGCTCAGTGATAAAATGCAGCATTTTTTCACTGTAAATCGGGGAGTTACTTTTAACATCTTCCAGATCAACCATTTCAGCAAGTTTAACCTGGCAGGGGCCTTGAAATGACACGATGCTGTCACCCTGCAGGCCAAACATGCGGAAGGCCCAGAGCGATGACAATTGAGTGCCGTCATATGTTATAGTATCGGCGATAAAATGTTTAATCACAGATATCCTCCAATTGCTGCTTATGACTCATATAATTAACACCTTGCTGTTGCGCGTGTAGGCTGCCAGGATATTAAAAATAATCATCCAGGTTAAGGCCGGCAGCTTTAGCGGCCCTGCCGAAGCGCCGACAGCTTTCGCAGTGCCCGCACATTTTTTCTTCCCCCCGATAGCAGCTCCAGATATATTGAAAGGGAAGCCCCAGCGCCAGACCCAGTTTGACGATCTCAGTCTTATCAAACACCTGGGTGTAACTGACTAATTTTACTTTGTTTAAAGTGGAATAACTGAGCGCGCTGTTGGCGGCGCTGATAAATTCCGCGCTGTTGTCAGGAAAGGTGGCTGCTTCCTCGCGATTAAAACCGGTTACAATCAGATTACAGCCAAATGCTTCAGCGAAAGCCGCCGCAACGTTAACAAACAAGCCATTCCTGTTAGGAACCCATACTGAGGCGGCATTGGTTTTTGATATAAGATCATCATCAAGCTCAGCCGTATCCGGTTCAGGCAAATACTTGTCATGTAACACCAGGGCGGTTTTAGTGATCTCTTCTAAAAATGCCAGCTTTAATATCCTGTGCTCAACACTGTAGTGAGCCGCCAGGGCTGCGGCGGACGCCTTTTCTTTTTGCGAGGAACGCTGACCATAATCAAAGGTCAGGCAAAATACAACCTCTGTTTCTTTTAAAGCCAGGGCCAGGGAAACAGCAGAATCAAGCCCGCCTGATAAAAGGACGATGCTCTTCAATGTTACACCTCGCTGTATGCCGCGGAGGTATCAGGCGATTCCCAGACACGCACTCCGGCAATTTGCGCCTGCCGGCTGTTTTCACCGAGATCTTGTTTTAAGCGGTTATAAATATGCCTGGCCAGGTTTTCGACAGTCGGGTTGTTTTCAGCGCTGCCGGTAAAAGGCTTAACCTCGTTTAAATAGTTGTGGTCCAATTCCTCCACGATGGTCTTTATTTTAGATTTGACCACGCCAAAGTCAAGCAGCATCCCTTTGCTGTCCAGCCGGCAGCCCCTGAAGGTGGCCTCAATATGCCAGGTATGGCCGTGCACCCTGGCACACGGACCTTCATATTCTCTCAGGGAATGCGCAGCGGCAAAACGGGTCCGTACAGTAAGCTCATACATTTTCCGGCCTCAGTCCTTTACTTCATATCCGGCATCAGTGATCGCTGCCGCAAGTGCATCACGGTTAGCTTTATTGGCATCATAGGTCACTGTGACGGTTTTGGCAGCCAGATCTGCTTCTGCTGCCTGCACACCGTTAAGTCCCTGCAGTGCCTTCTCAACTGCGGCTTTGCAGTGCGCACAGCTCATCCCGTCAACATTAAATGTTATCTTATCCATTAACATACTCCTTACCTTCAATAAAATATTTTAAACAACCATCTGCATAGAAATAATTATAAATAGTTTCGCCGGGGGTTGCAATGTATTTGATAAATGAACTTCAAAACAAATAACCCCCGGTTTTAACAATCCCGGGGGTTAATGTTACCTGTTAAAGCTGGTTTTTAGTATTCAGGAGGCATCTCTTTAAGCTGCGCCAGGCTGAAGACCGGTCCGTCAACACAGATAAACTTGGAACCTACGTTGCAGCGGCCGCACTTGCCGAGGCAGCACTTCATCCTCATCTCCAGGGTGGTGATGATCTGTTCATCTTTAAAGCCCAGCTTTTCCATAACCGCCAGCCCCAGCTTGATCAGGATCGGCGGTCCGGCGAGAATGACAATTTTATTTTCCGGAGTAGGCGCCACTTCCTCAATAAAAGGCGGTACAAAGCCCACGTGGCCGTTCCAGCCTTCTTCCGGGCGGTCAATAGTGGTGTAAATTTTTGTATTTTGAATTGCCGGCCAGCGCTCGGCCAGGTCGCTCTTAAACAACACATCGTCCATTGAGCGCGCTCCGTATAGTATCTCTACCTTGCCGTAATCGCTCCTGTATTGATCCGAGAGAACATAATCAATCAGGGATCGTATGGGAGCAAGCGCAGAACCGCCACCGATGAAGAAGAGGTCCTTGCCTTTCATTATTTCATACGGGAACCCGTGGCCGTACGGGCCGCGCACACCGATCTTTTGGCCTACTTCCATCTGGTGGAGGACACTTGTCAACCGACCGACTCTTCTGACGCAAAATTCGAGGAATTTACCCCTGGTCGGTGACGAGGTAATGGAGATAGTTGATTCACCCTCGCCAAACGCCGACAGCATACAGACCTGACCCGGCTGATTGCCAAAATTCTCCATTATTTCAGGATCGTCAAACACTACCGTGAAAGTCTTGGTGTCGCCGGCTTCAACGTCAATTTTGGTTATGGTCGCCGGATATGGCGTCAGAGCAGTAGGATTAGGCATTCTGCGCCACCTCCTTCAAGTCGTTGATAATTTTGGTGATGTCGATATTGACCGGGCACTTGATGATGCACCGGCCGCATCCCACGCAGCCGACCATATTATACCGGTCGAGGTGGTACTTAATCTTATGCATGAAGCGGTTGCGAATCCGCTCTTTTCTGGTCGGGCGCGGGTTGTGCCCGCCGGCTTCGAGTGTATATTCCGGATACATGCAGGAGTCCCAGCAGCGGATACGGTTACCGGTAAAATCACCGGTAGTGTAGTCGAAAATGTCAAAGCAGTGACAGGTAGGACAAACATAGGTGCATGTCCCGCAGCTGATGCATTTCTTCTGGTCGTCACCACCCCAGTAGGGCAGTTCAAAATTATTGTCCATGAGTTCCTTTACACCGGTCAGGTCAACTTTCCTGACGAACTCGCCGGACAGCTTTTTCATCAGCTCTTCCTTGTCATTAGCCAGCTGTGCTGTATCCTGCTTGGCAAAGATCTGGCTATACGCATCTACCAGAGCCTGGCCCTTCTCAGTAACAACCTCTACATAGTATTTGTCACCGATCTCGGTTAACAATAAATCTGAACCTGTTGAGTCACATGGCCCGCCTCCCATTGCATAGCAGAAGCAGGTGCTGAGAACTTTTGTACAGCTCAGACCAATGATTATTGTGTTTTCCCGTTTGCTGGAGTAATATTCGTCCCCAAATTTAACACCTTCGAAAACCGGATCAAATGTTAGAACAGCCTTGATGTCGCAGGGGCGAGCACCGAAGAGTACAGTTTTCTGTGCTTCTTCTGGTTTATTGATCTCCAGGGTGTCACCAGTATACATATAAGAAAATGTTTTTTCATTCTGCGGCAAGAAACATCCTTTAGGAGAAATATCTGAATTATTATAGTCTATCAGTACATCCTGAGCACCGGATACCCTTCTGAACAGAGTCATTGTTTCATCCTTTACCGGCGCGAACAGATTATAGTCCTTCGCTAACTTATCCAGTAATTCAGAAATTTGCCCTTTGTTTACAACTCTTGTTTCCATCTCAGCACCTCCTTTTACATGAACTCCTCAGGATCACCAGGCGAGAATCCTCCCAGGGGCGAGATCAAACCTGGCTCTGTGCCTGGCGTGGGAGAATTAAACAAGTCACCAAGATCTTTGTGAATCTTAACATTCAGCTTACGCAGCGGTATATCCATCGGGCATACCCGATCACATTCACCACAGTCAACGCAGCGCCCGGCTACGTGAAAAGCTCTTGTAATATGAAATGCCGTATTCTCTGAGAGGTTTGTCCTCTTGGAGACCCACATGGGCATCATTTGGTCGAAAACACATACCTCACAGGTGCAGACTGAGCATACATTGCGGCAGGCATAGCAGCGCAGGCAGCGTGTGAACTGTTTGTCCCAGTATGCGCTTTTATCATCGACTGGCAGCTTCTCTAATTCCTGCACTTCAGCAAATCTTTCTTCGTAGTTCTTAACTGGAAGCTCTTTGCCGATTGTGATGTCTGATATGACCGGATTTGGATTTTCACATACCAGGCACCTATGCAGCAGGTAGTCTTTTTTGCTGAAACTGTAGTCACCCGAGTCTGTCTTTACAGTATAGCTGTCACCATTATCAACAACTTCTTTTAATGTCGAACCTGGTTTTATTTCAGCAGATACTTTCTGCCATTCCAGTTGTCCGGGACAGGGCACTCCGATTACCACCACTTTTTCCCGCAAAATCTGGTTATCATCCAGCAGTCTGTTGACCGACCTGGCATCGCACCCTTTTACTACAACGGCGGTGCTGCCCGGGGCGTTCTTGTAATCACTCACATATTTTGCCAGGTTATTGGCGCAGAACGGTCCCCAGGTCAGTGCGGATACACCTTCGGGGCTATCGATAAAAACTGGTGTATTCCGGGCCAACTCCGTTCCCTGGCCAAAACCGATAACCAGATCAACTTTTTTCTCCTCCAAAAGCTTTTTAGCCTGCTCCTGGAGCTGTAAAGCAAGATTCATCATAAGATATCATCCCTCATCTTTTTATTCGGACCCAGGGATTTAGTTGCCTCAGTAATTTCCTTCATTGTTGTAGTAAATTTAGCCCCTTCGGATCCGGATATCCAGCGTGCCTGGAAGCGGCCAGGCTCAAAACCCACATATTCAAGAAGCCGTTTAAACAACAGGAACCGTCTCCGTGTAAAGTAGTTGCCACTAGAATAGTGGCAGTCCCCCGGGTGTCACCCTGAAACCAATACGGCATCAGCACCTTTTTGGAAAGCCCTTAAGACAAAAGCTGGATTTACCCGACCGGAACAAGGAACACGAATCACCCTGACATTCGCAGGATATTTCATCCTGCTGACCCCGGCCAGATCCGCGCCGGCATAACTGCACCAGTTACATGTAAATCCAATTATTTTAGGTTGGAATTCTGTTGATTGTGCTTCATTTGTTATTGACACAGAGTATCCACCTCCGCAAGCACTTGTTGGTTAGTGAATCCCTTCAGGTTTGCTGCTCCAGCCCTGCAGGCAACAGTGCAGTTGCCGCAGCCCTGGCAGAGACCTGTATTAACATTAGCTACGATCCGTTCCACATTCTTGCCGTCAATTCTTTCGGTTATCGTTTTCTCCGAAATGGCCTTATAAGGGCAAACCTCTTTGCATACCAGGCAGCCTGAACACATCTTCTCATCAACCAGGCAGATCATCGGGTCTGTAGCCAGTTCGTCGTTGGAAAGCAATGCGCAAACTTTGACTGCTGCAGCGCTGGCTTGTGAGACTGTATCCGGAATGTCTTTCGGGCCCTGACAGGCCCCAGCTAAAAACAGACCGCCTGTCATAGTTTCCACAGGTCTCAGTTTGGGGTGCGCTTCCTGGTAGAAACCGTCTTTATCTGATTGACAGCCGACCAGCTGGGCGATCTTATCTGATCCTTCACTCGGGATCATGGCAGTGGCCAGCACAACCAGATCGGCCTCAACTTGAACCGGCCTGCCCAGCAGGGTGTCAGCGCCCACAACGATCAGCTTTTCCCCTGATTGATATATCTTAGAAACCCTACCCCTGATATACTGTGCGCCTTCCTCAACTGTGCGCCTGTAAAATTCATCGTATGCCTTGCCTGGTGTGCGCACGTCCATGTAGAATACATACGCGCTGGAATCCTTGATTTTATCCAGCACCTGGTGGGCGTGCTTTGCTGTGTACATACAGCAGGCCCTGGAACAGAACGTTTTTCCCTTGGCCTCGTCCCTAGAACCTACACATTTGATGAATACTACAACTTTGGGTTCCTTTCCGTCAGAGGGACGGATGATTTTGCCGCCGGTTAAGCCCGATGCGTTTGACATGCGTTCAAAATGAAGTCCTGAGATCACATCAGGGTAACGGCCAAAACCATATTCTCCGTAGATTTCTTCCCATTTGATCAGGTCAAAACCGGTAGCCATAATTATGGCGCCCACTTTTTCTTCGATGATTTCTTCTTTCTGCTCGAAATCCACAGCACCGGTGGGGCAAACCTTTTTACAGACACCGCATTTTCCTGATTTCAAAAAGCGGCAGTTTTCCGGATCTATTATCGGTTTGCCTGGTACTGCTGTTGGGAAGTTGATATAGATGCATTTTCTTGTGCCGATACCGAGATCGTATTGACTTGGCACCTTGGTAGGGCACTTTTCCCAGCAGGTACCGCACCCAGTGCATTTAACATGATCCACATAGCGAGGTTTTTGTTTGATAGTAACCTCAAAATTGCCGATGTAACCTTTGACATCTATTACTTCTGAATAAGTCATCAACTTAATGTTAGGATGCTGCGCCGCAGCAACCATTTTGGGTGTGCTTATTCAGGCAGAGCAGTCCAGAGTCGGGAAGGTCTTATCCAACATGGCCATCTTCCCGCCGATGGTTGGTTCTCTCTCTACCAGGATGACCTGGTGACCATTATCTGCTATATCTATGGCCACCTGCATACCGGCGATCCCGCCGCCAATAACCAGTGCCTTTTTTGTGACCGGAATGCGTGATTCAAACAGCGGCTCCACCTTGGAAACCTTGGCCAGCGCTCTCCTGATCAGGGCAATAGCTTTCTTCGTGGCGCCTTCTTTATCATCTGAGTGAACCCAGGTGCACTGCTCGCGTATGTTTGCCATCTCGTACATATAAGGATTCAAGCCTGCTTTGACCAGAGTTTTGCGGAAGGTCGGCTCATGCAGCCTTGGTGTGCATGAGGCAACAACCACCCTGTCCAGATTATGTTCTTTGATAGCTTTAATGATCGTCTCCTGGCCCGGCTCAGAACACATATATTTATAGTCAGTGGCGAAAACTACTCCTGGATATTTACTCGCTTCCTGGACGACACTCGGAACATCAATAACACCTCCGATATTGGAGCCGCACCAGCAAACGAAAAGCCCAATCCTTTTAGCCATATTTCATCGCTCCCGTAAGGTATTAATTAACCTACCTGGCTTAAAACTTTCTGCGTGTCGGTAAAGTGCGTCTTAAGCCCAAGTTCGTCCGGGCTTATGCCCATTGCCAGACCCAACAGCTCAGTGAAATAAAATACCGGGATATCATAATTGGTGCCCAGGTACTTATTTACATTCTTCTGGTGCCAGTCGATGTTGAGGTGGCAGAACGGGCAGGCCACAACAAAACAATCTGCACCGCTGTCAAGCGCGCCCCTGATGATCTTGTCGATCAGTCTCACAGCGATTTCAATGTTGGAAACACCCAGTGATGCCCCGCAGCACTCTGTTTTGTGAGCCCAGTCCAGTGCTTCCGCGCCTGCCAGGGTCATCAGGTTGTCCATCATCATGGGTTTTTCCGGATCGTCAAAACCGGTAATTTTTGGCGGCCTGACCAGCAGACAACCGTAATAGGCAGCAACTTTCAAACCGGTCAGAGGCTTGACTATTTGCGCCTTGATAGTTTCCGGATCCACTGTCCCAAATGCTTCCACCAGTGATTTTACTTTAAGAGTGCCATTGTATGGTTTGCTGATAATCTTATTGACCTGCTCCCTCACACCAGCGTCTTCAGCCATTTTATGGTTCGCATGCGCAAGCTGCTGGTAACAGGCGGCGCAACCTGTCGTTACGTCCATACCCATTTCTTCAGCGATGCCAAGGCTGCGTGCCGGCAGAGCTACGTTTAGGAGGTGGCTTTTGCCGTGCGAAGCTGTGGCCCCGCAGCAGCTCCAGTCCGGTATAACGGCCAGTTCAATACCCAACTTCTTAGCTACTGCCTGGGTGGAGGACTCATACTCCTTGCCGGTCCCATGGTAGCTGCATCCCGGAAAGTAAGCGTATCTCATTTCACACCACCTTCCATCTTGCGCACTTCATCAAATATACGGGCAACTTCCGCCGCGCCCTGTATTTTTGACGGCATTAGCTGGAGTTTGCCTTTCTGGAACATAGGCATACCCATGTCCGCGCCGTTGAAAAGCTTTCCGCTTTTTAAATTGTTTTGAAGTACTAAACCGACTTCATAGGTCCGCCCGTATCTTTCAACCGTACTGAGCAGCGCATTGTACATTGTCTCTACATGTTTAGCTTTGCCAGCAGGCGTGGTGCCTCTTTTCCCTGCCATGATCCGTAGTGTATCCATCACATGAGCAATTTCCACTTCGCATGGGCAGCGGGTTGAGCAGGTGTGGCAGGTAGCACAGATCCAGATCGTATTGCTCTTCAGCAATTCTTCTTTCATGCCGAGCTGAACCATGCGGATGACCTGCTGCGGCGGGTAATCCATGGCGAAAGCCACTGGGCAACCGGCGGTGCACTTGCCGCACTGGTAACATTTTTGTACGGGTTGCCCGCTCTCATCGCCTACTTCTTTGATAAAATCCGTGTTTTTTTCAATTGACTGATTAACATTAATTAGCTCCATAACAGACCCCTCTTCGCAGAAAAATCTTAACCAAAAGGGCAGATCTACACTCAATCACTATAGGCGCACTTAATTAATTGTTTTTTGTTACGTGATGTCCTTCACCTGCCATTTCCCCAAAACGATAATTATAAAACCAGGTAATTCAACTTTCACGCAGTTAGAAAAACATAATGCCAATTATGGTAACATGTTTTTTCAATTGACTAACAAATCAGATTAGTCAACGCCTGTAGACATTATAAAATTTTTAAAGCTTTGTGTCTAGAGTGGTATCCCCATTACTGCTCATCAACATAAATGTAAATTATTCTGGTCCTTAAAATAATCCATTTATCTTATAGTTAAACAAGCAGGCGATAAAAGCCTGCTGAAATGTATAAAATTATTATATTAAAAATTGAAATCCTGTAATAACGTGAAGCTAAAATTTATTTTTATAAAAAACAGGAATATCTTCTGCTTTAATTGTTTTCCAGCCATTGTGCAACTTTTTTAGCAATAAAGTCTATCTCTCCCCTGCAATGCCGCTTCAAGGGAAGAGAAACAAGAAACTGTCTGCCGTAACTCTTATTGAGGATTCTTCCATCGAGAACCACCACGCAGCCATGATCACTGCCACTCCTGATCAGCCTGCCAAAGCCTTGCTTAAAACGGATAACTGCCTGCGGTACACTTAAAGTCCTGAAGCCATCTTTACCCTGTCTGGCCAGGTCTTCAAGACGGGCTTCGATAATTGGCACTGAAGGAGCGGAAAATGGCAGTTTTACTATAATTACACAGGTAAGGGCATCGCCCGGTACGTCAATTCCCTCCCAGAAGCTCAGCGACCCGAACAAAGCTGTCCTGTTATTTCTTTTAAATTCTTCAAGCAGTCGCGTTCTGCTGCCGTCAATGCCATGTCCCAGGAGACAGATATCCTGGCTTTCCAAACTGGGTTTTAATCGACGATAAGCCTCACGCAGAATTCTGTGAGAGGTGAAAAGCACAAGGGCTCTCCCGCCAGTGGTGACTAACAATTTATATAGTGCCTCTTCCAGTTTTTCCATATAAGTATCTTCGTCCACAGTTCCCTGCACCGGCAAATCGCGGTTTATGCAGAGCACTGCCTGTTGGTCATAGGAAAAAGGGGAATCAAAACATGCTTTAATCAGCCTGTCCTGACTTAAATAACTTAAACCAGTCCTCTCAATAATATGATCGAAATTTTCGCTTACCGTTAGGGTAGCCGATGTCAGTATGACTGTATCCTTGATTTTGAACAAGCGTTCATACAATAGAGAGCCTACATCAACCGGGGCGGCATTTAATGAGCAGTTCCTGTTTGCACTGCGGGAGTTTATTTCAATTTCAGCCCAGCAGACATAATCCTGATCGCTGTTTTCCAGAACGAAGGCAAGTTCACCTGCCAGCGATTCCCCTTCCAGTCCGATATTGGCTGTATCCCTTACTAGTCCAGCCCATGCTTCTTCCGACAAGGCCCACATTTCCATGAGTTCTGTGCAGGCTCTGACAGCATTGGCAAACTCATGCAGCAAAATGCAGCATCTCCTGCCATTCTCCAGGAACATCTCGTAGCTGTCACCAGTTAGCGGCAGCCTGAGAGACGTGCTCCTAAAACCATAATCAGCAACAGAAACGTTCTCAAAAACCATGTCATAAAGCTGTTCAAAAAACAAGCGCGCGGCTTCAAAAACTTCCAATCTTATTTCCTGCACAGATTTTAGCAATTGGGACCACTTTAAGCCGTCACTTGGCGGTGCCTTGTCTGCAAGTTTGGCAAGCGACCGCCCGGCTATCCACAGCCACCTGTTAAATGATCTCCTGTTAAACTGTATGCCCAAATGTGTTGTAGCTGACTCTTCAAGGTGATGCGCCTCGTCTATGATTAATGGGCCGTATGACGGCAGCACCCTGTTATCAGTTTTAATGTCGGAAAAAAGCAGTGAGTGATTAGTAATAATGAGATCAGCGTTTTCTGCTTTTTTTCTGGCCTTATTGACAAAACAATCTTTATAGTATTGACAGCTGGGACCCAGGCAGCCATCGGTCTCTCCGCAGATAGTCAGCCAGATATCCCCTTCAACCGGACTGGTGTTTAATTCACTTCTGTCACCGGTTTCACTCACCTCGAGCCATAATAATACCCTGGCAAAAAAAGCAGCTTCATCAGGCTGGTGAATGCTGTCCAATAAGCCAAACCACCTGCGCAGGCACACGTAATTCTGGCGTCCTTTGGCAAGTGCAGCCTGAAAAGGTTCCTTAATAATTTCAGCCAGCAGAGGGATGTCTTTTAAAAATAGTTGTTCCTGCAGGTTAATAGTGTGTGTAGCAACCAGTACTCTTTCTTTGTTTAATATACTCCAGATAATCGCCGGTATTAAATAAGCGATGGACTTGCCCACACCTGTTCCTGCCTCCATAAGCAGAAACTTGTTTTCATTCAGGGCACGGGTCACTTCACAGATCATAGCCTCCTGCTGCTGGCGGTATTCGTAATCAGGCATGACATTCGACAATGATCCACCTTTTTTTATATATGAAACCACGTCATCCTGTTTTAGAAATGTTTTTTCTCTGGCAGAAGGCCCCCTGGCAGGACGGAGTTGCTGGCTTTCCTTTTCCGGATCGCGCCGCAGGTATGTTCCGGGTGAAATTTTTCTGTCAGGGAATTTTTTCAGTATATCCTTTATGAAATTATTTGCTAGTTTATACCATTCCGAATGAGCTTCCTGCAGTAATTTATTCAGCTGTATCAGTATTCCGGGATCGAGATCTTTTATTTTCTGCATCAGTAAAATCATTAAATGGGCCGTGGCCATAGCATCATTTAGAGCCCTATGGCTGCCGGCTGTATCGATGTTTAATGCGGTGCAGAGAGACTCCAGACGGTGACTCGGTGCATGCGGCAGCAGCGTCCTTGCCAACTCAACAGTATCATAATGAGGGTTATTGAACGGAAGCCCATGAGCGGCAGCAAGGAAGTCGAGATCAAAGCGAATGTTGTGTCCAACTATGGCATCATCACCTATAAAATCAATAACCTCATTCATAACATCTTTGATAGGTGGCGCATTAGTAAGATCGCTGTCATCGATACCGGTGATTCTTTTAATTTTTAAAGGCAGCAATATACCAGGATTGACCATGGTGTGGTATGTACCGGCGATTTTACCCTGCTGTACCCTGACCATTCCGATCTCGATGATTCTGTCTGTCAAGTGATCCAAACCTGTTGTTTCCAGATCACAAACAACATAATTTCTTTCCATTTATAACCTCAATTTAATATATTACTATTTCCGCAAGGTAATATTATATGCTAATACCAGGTTTGTCAAAATGTTTCCAGGCGCATGTAAAAAGCCCCGGCTGTCAGCCGGGGCCAGCTTCACCAGATGAATGTTTAATATTCATCCGGAACGGTAACTTTGATCATTTTGTCACCTTGTTTTAATTTATCCACCACTTCCATCCCTTTCACCACTCTGCCAAAAACGGTGTGCAGACCATCCAGGTGGGGAAAGGCATCATAGCAGATGAAAAATTGGCTGCCACCTGTATTCTTACCCGCATGGGCCATTGAAAGCGAACCGCGCAGGTGTTTATTCGGATTTATTTCGCATTTAATCTTATAGCCTGGACCGCCCGTACCACGTCCTTCGGGACAGCCGGCCTGCGCGACAAAACCCGGGATCACCCTGTGGAAGATGAGGCCGTCGTAAAACCCTTTTTCAATTAACGTTATGAAATTTTCAACAGTATTTGGAGCGTCCTTAGCAAATAATTCAATTTCAATATTGCCCTTTTCTGTTTCGATGACAGCTTTTAGCAAAGATACACCTCATTTACTAGTATTCCAGACTTTCGCCGGGGGCTAAAACAGCGACCTTGCTGCTCGTATTTGACTCCACCTCAGATTTAAATTTCAAAGGATCCTGTTTGATCAGCGGCCAGGTGTTGTAGTGCATTGGGATGACCAGGCCGGGCTTAAGCATTTTAACTGCCTCAAGGGCATCCTCCGGACCCATGGTAAAATTGTCACCAATGGGGAGCATGGCCAGATCGATCTTGTTCAGCCTGCCAATCAGCTCCATATCGCCGAAAAGGCCTGTGTCACCGGAATGATATATTGTTTTCCCATCCAGCTGAAAGACAAAACCGCACGGTGGGCCAACATACTCCAACGGGCATTCGCCTCCGCAGCCGGAACCGTGCCAGGCAGGTGTAAGTTTTATCTTTATGCCGTTTATGATTTGGCTGCCCCCGATGTGCATGCAGTGCGAAGCCGCCCCTTTGTTTGCACAATATATCGCCAGTTCATTAACTGCAACTATAGTTCCGTTAGACTGCTTGGCAATCGGAACTGCATCACCCAAGTGGTCTCCGTGACCATGGCTGACCAGGATCAGATCGGCCTTTAAATCTTTTGCTTTATTCTTTGCCAGCGGGTTTCCGGTTACAAAAGGATCAATAGCAATATTCTTACTGCCTTCAATAAAAAATCCAGCGTGCCCTAAATAAGTTATTTTCAATCTTTCAACTCCTCCCCGTGTTATTCTTTAAATTATACCCAAAAACATTTTATATTACACTGCTTTTCCCTAAAAAACATAAAATAAAATTGCGCCCGTTAAGACGCAATTAAACATGTGAAATAAATTGTAGGTCAATATTAGTCTTTCTTTATATCGGCAATAATCCAGTCCATAATTTTCGCTGCGGCTGTATAAGGATCGACTTCCCTGGCAGCAACTTTTGTCAGGAGCTCATTGACCCTGCCCGGATGGCTGACTTCCTCATGTACCATCCGACGCCACTGGTGATTAACTATATCAAGTGTTTCGTTCTTTGTCCTCTCCCTGCGCTTTTCAGCAAAGAGGCCTTTTTCATTTAAATGATTGCGGTGGGTTTCTATCGCATCCAGCAGCTCTACTACCCCTTCAGCTTTGTTTAAATTAGAAGTCATCATTACCGGAGGACGCCATTTGATATGGTCATCCTGCATATCCAGCATAATGTTTACTTCCAGCGACAGTGTGTCAGAACCCGGCATGTCACATTTATTAATAGCAAATATATCTGCTATTTCCATAATGCCTGCCTTCATCGACTGGATACTGTCACCGGCGCCGGGTGTCAGTACCACAATGGTGGTGTCTGCAATGTACATGATATCAAGCTCAGACTGGCCGACACCAACTGTTTCAATGATAATCCAATCTATCCCGAAAGCGTCCATTACTTTGACCACTTCTTTAGTGGTTTTGGCCAAACCGCCGAGGCTGCCCCTGGTAGCCATGCTGCGCACGAAAACGCCCTCGTCCATGGCATGTTCGTTCATGCGGATACGGTCACCAAGAAAAGCGCCGCCGGAAAAAGGACTCGAGGGGTCTACAGCGATGACTCCCACAGTTTGATTTCTCTTTCTGATTTCGCGAATAATACTGTCAACCAGAGAACTTTTCCCGGCACCCGGTGAACCGGTAAAACCTAATATATAACCGTGACCGGTATGTTCATGTAACTGGCGGAGAACCTCATCCTTTTCGGGCATTTCATCTTCTACCAGAGATATTACTCTGGCCAATGACCGGTGCTCTCCAGTCCAAAATCCTGGTGGTATTCCTGCCAAAAATACACCCCCTGTTCTTAAAAAATAAAAGTTCCTACCTTATTATTTAAAAGGTCAGAAAAGTAAATCTATTTAAACATATCTTCTTCATAAAATATAATTTTCCTTTAAAGAGACGCCTTTTTTTCAGTAAGGTACTTTTCTGCTGCAAAAGCTGCGATAGCCCCGTCTGCAACAGCGGTGACCACCTGTCGCAGCAATTTCCGGCGGACGTCACCGGCCGCAAAAATGCCCTGCTGAGAGGTCATCATGTTTTCATCAGTGATGATAAAACCCTGATCATTAATTTTAGCAATATCCTTCAATAATGAAGAGTTTGGCCTGTTTCCGACATAAATAAATACACCGTTTACATCTATTGTTGATGTGCTGTTGTCACGAACATCCCTGACAATGACGCCTTCCACCGTTTTATTGCCTTTGATTTCGTCTACAACACTATGCCAGACAAACACTATCTTGGGGTTTTCAAACGCTCTGTGCTGTAATATTTTTGTTGCCCGCAGTTCACCCCTGCGGTGGATAACATATATTTTTTCCGCAAAACGGGTGAGGAATATAGCTTCTTCAATAGCGGCATCACCGCCACCGACAACAGCGATATTTTTGCCGCGGAAAAAAGCGCCGTCACAGGTAGCACAGTAAGAAACGCCGCGCCCGGTTAATTCTTTTTCACCTTTCACACCCAGCAGCTGCGGCTGAACTCCTGATGCCATTATAATCGCTTCTGTGATAATTTCTCCCTGTCCCGTTTTTACAGAAAACTTTTTGTCTAAAATATCAATTCCTTCCACGTTGGCTGATAAAATATCGAGGCCGAAACTTCTGGCTTGTTTTTCCATTTGTTCCATTAATTCAGGACCGCTGATCCCTTCACCAAAACCAGGATAGTTTTCAATAAAATGAGTACTGATTACAAGACCGCCGGGAACACCGCGTTCTAAAAGGACAGTGTCCATTGAGGCTCTTGCAGCGTAAATACCTGCGGCCAGACCGGCAGGGCCGCCGCCGATGATTACCAGATCTCTATTGTTGATTTCGGACACCTCCTATATAAACTACTAAAGTATAATTTGGCTGGGGCGGCTGGATTCGAACCAACGATGCCGGAGTCAGAGTCCGGTGCCTTACCGCTTGGCGACGCCCCAATACTATATACTCTTAAAAATGTCTTCCATGACCTTGTCTATTTCCTGATCGCCATTGATGTTCCTGAGCAGTCCTCTCTTGCCATAATATTCTATCAGAGGCTGCGTGCTGGCTTCATATACATAAAGGCGGTTGTTGGCAGTGGTTTCATTGTCATCGCTGCGCTGGTAAATTTCACCACCGCAAATATCACAGATTCCTTCAACCTTTGGCTTTTTGAATAATACATGGTAACTTGTTCCGCAATTGCGGCATATGCGCCGGCCGGTTAGACGTTCAATCAATTTTTCGCGCGGAACAACAATATTGATCACAGCGTCAAGGTTGCTCCCGATAGCTTTCAATGTTTCATCCAGAGCTTCTGCCTGTACAACATTCCTGGGAAATCCGTCCAGAAGGAACCCCCCCGAGCAATCCTGTTGTGATAATCTTTCCTTAACCATGCCTACAACTACAAAATCCGGTACAAGCTCCCCTTTGTCCATATACTCCTTGGCTTTTATGCCCATTTCTGTGCCCTTTTTCATGGCAGATCTGAACATATCTCCGGTTGAGATATGGGTGATTCCCAGTTTCCGGACCAGTGTTTCAGCCTGGGTTCCCTTGCCCGCTCCCGGAGGCCCTATGATTAAAAGATTCATAGTCATCCCTCACAAAATAGTATATGTCTTTTAAAATCAAACTAGTTTATTATAACATGTAAATTTTATCACTGAAAGCAAAAGCCCCAAGATGTTATAAAATTATACATATTGAGGAATTTTATAAACAAAAAAACCTACAGCCTAAGAATCTCCCGCAGGTTGTTTTAAATATTATGGTCGGGGCAACACGACTTGAACGTGCGACCTCACGGTCCCGAACCGTGCGCTCTACCAAACTGAGCTATGCCCCGCAAATACCGTTCTAACGCAAAAATAATTTTGTCATAGTCCTTTTAAAAAGTCAAGTATTAAAAAGCGGCAAATAATATTTTAAAGGTTTTGAGTTTTAATATGTCGAAAATAGAATTATGTTTTTCATCATAGGAGGATGATATTTTGCCTGAAGCTCAAAACAGTCTGCCTGCGAATATATTCCTTGCAGTTTATATCACTATTTCACTTGTCGCGGTGATCTGGGTTATTAAAGACACCCGCAGTAAAGGCAGACCTTTATCCGAGACCATAGGCTGGGCGATATTTATGACACCGCCTTTATTCCCGCTGGCAATCGTGACGTATCTTGTTTTCCGCAAGAAAAATTTTTTCGATTAAACCCGATCCGTTATCCTACTCGCTGCAGCTGGTGTATCCTTCAGCAGTCAAACAGAAAGCAGGTGTCATGATTGGAAGTTATATCCCTGGTTGGGCCAAGCGGCACCGGTAAGAGCCACAGGGCTACAAATATCGCCCACCAGCTTGATGCTCAGGTGATAATTGATGATGGGCTTTTGATCCAGGGTAACCGTATTCTTGCGGGATCATCCGCCAAACGCCAGCCAACCAGGATTGGAGCGATAAAATCAGCTCTTTTCATGGATGATAATCAGGTGTTGGAAATAAAAAAAGCCCTCGTGGATCTGGCTCCTGAAAGAGTGCTGATCCTGGGCACTTCCAATGATATGACTGAACGCATTGCAGCCAGGCTGGAACTGCCTGCCCCTTCCAAAGTACTGAATATTGAAGATGTTGCCAGTGAAAAGGAGATCAGGAAAGCAAGATTTCTCCGGTCACAGCATAGCAAACACGTGATCCCGGCGCCTACTCTTGAGGTCAAAAGAAGCTTTCCCGGCACACTGGTCGACCCGATGCAAGTGTTTTTAAAAAAAAGAGGTGTTTCCGGGAAAAAGGATTGGCTTGAACAATCCATTGTACGCCCAACCTTTACTTCGCACGGCAAGCTGTCTATCTCCAACAATGCCCTGGCAGCAATCGCCGGTCATGCCGCCGCTGCAGTTAACGGCGTCAGTAACACTGGTAAGATAAATATACTTGTTGAACAAGAAGGCGTCGTTACGATTGATATATTCCCCGTAATCACTTTCGGCTTCCTGCTGCATAAGGTGGCTGCGGAGATTCAAAACCGGATTAAAAACTCTGTGGAAGAAACAACCGGCCTGCAGGTGAAAATGGTGAATGTGCAGGTAAAAAGCCTCAGCTTTCCCAAAAACAAAACTGACGCCTCTGTTTAAGGAGGCGTCAGTTTTACTTCGCTTATGTTTTACAAAAAAGACATTGTTAATATTTTGAATCTTTTTCCCTGCGCCGCAGCGCCCTGATATCAATGTCTACCATCAGTTTGGACAGCCTGCACATTTCCAGCAGGCGGGAGGTAGTTCTTTCCCCGAGGTATTCCATAATGTCTTCAAGCTTAATATTGGTTGTCACAATAACAGGCAGACGCTGATTTAATCGGTAATTTATAATGGTATATATTTTATTCCTGGTCCATTCGGTGTAGTTATGCGCCCCCAAGTCGTCCAGGATAAGCAGGGGGGCCTGCCTGGCGGTTTCCAGAAGCTTATATTCAGAAACATCATCCGGGATCCTGCTGTGGTCATAGGTCGAACGAATCCTGTCCAGCAGATCGGAAACCTCTACAAAAAGCACCAGTATTCCACGTTTCAGCAAAGCATTCGCAATGCTGCAGGCTAAGTATGTTTTTCCGCTTCCGACCTTACCCGTAAACAACAAACCATCGGTTTTTGGATCAGCCAAAAACCTTTTAATAAAATCACCCGCTGCTTTGTGTGCATATTTAGCTAGCTCAAAATATGATAAACCGGTCTCCGGATCTTTAATATCTTTCGCATAGTATTTGAAGTTGAAGTTTTCCAATGAACAGTTTATAAAATTCTCAGGCAAGTTTGAATTCCTGATCATGCTTTCAAGATATGCCTGTTTTACACAACTGCAGGGCACAGCAACATCATCTTTTAAAATAATACCTCGATCGCCGCAATATTTGCAGGTCACATTAACATTACCTGCCTTTCTACCTTAGCTTTAGGATAAATAATTTTAGAAATTTTAACCTTTAATATATAGTGATCTAATAAAAGCTTTCTCTTTTGTGTCCTGATTGCCGCCCGCCTTGCTTCCAGCCGCACTGTCATTATCTTTACGGGTGCTTCTTCCACCCCGGCGTTTTAAAAAATCCCGGTCATATTCCGCAATGGCTTCCATCGTCTGCAGGTTGTTCTTTTTCCATTCGAACAGGATGCTGTTGATGTATTTAAAATTATGTTTTCCTCTCAGGACAGCCCTTTTTAAAGCTTCAATAATGATGAAGGGCTCAGACTCAGCATCCCATTGTTGAATTTGCTCAATCTCAATGGGAGAAAGCGGTCTGCCAAATTCTTTTTCAAAGGTTGATATTAATCCTGACAAATTGTCACGTAATCTGTAATTTTGAAAGTCGTGACCAGGGTCAGCTGCTTTTAAAAGATTTTCTGCTTCTTCAATTTCACTGGCTCGGACATTGGCCCAACCATCTGATACTTTTAAAAACAGAGGTTCGAAATCGTAACCCTCATAAACCACATTATTATCTCGATCATAATACTCACTGACAGTAATTATCTCTTTATTCAACAAATCAGCCAGTTCTTTTTTCACTTTTGCGGAAGTCGATTCCATAAGTTCAGCGATCGTCTCGGGTTCCGGGTAACATTCTCTCTCTTCCACCATAAACCTTATTAAATGAATTAACAGCATCATTTGAAAATCAGTAATCCCTAAACGGCTGTACATCTTAATAAGTTTATTGGGGATTGAGGTGAATCCTTCGAGCACCAGATCAGAGCCAAAAGCAGCAGTAATATTAACTTTATGGTCGCATTTAATAATTTTCCCGCTTGTGTGTTTTACCATGATGACCAGTCCTCTTCCTAGAATCTTTATTGTTTTATGGTGACGCAGGACCTTTTTCCTACTGCAGATCTCAAAGGTTCGTCAGCTTATTATATTCAGCACATCCATGATGCTTTCAGCTTCAACATGACCACCGATTGGTTCCTCTGTCTCATAGTCCCAGGTGTGAGGGTGATGAATATATATGCCATTAAATCCCGCCTTGATGGCCGGGTTTATATCCGATTTCATGCTGTTGCCGACAATCCATGAGGATTGCGGCACAATCTTTTGTTCTTCGGCAATACCCAAATAAGTATCTGTATTCTTTTCTGCCAGCACATATATTTTTTTAAACCAACGCGCCAATCCGCTTTGTTCCAGCCTGTCCTTCTGGACCCTTGGCTCTCCTCTCGTTGCCAGGTATAGGGGGTATCTGCCGTGCAGTTCCTTCAGGACTATACCAGCATTTTTTATCGTTATTACCGGGATTTCATATACCTGCCAGCCCAAATCCTCAATCTCTTTTCTCAGCCCCGGGTTGATCTCGCGTTTCATATGTTTGCAATAGTAGTCATAAGTTTCTCCCAGAGCATGGGGGAAGCATTCCTTAAAAAAACCACCGCAGTGCTTAACATTTTTGATATCGATCCGGTTCAAGGTCTCCAGTGCTTCTGCCGCGGGAAACCCCAATGACGACATGATACCTGCAAACTTTTCTTTGGCATGGTTGAAATGAATGGTAGTCTCTACGAGGGTGTCATCGAAATCAAACAATACCCCACAAGGCAAATCGACTTCCCCCTCCCTGACATAATACCCACTTCGATTCCCGGCCCCCAGTCACAAAAATCCCCAAGAGACAGCTGGGGAAATAACTTAAATGCTTAATTAATAGTAATTCAACTTTATGCTGCCCTCTTCCTGCTCCCATTCCGAAAAACAAAAAAGGCCTTCAAGCCCATTAATTAAATCCCGACAGATAAACGGGGACACGCCTCCTGTGGAGAAATGTCCCCGATCGGTAATTTTCCCGCATGTTATACCTGCGAAATATTTATTTGATCGCCTCGATTATCTCGTCTTTAAGGCCTTTGTATTTGTTCAGCCAGCTTAAACGCTCCGCGCGGAGCTTGGAAACACGATTTTGGTATTCTGATTCATCGAAATAATTTACTGGGTTATATTTTGCTATGTCGATCTCCGGCATTTCCAGGGGAACCTGGTAGTGCCAGTCCGGGTCAGTAGTCCATTTGATGGTCCCCTTGGCAATGTTTTTCATCAAGGCTGTTGATGTTTTTATAGAAATCTTTTCCCCTGCCGTTTTTCCGCCTTTGCCAACGCTTCCGGTGTTTAACAGGTAGCACTCAATATCAGGATTTTGTCTGAGAATCCTCAGCAGTCTGTTGCCTTCCTGAGACTCCTTGCCGATCAAAAATGGATTTGTACCCACCTCGCGTTTCGACTCACCGGCATGTGTCGGGTCACCCGCAGAGGTCTCAATTGACTCGCCCAGCATGAAATAAGCGGCCGCCTGTTCAGCATTTAACTTGGCAACAGTCGGAATAATGTCGTCCCTTCTGGTTATGAACACTATCCGGTTTGCTTTATCAAGGTCAACACTTTTATCGGTATTGGCTACTTCGCACCTTTTGATGACCGCTCTGCCATTTGTCGTAAGCTCATTATTGTTGAAATCAACACTGCCATCATCATTAACTTTCACATTTTCCAGTACTGCGTTAGGGGAGATGGCAGCGTCGTAGAGTACCTTCTGAGACGGTTCCAGCCCCTCAGTTTTAATGTAAAAACCATTTTCCGTACCGAAGCAGTAACCGTTTTCAGCCATCATAACCATATCATCCTGCCGGATAATTACCGCTTCCTCACCCTGCAGTCCGTGATCGTGAATAGTCAGCGTCGTTTTACCGGTACCGCTTAGGCCAAACATGATAAAACCGATATCTTCCAGTTTTCCTTTGGCAGTGCGTACTCTTAAGACCTTGCTGCCGGCGTGAAAGCCTATCCCGCCCCGTTTTTTCCACATATATAACGCCATTCTTAAAAATGACTTTTTCACTTCGCCAAAATAATCCGTGCCAAGAATGAAGGTAATGCCGGCATCTGGGTGTACAAAGATAACCCGTTCCGGCCACTCCGGTACCATGATGCTGATCAGATCGGGCTCCTGTTTTGTTGGATCCGGGTCGAAAAGCATGTTGTACCACATATATGGGACACGGGCATATTCTTTGGTTATGTATAATCTGCAGTTCAGGTCAAAATCAGGATTGTTGCCGAGCCTGCGTTCAAGGCAGATCACTTCTTTTTTCCTCAAATATTCATATACTCTGGACGCTATTTCTTTTTCTTTAGCCAATGGTATGCCATTTTGATCTACACCCAGGTAGTCACCATCAAGCAGGTAGGTGCTTTTAGCGCTCCGGTTCCTCACTTTTGATATAAAGCTGGCGCTTCCGTAACATGTTGTTTTCTCATGAGGGCGTGCCATTTCCCGCAGCTGTTTCAGGCTGGGATTAACAATCATTTGTGAGGCTTGAACCGGTTGTATAAAAGGATGCATTTTGTAGTTATCCCCCTAACAATATTAAATACAGCATTATGAATTCAGTATACAACATTTATAGTAAATTACAATGTTATTTAAAACTCATAATTACCCGTTCAAGTGTTATTTTTGACCGTTCAGTGGGTATTGGTACATATTATTTAAAATTTTAAAACATATTTAAATTTTATTTATTAAAACAACAATTAAAATGTTATTATTTAGTCAGAGGAATTATAGGCAAAATGCATCAGCAATAAATCTAAGTAAATTCAAAAATTATATATGTTTTAAACAGACAGGGTTAAATTTACAAACAGGAGGTATTTGCCAATGGCAGTTAAAGTTGGTATTAACGGGTTTGGGCGGATAGGACGCAATGTTTTCAGGGCGGCGATGAGCACGGATGAGATTGAAATTGTGGCGGTTAATGATCTTACTAATGCCTGCACGCTTGCTCACCTGCTGCAATTCGATTCGGTGCATGGAACACTCATAGCTGATATTTATGCTACCGAAGAAAGGGAATTCAAGGTTAACGGCAAAGATATCAAAGCTTTTGCCTCACCGGATCCAGGCGCTATCCCATGGGGGGACTACGGAGTTGAGGTTGTAATTGAATCAACAGGCCGTTTTACTGACCGGGATGGAGCTGCCAAGCATATGATCGGCGGCGCTAAAAAAGTAATTATCAGCGCCCCTGCAAAAAATGAAGACATAACTATCGTAATGGGTGTTAACGAAGACAAATACGAGCCTGAGAAACACCATATCATATCAAATGCTTCCTGTACCACAAACGGGCTGGCGCCCGTGGTCAAGGTGATACACGCAGAGTTTGGAGTTGTGCGGGGCATGATGACTACAGTCCATTCCTACACCAATGACCAGCAGATTTTAGACCTGGCGCACAAAGATCTCCGGCGGGCAAGGGCAGCAGCATTATCGATCATTCCAACCACCACCGGAGCAGCAAAAGCGGTGGCATTGGTAATTCCGGAGCTGAAAGGGAAACTGAACGGAATGTCATTACGGGTGCCAACTCCGAATGTATCCATTGTAGATTTCGTGGCAGAACTGGCCAGACCGGCAACAGTTGAGGAGATTAACAACGCGTTAAGAAATGCCGCAGACGGATCATTAAAAGGTATTTTGTCATACTGTGACCTGCCACTGGTATCACGCGATTTCAATGATAACAGTAACTCTTCAATAGTAGACACCCTATCAACAATGGTTGTAGATGGCAGCCTGGCCAAGGTTGTAGCGTGGTACGACAATGAATGGGGATATTCGTGCAGGGTTGTGGACCTTGCTGCCTATATCGGCCGGCGGGGGATCTGATTTATTATAGGCGCGGGTACAAACCTGCGCCTTTTATAATTACAGGCACTACTTCCTCCCAGGATATGGCCATGATATGGAATCCCGACAAGCCTTTAATGTTTTCCCGGATAAATTTGATTTGCTCGGAGCAGATAGAGATGCCTTCTGATTTTTGATCCTCGGCGTTCTCAAGCCGGCTGATAATATCCTGCGGCACTGAAATTCCCGGCACACAGTCATGCATGTATTTCGCTGCGCGCCACCCCTTGAGCGGTGTAACACCGGCCAGTATATAAGCTCTTTCATGCAGGCCGCGAGCCACGCAGATCTCCATGAACCTGGCAAAACGTTCCAGGTCAAAGATGCACTGTGTTTGTATAAATTCAGCACCAGCGTTTATTTTTTTCTCCAGACGGTCCACCTGATATAAAAAAGGATCTGCAAAGGGATTCGCTACCGCACCGATAAAAAACCTTGGCTCGTGTTCTTTTATTTTCTCTCCGGAGAAAAACAGCTTTTCATCCCTCATTCTTCTCGTTAACTGGATCAGCTGGATCGAGTCAATGTCATAAACGTTTTTTGCTGTTGGGTGGTTGCCAAACACCTGGTGGTCACCGGACAGGCAGAGCACATTTTTGACCCCGAGGCTGTACGCGCCGAGCAGGTCGCTCTGGATGGCTATTCTGTTGCGGTCACGGCATGTTATTTGGATTACCGGCTCCATCCCGCTGTTCATAATATGCACGGCAGCGCTGATGCTGGACATACGCACAACAGCTGACTGGCAATCGGTAATATTTGCCGCATCCACGTATTCCCTGAGCATACCGGTATGAGCGATTATTTTCTCCGGTGAAGAATGTTTGGGCGGGCCAATCTCAGCGGTAATCGCCTGCCTGCCGCTTTTAAGAATTTGTTCTAGCCTGCTTTCCCCTGTTTTAAACATCTCTTTATATATCCTCCAACATCATCCGGCGCGGCCCGCCGTCTCGTGCTTTGGACCAGTCCTTTGGCGGCGTTATCGCTTTTAGCACATCAAGCCTGCCCTGTTCCTTTAGTCTTGTATAAATTAAATCCCATGCGCAGTCGAGCTCCCTGTCTATTTCACATTTGCCGTTTTGGGCGCCGCCGCAGGGCCCGTTTAAAATGCTTTTCGGACACCGTGTTATCGCGCAGATGCCTGCTGTCATGTGGATTGTACAGTCACCACACAACCCGCATCTCTCCTCCCAAACCCCCTGCTGCTTTGATCCGCCCGCAAAATTTGTATTCATTGCCGGTATCACATACTTATCCCTGTATCGTTCGGCCAGGTACTGCGGACCCACACCGCAGGCCAAAGATACTATAGCGTCAGTATCTTTCACCATATCCTGTATACTTTCAATAAATTCGGGATCGCACTGTCGTGTAAGATTGTAAGTTTTTATTTCTACTGGCTTGCCTTCCAATCGGCGTTTGATGCGAAGAGCGCTGGCCATAATTTCAGTTTCCTTTTCACCGCCGGTCAGGCAGACCGTCACGCAGCCGCCGCATCCAAGCAAAAGAATTTTTTTGCAGCCGCCGATAAGCTCTGCGATCTCAGAAATTGGTTTTTGTTCAGCTATTATCACCAGTCCACCCTCTTTCAATATTTAAAACGCAAAAAAGAACCCTGCCTGCCCGATACCGTGTTAATTGCTCCCTCATTTCAACCAGACCAGTTCTTTTAAATCTTCAGGATTTATAATAAAATTAATTATAACATATGCTTATTTCGAGAGCACCGATAACTTTGTACAGAGATTGATTATTAATTTTGCTCTTTCTACGGGGAGGGCTTGTTTCCCTGCAGTTTACTGAATTTAGCTCTCTATTTTAACACTGCAAGTTCTCTATTTTAACACTGCAAGTATAACTTGACGCGTTTTTCCGCGTAAGCTATAATTCTATTTGTATGATTTTACGGGATGTAGCGCAGTTTGGCTAGCGCGCCTGCCTTGGGAGCAGGAGGCCGGGGGTTCGAGTCCCTCCATCCCGACCACGGCCCCATGGTCAAGCGGCCTAAGACACCGCCCTTTCACGGCGGTAACCCGGGTTCGAATCCCGGTGGGGTCACCAATTTCACAATCGCATCGCGATATTGATAAATCAGGGCCATTGGCTCAATTGGTAGAGCAGGCGACTCTTAATCGTCAGGTTGTAGGTTCGAGTCCTACATGGCCCACCAGCACACCATAAAACGGCGATGGTTACAATCTAACCAGAACCGTTTTTTGCTTTATTTTGCACATCATAAACACTGCAACATCAGCCATGGTATACTTTTGTGTAAGGACTTAAGTCCTAAAAACGGTTCTCTGGTACCATATATTAACATATATTTTCATGTTAATATTATACTGTTGAGAATGACTTCTGCCTTTATGATAGTTTTTGTGTTTAGATTTTAAGTGGTTGCATGTTTAAAGCTAAAGGCTTAACCGGGAGTGATGCAATTGAAATGGTTAATCCTGTTTTTATGTATTTTAATATTATATGTAATAATCAATCCATCAGTCCTGACAAATATCGGATATCTCATTGAATATGTTTATTATTTATTCAAGTAATTTCCAAGAGTCTTATGCAGACTCTTTTTTTATTTTCAAGGCAGAATAATTTAGTATAATCACTGATGAAGTTAATATTTCAGATTAGCGAATTATTGACAGGCAGCATTTCATTATGCTATATTTATAAATGCGGTTTGAGGACAAAATTATATTATTTTTTATGCGGCAGTGGCGGAATTGGCAGACGCGCAAGATTCAGGTTCTTGTGCCCGTACGGGTGTGAAGGTTCAAGTCCTTTCTGCCGCACCATAATTTGTCTGAAAACCCGCTATTTTAGCGGGTTTTCAAGGTATTTA
>CAYNIY010000007.1:0-2225 GCA_964397525.1 uncultured Eubacteriales bacterium
GAATTGTATAAGGTGATAATTTCAGATGTTGTGCAACCTCTTCAGCTGTCAAAAAGTCTTCCATTATGCCCACCTCCGCAAATATAATACCACATTAAATTATATTAAGCAATATAGAGCAATATATAATAATATTTATTATTACACTAATAACAACAAAAATAGCCATAAACTCTAATTTATAAATGTTCTCCCTTTACAAAAAATACTGACACTATAAGAAATAGTATGCATTTATCTGACCTTGGTAAATTTAAACCACTCGTTTGAAATAAACAGCGAAAGGCGCAGACACTGCAAAGAAAAGCCTCCTGATGTAGATAATTACAACAGGAGGTTACATTATAGTTTGCTGACAAGGTTTAAAAGACAAAAGGGGAAAAGATCTGCCACTTTTCCCTCCGAAGGTTATTATAAAAGCTATGTTATTGTCTGTACAATAGGTGCGTCTGATGACCCGCCGCTGCCATTCCCGAATACTGCGGTACCATCCTGGTTTTGCACATTCCCTCTGCCTGACCTGACATAATAACTTATACCGTCAGTTGAATGATATAAGTAGTTGCTCGCCGCGCCCCAGGGATCGGTCACACTGAGGGTCCCGTCCTGGCCAACTGTGCCACCTTCTGGCAGGACGTCAGTCACAATTAGCCCAGCGTTTAACATTTTGGCTTTCAGACCATCTGCCGCGATATCGGTGGGGTAAGCGCCATTCTCGGCGAAATAGGTGTCCAACGCCGCCTGCATTGTGCTGATCTGCGCTTTGGCCTTGGTCACTTTTGCATTCTCTATGTAGCCCAAGTAAAATTTAATCCCGCCTGCGATGAGCACAGCGATGATGATCAGGACCACCATCATCTCGACCATGGTAAATCCTTTCTCATTGCGCAATAATCTTCTGATCATTTTATCACCTCCTTCCTTCCTGCTGTAAATTTTCACATCCCCCCTGCTGCGCCACCTCCGGTCTGCATGACATCGGCCATGCCGAACAGGGGCAGGTAGATGGACAGGGCAATAAATGCTACGATCAAACCCATGAGCGCGATTAACAGAGGCTCGATCACACTGGAGAGGCTGCTGTAAAGGCTTTCAACCTCTTCTTCGTAAAATGCGGCCAGACGTTCCAACATACTGCTGATCCCACTTGCTTCCTCAGCCACTGCGATCATCTGCACAACCATGGGGGGGAAAAGTGCACTGCTCCCCAGAGCAGAAGCCAATTTCCCTCCCTCGCTGATGCTTTTCCTGGCCTGCCTGATCTCATGTGCCACCAGACTGCTGCCGGAGGTGCTTTCAACAATTTCCAGGGACTGTACCAGCGGCATACCGCTCATTATGAGATTGGCAAGGGTGCGGGTAAACCTGGCAATGATCATCTGGCGCAACAGTTTCCCCAGCAAGGGCATCTTCAGAATCATCCGGGTTATAGTCATGCTGGAGTTGTCATTGGCGCTAAAACGTTTTAGTACCAGGAACAACATTGCCGCTGTAAGCAGGAACAAGTACCAGTAACCTGCAAGTATACTGCTGAAGCCGATGACTAACCTGGTCGGCAAAGGCAGCTCGGCGCCCATGGCATCAAACACACCGGCAAAAACAGGGACAACAAAGACCATCAGGGCTGCTACAGAGACGAAAACCATCACTGCCACCAGCAGTGGGTAGATCATTGCTGATTTGATCTTTTCCCTTGTGCGGTGTTCCTTTTCGAACTGTGTTGTCAAATTTGACATAACCTGGTCCAGGTTGCCGCCGGCTTCACCTGCCGCAACCATGTTAATGAAAATTTCTGGCAGGCATGCCCTATGGATACAGAAGGCATTGCTCAGGCCCATTCCTTTTTCGACGCAGACTATAACTTCCTGCAGAATTTTTGACAGGCGTTTATTCCCTGTTTGTGCCTCGAGCGTCCCGAGACACCTGAGAAGCGGTAACCCCGCCTCTAACATAGCGGAAAACTGGCGACATAAAACAGCCATGCTTTTAATGTCAATTTTAATGTCGATGATTTTTTTAATACTGAAATTAACGCTTCGATCAGGTTTAATATCAACAGCAAAACAGTTTTTCTCGCGTAAAAGTGCGGCTACACCACCAGGGCTGTCACACCTGACCTTACCGCTGATCAATTTACCAGATAGATTCCTGGCCTTGTACCTGAAAATTTGTGGCATTTCTGCTACCCCCGGCACCTGATAGTTTTTCTTTTGTTTTTATTCACT
>CAYNIY010000007.1:2325-42725 GCA_964397525.1 uncultured Eubacteriales bacterium
TTTTAGGGTTGTCATGCCCTCACGAACAGCTGCCGCTCTGATTTCCTCCGTCGAGGCATTTCTTAGAATAATGTTCTGCAGCGTTGGCGTCATTTTCATCACTTCATATAGAGCGATGCGATCCTTATACCCCGTAAAACTGCAATTCTCACAGCCTTTGCCGGAAAAAAGGATACTATCTTGTCCAAAACCGGAGAAAACCTTTTCGCTGTTGTCCGGTACATGTTCTTGTTTGCAGTTTACACAAATACGGCGCACCAGGCGCTGAGCGACTACCCCCATAACCGAGGAAGCCACCATGTAAGGAGCTATCCCCATGTTGATCAGCCTGGTAACAGCACCCGGCGCGCTGTTGGTATGAATAGTTGAAAGTACAAGATGACCGGTAACAGCTGCTTGTACGGCAATTTCTGCAGTCTGGGGATCTCTTATTTCGCCGATCATAATAACATCCGGATCCTGCCTCAGGACAGAACGCAGAAAATTTATGAATGTGACACCCGCTTTATCATTTACCTGTGCCTGGTTTATACCTTCCAGCACATATTCCACCGGATCTTCTATGGTTACAATGTTTCTTTCTATGTTATTTATCTCATTTAAAACCGTATAAAGCGTTGTTGTCTTGCCGCTTCCTGTCGGGCCTGTAACCAGCAGCAGGCCGTGCGGGGCCCTGACAAATTCAAGAAAACGACTGAGGTTGCCACCCGATAAGCCGAGTTGTTTCAGGGTGTACTTCCTGGCGTTTGCTTTATTTAATATCCTGATGACAACTTTCTCACCAAACATGGTTGGCATCGTGGAAATCCTTAGGTCAATGTCACAGCCAGGCAGTCTTATTGGAATTCTCCCGTCTTGAGGAAGGCGGCGCTCGGCAATATCGAGGTTAGACATCACTTTTATGCGCGAGACAATCGGAGAAATCATCCTGGGTGGCAGGTTCATTATTTCCGTTAGAAAACCGTCAATCCGGTAGCGGATTCGGATCGTATGTTCAAAAGGCTCAATATGAATATCGCTGGCTTCTTCATCTATAGCCCTGGTGATGATCGAGTTGACCAGCCTGATCACCGGCGCCTCATCAACGAAAACATTTTTTGCTATTTCATCCGCTTCACCGGCTTCTGGTTCTATCCCCAGATCCTGCATCGCCATCCCCACTTCAGGCGTGCCAAAGTGCTTCTCGATGAGCAGGTTTATTTCTTTTTCAGCGGCTGCCAGAGGCTCTATATCGTAACCGGTAAACAGCCTTAGATCGTCAATAGCCAAAATATTAAATGGTTCGGTCATAGCCACATATAAACAATTTTCTATAATTCTTACAGGAAACATCCTGTGCTTTCGCATTAAATGCTCCGGGATGGTGCTGAGAATGCTTTTATCAATATTCTTCACTGCCGCAGTCCCGCTGCAGCCCAACACCTCAGCCAGAACCTCCTCGGTGATTATTTCCATATCCACCAGGATCCCGCCCAGCAGCCCGCCTTCCCGTGACTGAGCAATCAATGCTTCAGCCAGCTGCTTCCTGGTAATGTGCCCTTGATCAAGGAGCCTGTCACCCAAAAGATATTTCTTGCTGCACACAAGTCCGACCTCGCCAAATTCAATAATTCAGAGTATGAAGGTATTTTGCACAAGTTTATTTATATAAATAAAGCACTACAGAAGTACCAGTAAAAAATATCGGTGCCGCTGTGCAGCATCAGCAATGTCCCTGCAGATAAAAAGGGGGCAAAAGGAATTGCATCCTTTCTGCTCTTCACCCTGGTCAAAACCAGCGCTAATCCGAACAGGCCTGCGAGCAGGCACCCCATTATTACAGCAAATAAACCGCTTGGCCAACCCAGGCACAGCCCGATGACGGCGGCCAGCTTGATATCACCGCCGCCCATGCCGCCACGGCTGATCAGGGCCAAGGCCAATAAAAATAATGCAGACGAGACAGAACCCATCAAGGCAGATTCTATGGCAGGATCATGGAATAAAATCACAAGAACTGCCCCACCGGACAGGGCAAATATGATGATCTTGTCTGGTATAACATAGTGTTTCAAATCAATACACGAGATCACCAACAGCACGGAAATCAGGAAAAGTGCTTTTATCAGCATGGCTGATACGCCGAAGTGCAGGTATGCCGCTGTGAAGATTAGCCCGGTAAGGAGTTCTATGAAAGGCAGCAAAGGACTGATGCTGCTGCCGCAATAACGGCACCGCGCTTTCAGCCAGAGATAATTTAACAGCGGAATTAAATCCCTGGCTTTAATCCTTTTCCCGCAGCATGGACAATGGGAATGCGGAAATAAGATTGATTCACCTCTGGGTATGCGGTGTATGCACACATTAAGAAAACTTCCCCAAACAAGTCCAATAATAAAAACAAGATACGGGTGCACACTTAAACTCATCTTTTGTTTACCATGCCTTGTAATAGATTGCTTTATTCTATATATTTTTACTGTTTTTATAATAAATGTATATTTTATATTATAGCATCTCATGGTTGAAAAATATGTCGCAATATGAAAAATATGTAAATATATTATAAAAAAAATATTGTACCTTTTGATACAATAATTTTATGTCAGGCAGGAATTGGACCTTCAGACAAATTAATATCCAGCCAACTTATTATATATTTTATTCTTGTAAGACCCCAGGGCGAAATTCAGTGTTCTTTTTTCCATTAATATATCAAACCTAAGTATTTTGAAGGTCAGTTTTTTTTGCAGCGTGCCTCGATCACTTTCTTCGTGGCAGCTGTCAACCAATTTTTGAAGAGAGATTATTTCTTTTTTTAACTCCAGCTCTTCAGGCAGCACACCAGCGTTTTTGAGTATAGAGTATCCTGCTCGCAGTTCCTCCGGAATATACGCCAGGTCATCCAAATTCAAAGGCTTTCCCCTGTTGGGCAAGTTGTCAAATTCACCATTCAGCATAGCCTCACGTATTTTGCCCTCAGCAATAGATGCAAATAAATCCATGCCTGCCGCCTCGCTCTACAAAATTGTTTTGTATTATTATTTTAACACAAGGCCCATTTTGATAATATTATTTTTTAAATCCATACACCTGCCGCAATCAGCCCAAAACCAGCTAGATGTGTATATATAATTACCTGCTTTCCTTTCCCCTGCTGATTTCCAGATTATTCCCGTCCGTCTGCACTATAACCGCACCGTCCTGGTCAGTACGGTAAACCTGCAGCCCGGAAAGAATTAACATGTCCAGCGTGTCATAAGCAGGGTGACCAAATGTATTGCGGGCCCCAACCGAGATTACCACAGCTTCGGCATCAACCTGCTGAAGCAGTTCCGGAAGCAGGAAACGGCTGCCATGATGCGGCACTTTCAAAATATCAGCCCGCAGATCATACTTTTCTCTGATTAAATCCCTCTGCTCCTCAATTTCCGCGTCACCTGTAAAGATAAATGACCTGCGGCCATAGGTAATCTTAATAACCAAAGAGGTGTTGTTCGTATCAGATCCCGACTCGCCGGCCTTAGTTTCTACGGGTGACAGGACTTCAATTTTCAAATCACTGTCAAGCTTAATCACGTCACCGGCGGCGGCAGCAGATACCGATATGCCCCGCGCCGCCATTTTGTTCAACAGTTTTGTGTAAGCGGCCGAAACCGCCTCTTCCCTGCTGCTGATAGCTGCGCTAACTGTTTCAGCAATATCTTCCCCAGTATATTCCTCGTCGATGTTTTCTTCACCCAAACATGAAACCAGCGCCAATGCCACAGGAAATCTTTTTATCAGCGAAACAGCACCCCCACAATGATCCTCATGGGGATGGGTCAACACTAAAACTTCAATCCGCTGCACACCATTTTTTCTGAGATATGGTTCCAGCACCTGGTCCCCGATACCGGTACCGGCAGTCAGCTCACCTGCTCTGCCGCCGGTGTCAATCAGCATGTTCTTTCCGCCCGGAGCCTGTACCAGAATACTGTCACCCTGCCCGACATCAATGAAATGGACCTTCAACAGATGATCGCTGCTCCAGGGCCACCAGATTAAAACCAAAACTACTGCCAGGGAGGCTGCTGTAAAAGCCCACTTTTTTAAATGGCGCATAACCTCAGGGGCACAGCGGCCTGAACATACCCAAGCGACAGCCAGCAGACCGACATACCAGGCTGCAGCCAAAAATACAGGTGGTGAAGAAAGATAAAAAACAGCTCCCGGCAGGCTTTGAAAGAAACCAACCGCTGCCATGAATATATCCAGAATTATACCAGTAGCCACATTTACCACAGCGGCCAGGGGGAGCCATAGGAGACCTAATAGTGAGGCAGACAATCCGAAAAACATGATCAAGCCGCTCAGAGGTGCTGCCAGAAGGTTGGCGGGTATGGATACCGGAGATATAAGGTTATAATACCAGGCCACCAGCGGTACGGTAGCCAGCTGCGCAGCGAGCGGAATTGCCAGCGCTTGAGCTGTTAGGCGACCGGCATTAAAAGGCATATCCTTCAAAAACAAAAAAAAGGCTGCAGTAATTAATGGGCTTAAGTATAATATTCCCCAGGTTGCAGCAAAAGATAGTTGAAATCCCGGGTGGTATATTTGCAACGGGTTCCAGATCAAAATAATCATGGCTGCCAGGGCCAGTGTAGTGGGCCAATCCTGGTCGCGGCCAAGATGATGGGCCCAGACCAATAACAGCGCCATGATTGTGGCCCTCATCACAGCCGGGTTTATTCCTGTCATCAACATGTAAATCAGCAGCACCGGCGTTGCCAGCGGTGCAGTCCAGATTGGCGGCATTTTTAAAAGCCTCAGCACCCCCAGCAACCCGCCAAGCACCAGACCGACGTGCAGCCCGGAAACGCTGAGAATATGGATCACCCCAGTCTCAGAGAAAGAGCGCTTTGTGTCTCTGTCTATCAAGCCTTGGGTGCCGAATACTATCCCCTTTAATACTGCGCTTTGAGGCGGGTTCAAGCTATATGTGGCAGCAGCTGACATATTTTTCTTGATTGCCAGGGCAGCGCTTTGCAGCGGGTTTGAACCGCCGGATCCGATCACTCTTACAGCTTTATCTCCCCTGGCTGTGAGGATAACCCTGATGCCCTGCCGCTCCAGGTAAGTCCTGTAATCAAACAATCCCGGATTGCCAGCCGGATCCGGCCGGACAAGCAAGCCTGATACGCTCAGGTTATCGCCATAAGCAAAAACTGTGGCACAGTCGTCCAGCTGCAAACGGACAAGTCCTGTTATCAAGTGGGTTTCTCCTGCTTTCACCAGCTCCTGCGCCTGCAGCAGGTAATACACCTTGTCCTCACGTACATCCGGCTCTGCAACAATACAGCCTTTCAGGACAACCCGCTGCCCGGAGTAGTTAATCAGAGCCGATTCGCTGCTTTCAATCCATAAACGTGAAAATGCCAGGCCCAGCAGACAAAAGAGAACCAGGATCAGCAGTTTGTTTTTTTGCCAGTGCAGCAAATATCCGGCAGCAGCGGCCGAAAAAGCGAGAACAGCCAGGACAAGCGCAGCGGCTCCCTTGAAACCGGTTACATCACCTATGATGATCCCGGCAATATAAAATACTGCAAGAACTACTACAGGCCTGTTCATAAATGCTCTCCGCAGGCTCCTGCCCTTCTATAAGCCTTACTGCTTTTAGCCCGGCTCAGCGCCTACTGATTATTACTCAATAAGGCATAACTGTTAATCGATGCCCAACACATCAATATCAGAACTGCACAACAATTCAACGAGCTTTTTTGTTTCCTCGTAATTTAAAGTGACACCCTTGCCCATTTTTTCGTGACCTGGCGCCCAGTCGCGGATGTCGACCTTGGGTTTGCGATCGTTCCAGCTAACCAGATTAAGTTCTTTCTGCCAGCCCCTGGTGCCTTCTGACAGAATACCCAGGTTTCTTGTGATTTCAAATTTAATTTCAGACATTGCCACAACCTCCTTAAACATAATTTAACCCGCAATCAGTGGAACTGTTTCCCTGGTTGCAAAGAATAAAATGTATAAAACCTTGAAAATCAGTAGACCGTGATTTTGTCTTTTAAAATTTCGAAATTTTTATCACCTATCCCGGAAACATCCTTTAATTCTTCTATATCTTTAAAAGGCCCGTTATTGTCCCTGTAATCGATAATACGCTGTGCCAGCGAGCTGCCTATACCAGGCAGAGTATCAAGCTGGCTCTGGTCGGCAGTATTGATATTAACCAGACCGCCCACAACAGCAGAATTTATTCCCGGAGCAGCACTGGAGGCGCTGCTGCCGCTTCTGGCTGGAGGCAATGCGGTCCCCTGCTGGTCTCCAAGCTTCTGAGGAACATAGATATCCTGCCCATCGACAATCCTGGCTGCGAGTTTCAAGGAGTCCAGATCAGCATCTTCCAGGGGTGCCGCCTTGTTAACCGCATCGATAATCCTCGCATCTGCAGGCAGCTGATAAACACCCGGCTTGGAAACAGAACCTGTAACATGAACATTTAATATTTTTATCTTGTTAGGTTCTTGTGTTTCCAACGCCGGTTTATCCGCGGGCTGCTGCTTCACCTGGGCAAATCTGTAACCACTACTAAAAAGGATGACTCCAGCCAGTATAAGAAAAATTAATTGCTGTCTTCGCTCGATCTGGATCAAATTTACACCACCATGAGCATATTAATCATATCCATATTAGGTTATTTCTTCCAAATTAATTAATTTCCTTTTTTTTGCTGAAATAAAAACATAAAATTGTACAAATGGCATTGATTATACAAGATAAATTGGGACAGCCACAGTAGTTCTTTCTGCCTGGGCGCTGATATATTTTAAGATTTACCGAATTTTAATAAAATATTACTTTACATTGAGTTCAAATGGAGTAAAATATGTATTAGATAAAAATATTTGTATTAAAATGAGATATATCTCATAATGAGATTCTAATAAAACATAAGTTTTTTGGTCATTTGTATCATTGTGATATAATTATTCTAAAATATGAATGCTTTGAAAAAAAGTAACGAGGTGAAGGCTGTGGCTTTAGAAGCACTATCCGCTCTGCCCTTAGTATCGGTAACAATTAATCAATTCCTGTGTAAAGGTTGCGGTATATGCGCATCCCTTTGCCCCAAGGTATTGAAAATGAGCAGCAGCGGAAAGGTTTCAGTTTCGAACCATGCTCTTTGTACCGGCTGCCGCAATTGCGAAAATCATTGTCCTGATTTTGCCATATCTACAGCGGTGAATTAGCAATGGCTGAAATTAAAGCGCTTGCCCGGTTGATGCAGGGCAACGAAGCCATAGCCGAAGGCGCCCTGGCAGCAGGAGCGCGTTTTTTTGCCGGGTACCCGATCACACCTTCTACCGAAATTGCTGAGATCCTGGCCAAAAAGCTGCCCCTCCTGGGCGGCAAGTTTATCCAGATGGAAGATGAAATATCCAGTATGGCCGCCGTTATTGGCGCGTCGCTTGCCGGTTTAAAATCATTAACCGCCACCAGCGGCCCCGGTTTTTCACTGAAACAGGAGAACCTGGGCTTCGCCATCATGACAGAAGTGCCCTGTGTAGTAGTTAATGTCCAGAGATGCGGCCCAAGCACGGGCATCCCTACCGCCACTGCTCAGGGAGATGTAATGCAGGCACGCTGGGGAACTCACGGTGACCACCCTGTGATCGCACTTACCCCTGCTTCGGTACAGGAGTCATATACCCTGACGGTGCAGGCTTTTAATTTATCTGAGAGATTCAGGACACCCGTGATCCTGCTTTCCGAAGAGGTAATCGGCCACTGCCGGGAACGGGTCATGCTGCCTGACATATCCGAAATAAAAATTATCGACCGCAAAAAACCGCCGGCTGGCCTTGCCAGGTATAATCCATATGAACCAGGCGATGATGGAGTGCCGCCAATGGCTAATTTTTGTGATGGCTACCGCTACCATGTAACAGGGCTTACACACGATGAAAGCGGCGGCCCCACAACAGACGCTGAAAAAGCCGAGCGCCTGATCAAAAGGTTAAATGATAAGGTTATGGAGCACCTTGATGAAATAACCATGACCGAATCCTGGATGACCGAAGACGCAGAAATTATTGTAATGGCCTACGGCGCAACATCCCGTTCCGCGAAGCGCGCTGTTAAAATGGCAAGGGAAAATGGAATAAAAGCCGGTCTTTTTCGTCTGATAACGATCTGGCCATTCCCGGCAAAAGAAGTAAAAGCACTATGCCGCCAGGCTCACACCATAATATTTCCCGAGTTAAACCTGGGCCAGTTAATCGGCGAAGTGGAGCGTATAGCCCGAAATGAAACAAATGTAGTTGGCGTTAACCGGGTTACCGGGGAGATGATTACGCCAGGCGAAATTCTGGACAAAATAAAATCTCAGGTTAAGGTTGAACAACATGCAGAATAGCGCTGAAAAATATCTTCGAACTGAAAAGCTCCCTCATATCTGGTGTCCCGGATGCGGCAACGGGATCGTTCTTGGCGCCATGGTACGGGCTTTCGAAAAACTGGGCTGCGACCAGGATAATACTGTTATCGTCTCTGGGATAGGCTGCTCTTCCAGGGCGGCAGGCTATATGGATTTCAATACACTGCATACCACGCATGGCAGGGCGCTGGCTTTCGCAACCGGGATTAAACTTGCCCGGCCGGAGATCACGGTTTTTGTAATAATGGGTGATGGTGACTCAAGCTCAATCGGAGGAAACCATTTAATTCACGCGGCCAGACGCAATATCGACCTCACTGCGATCATATTTAATAACAGTATTTACGGCATGACCGGAGGGCAGTATTCTCCACTGACACCAACAGGTTCGCGCGCTACAACCGCACCCTACTGCACCATTGAGCGCCCTTTTGACCTGCCGGACCTGGCCAGGGCGGCAGGCGCCACCTATGTCGCCAGAAGCACCTCTTACCATGCAGCCATGCTTACCAAGCTGATCACTGCCGGCGCTGCTCACAAAGGTTTCAGTCTGATAGAAGCGATAACAGCCTGCCCTGTTTCTTTCGGACGCCGCAACAAGATGGGCGATGGCTATGACATGCTGATGTGGCAAAAAGAGCATGCGGTACCTGTTGAAAAAGCAAGAGACAAAACGGCTGAAGAGATGCGCGGTAAATTTCTCGTCGGCGAGCTATATAAGACAGAAGCACCTGAGTATACGGAGTTATACGATCAATTAATCAGAAAATCTCAGATGATTTCCAGGGAGGAATGATTGTTTTGTCACAAACCAGCGAAATATTGCTCAGCGGTACAGGCGGCCAGGGATTGATCCTGGCAGGTCAAATCCTTGCCGAAGCAGTAGTCAGGGACGGCAAAAATACTGTCCAGACACAATCATATGGCCCGGAGGCCCGCGGCGGCGCCAGCAGAACTGAAATTATAATCAGTGATGATGAAATAGATTATCCGAAAGTAACCAAGCCGGACGTGCTTCTGGTTATGAGCCAGGAGGCTCTCAATCGTTTCGCAGGTATGCTTGATGAAAACGGCATCCTTATAATTGACAGCACTTACATCCAGGAGATACCGGCCACAAATGCAAAAGTCTATAAAATACCCTACAGTAAAATTGCCAAAGAGACTCTCGGCAAAGAAATGGTTGCTAATATTGTTGCTCTCGGCGCCCTGTCGGCAATATCCGGCGTGGTCACAAAAGAATCGTTATTATTAGCCCTGATGTCACGTATTCCCCGGGGAACTGAAGCTTTGAACCAGAAGGCACTGGAAATTGGCTGGAAGTCCGCCAGCCAATTTGCGGCATAAAAATTTATATTATGAAAAGGATACAGAAACACATATCCCTGCTGCGGTAAAACACTTTACTTACTTAATTACCGGGTGATGGGATATTTCTTTTTCAATTCCGGAGCTGACTGGTTAGAGATATTTAACGCAGAAAATAAAAGTAGGGAAAATATGAAAAATCCAGAATGTTTATAACAGAAATAATTAATCTGATCACGGGGAGATGTATCAAATGTCAAGGCTTTCCCAGGTTAGTGAAAGCGGCCAGAAAGTGGCCGAGGCAATTGCCACGGTACTCAAGGTGGAAGTGGAAATTATTGACACAGAACTGGTCAGAGTAGCTGGTACCGGTATCGTAAGAAATGACGTTGGATCTCGTTTGCTGCGCGGATTGGTTAATAAACATGTCCTGCAGACAGGGAATCATATCTATATCAATGAAGCTGGTTTTCATCCCATCTGTATGTCCTGCCCCCTTTCAGGCCGTTGCTTCTACCGGGCCTCGATTGTGTATCCGATAACTGCCGAAACCGAGATAATCGGAACCATCAGCCTGATCGCTTTTGATGATGCCCAAAAAGATACACTTTCCAAAAATACTGAATCTTTAATAGAGTTTATAGGCCGGATGGCTGACCTGATCAGCAGCAAAGCGCTGGAACGGGAAATTATGGCTGAGCGAATGGTTATGGCCAACCGCCTGGAAGCAGTTGTTGACGCGGTATACGAAGGTGTGCTGGCGGTGAACAGCGAGGGTGTGATAACTCACTTTAACCAATCCGCCGAACGGCTTTTTGGCGCCAAAAAGGAACACATTATTGGCAAGGAGGCTAAAGCGATACTTCCTTCCCTCCCCCTGGCGGAAGTGTTGGAGGATGGTAAAGGTTTTAATTCCAGAGAAGTGTTTTTTAATTTCGGCGGCCGCAAACTTCACCTCCTCAGCACGGCCAGGCCGATCAAAGTGGAGCATGATCTGATCGCCGGAGTTGTGGCAACCTTCCGGGACTTCAAAGAAACCCAGAGGCTGGCCTATGAAATAATGAGCACACAGGAAATGATTAATTTTGAAGATCTGGTTGGCAGCAGCAAGTTATTTACTGAGGTGAAGTCCAAGGCGATCAAGATATCTTCCGGCAACCTGACCATCCTGATCATTGGGGAAAGCGGCACCGGGAAAGAAGTTTTTGCCCGGGCCATACACGCCAACGGACCGCACGGCCACAGGCCGTTCGTATCAATAAACTGCGGTGCTATCCCGGAAAATTTATTGGAAACCGAGCTTTTTGGCTACGATGAAGGAGCCTTTCCCGGTGCTCGCCGGGGCGGCAAGCAGGGAAAATTTGAATTGGCCAACGGAGGCACAATATTCCTCGATGAGATTGGCAACCTGTCGCTTTACCTCCAGGCAAAACTCCTGAAATATTTACAGGACCGCAGGATTGAGCGGGTAGGCGGAACCAGAATGATTCCCGTAGATGTACGGGTAATCGCAGCAACAAACAACGATCTGCAGGAAATGGTCAAGAAAAATCTTTTTAGAGACGAACTGTATTACAGTCTCAGTGTTATACCGTTGGTTATTCCCCCCCTGAGAGAACGGCTGGAAGATATTCCGCTGCTGCTTGACTTCTACATGAAGAGATTCAGCAAACTACTCGGGAAAGATATTCGGGGATTTAGTGACGAGGCTATGAAAGCCTGCCTGAAGTATTACTGGCCCGGCAATGTCAGGGAGCTGGTTTACACTGTCGAATACGCCATCAACCTTGAAGAAAACAACCTCATTTCCCTTGAAAGCCTTACCCCCGAAATTCGCGAGATAACAAAAAAAAGGACCAGGGACGGCATTACTGGCGACGGCCGCCTGTTACAGCTGGCACAGCTGGAAAAAGAAGCGATCGCGGCTGCACTGGACAAGTTTGGCTGGAGCGATGACGGCAAGATCAGGGCCGCTTTTGCCCTTGGCATCAGCCGTGCCACCATCTACCGTAAGGTCCAAAAATATGGTTTAAAACCAACTTAAATCAACAGATTATTGGCGTCATTGGGGACATTCCTCCGAAGGAGGTGTGTCCCCTTTCCGCTGTCTGGTATTCTTGTGCATTCATGGGGACATTCCTCCGAAGGAGGTGTGTCCCCTTTCCGCTGACTTGCCACATTAAACGCCAGCAGTACCAGGCGATATCCCCGAATCCGGCGCTTCCCATATCGGATAGGAACCAAGGATCTTCATACCGAATGTGACCTTTGCCACCTCGCGCAGAGCTTCTCTCACCTCAGGCTGCTCCTGCCCGCCCATGAGATCTATGAAAAACAAGTAGTCGCCCAGGTTCTTTTTCGCCGGCCGGGATTCAATGCGGGTAAGATTGATACCACGCACCGCAAATTCACGCAGTATGGCATAAAGAGCGCCGGGCCGGTCCCCAACGCCAAAAACAAGGGATGTCTTGCATTTTTGTCCCGGATCGCAGGACTTCTCTTCTCTGCCCACAATCCAAAAACGCGTGACATTGTCAGGGTAATCATTGGCTACGGGTACAATGATCTGTAAATCATATTCTTCGGCTGCCCTCTCCGGGGCCAGGGCGGCCCAGGGACGGCTGCTTTTTGCAACCTGCCTGGCAGCCTCAGCTGTGCTGGAACACTCTGCTAAGGAGGCCTCAGGAAGCTCACGCCGCAAATAGCTGCGGCACTGCGCCAGTGCCTGGTAATGAGAGCAAACTCTCTCCACCTGTTTAAGCTCCAAACCCCTGCGGACCAGCAGTGACTGCCGGACAGGCAAATATATCTCCCCACGCACAACCAAATTGAACGGACCTGCCAGTAGATCAAGCACAGCGCCAACAGCGCCCTCGGTAGAGTTTTCTACCGGAACCACCCCTTCATCCAGCCTTCCGTCCGCAACCCCGGCGAAGACTTCTTCCAGTGATGAGTAGTTAGTTATTTTGCCAGCCCTGCCATCCATATAAAGGATGGCGGCTTCTTCTGAAAATGTGCCTTTCGGGCCAAGATAACCAATCTTAATCATTACATACAGCCTCCCCCGACAACTCGCCCTACTGCAGCGGCCACCATCCTGATTTCCGCCATCAGGGAATCAAAATCTTCCGGGGTCAGGGACTGAGGGCCATCGCATAGCGCTTTTGATGGATCGGGGTGTACCTCTACAAGCAGCCCGTCCGCTCCTGCCGCCACCGCGGCCCTACCCATTGGCGCCACCAGCCGCTGAATCCCTGTTGCGTGACTGGGATCAACCAATACCGGGAGATGGCTGAGCCCTTTAACCAAAGGGATGGCGCTCAAGTCGAGCGTATTGCGTGTGGCGTTTTCAAAAGTACGGATCCCCCGCTCGCAAAGGACCACGTTTTCATTACCCTCAGAGACAATGTATTCAGCTGCCATCAGCCATTCCTCGACAGTTGAAGAAAAACCGCGTTTTAATAAAACGGGCTTATCTGAGCGCCCTACCATACGCAGCAGGTGGTAATTCTGCATATTTCTGGATCCCACTTGAACCATATCAACATATTTCAGTGCCAGGTCCAGGCTGTTTTCATCAATAATTTCAGTCACCGTAACCAGGCCGGTCTCCTGGGACGCTTCGGCCAGTATTTTCAACCCTTCCTCCTCCAAACCCTGGAAGCTGTAAGGAGAGGTCCTTGGCTTGAATGCGCCGCCCCGCAGGATGCTGGCTCCCGCCTGGCGAACCCTGCGGGCCGCGGTGAGGAGCTGCTCCCTGCTTTCAACCGCGCAGGGACCGGCGACTATTACCAGTTCACTGCCGCCTATAGTAACATCTTTCACCTTGACCAGGCTGTGTTTTCCTTTTGATTCCCTGCTCACCAGCTTATATGGTTTCATAATAGGCAGGATCTTTTCTACTCCCGGCATAATTTCCAACCCCAGAGATGTGATCTCCTGCCTGTCTCCAACTGCGCCAATGACCAATCTCTTCACCCCACGGATGAAATGAATTTCGAAACCATATTGTTCCAGCCTTTGTTGAACGGCTTTAATTTGCTCCGGTCCTGCTGTTAGATCCATAACTATAACCATTTTTAAACCTCCTTTTAAAATATAAAACTGCCGCTCCCACAAAGGGACGAAAACGGCAGGTTTCCGCGGTACCACCCTGATTGGCTAAAAAACAGCCCTCTTTTTGGGGTACAGACCCGCTTACCAGGAATTGCCGGGCAGGAATTTATGCCGCCAAAAACAAAAAACCTCTCATCCGTCAGGGACGAGAAGTTTTAAACTTTCCGCGTTACCACCCTGGTTGCACCATGGCAAAACCACGGCAACCCCTCGGTAAGAGTACAGGAATAAACATTCCGATACCCCCTCCCCTATAACGGCGGGAGATTACGTCCAAACCTACTTGCCGCGTGTGGCGGTTTCAGCCGGCGTCTCCGGAGAGAACTTCAACAGGTCACATCCTGGGTGTGCTTCCAGTCGGTGGCACTCCCTCCCTGTAGGACTGGGTCCGGTTTACTTTTCTCCTTCATTGACTTTTAAAATATAGAATTATTAACAGTATAACGGCTGTCAGGTTAAACTGCAAGCAGTAAAATTATATTTTTTTGTGTTACTTAATCACGATATTAACCAGTTTGCCCGGTACAGGTATAATTTTAACTATTTTTTTGCCTTCAGTCAGCTTTAATATTTTAGGGTCATGCATAACCCTTTCCTGCATTTCACCAGATGTCAGCCCGGCCGGAACCGTCATGCGGTCGCGCACCCTGCTGTTGATCTGCACGACGATCGTGATCTCATCTTCCACGATAGCCGCCGGGTCATATGACGGCCATTTCTGTAAATGTATGCTGCCGGCATGTCCCGTGGCTGCCCAGATTTCCTCTGTGATATGAGGGGCAAATGGCGCCAGCAGCAGCAACAGTGCTTCTACTGCTTCCCTCAGAACAGAGCTGTCGCGATCTGGTTGTGGCAGTTCTTTGAACTGGTACAGGGCGTTCACGTGCTCCATGATAGCGCTGACCGCCGTGTTAAAGTTAAAACGGGTGCTGATGTCCTCGGTTACCTTCTTGATGGTTTTGTGGGTTATACGGCGCATATCCCGGTTTGCCCCAGCAAGATCTGCAGCGGGCCTGCCCGGCGCTTTTTTCAGTGTATCCTCCAATGGCTCCACCAGTCGCCAGATGCGGTTTAAAAACCGGAAGCAGCCTTCCACTGCCTGATCACTCCACTCCAGGTCGCGTTCCGGCGGCGCCGCAAAGAGGATAAACAATCTGGCCGTATCAGCTCCATAACGGGCAATGATATCTTCCGGGCTTACCACGTTGCCCTTTGATTTTGACATCTTTGTTCCGTCTTTCAGAACCATCCCCTGGGTCAGAAGGTTGGTGAAGGGCTCCTGATTGCCCACCAGCTTCAGATCATTGAGTACCTTAGTAAAAAACCTTGAATATAAAAGGTGCAGGATGGCATGTTCAACCCCACCGATATACTGGTCTACCGGCAGCCAGTAATTCACTTTGGCCTGGTCCCACGGCTGGCCTGCTTCCCTCGGGCTGGTAAAGCGGTAATAATACCAGGAAGAGCACATGAAAGTGTCCATAGTGTCGGTTTCTCTTTTTCCCTGCCCGCCGCAGCTGGGACAGGTTGTATTCACAAAATCGGGGCACTCGGCCAGAGGCGATTGGCCGGTTGGCTTAAACTCCACCCCCATGGGCAGCAGTACCGGCAGATCGCTCTCTGGTACCGGCACAATCCCGCAGGTTTCACAATAGATTATGGGGATGGGAGCACCCCAGTACCGCTGGCGGGAGATGAGCCAGTCCCGGAGCCTGTAGGTCACCTTAAACCTGCCCTGACCTATTTCTTCCAGATAGCTGGTAATGGCTTTAATCGCTTCTTTGTTGGGCTGCCCGTTGAACTGTCCGGAGTTTACGAGGAAACCTTCTTCCTCGTAGGCTGAATCCATTTCACCTGAAACAAGCTCTGCACCCGCGGGCTGGATCACTACCCGGATGGGATAGTTGTATTTTTTGGCGAATTCAAAATCCCGCTGGTCGTGGGCCGGCACACCCATAACACAGCCGGTACCGTATTCCAGCAGGACGTAATTGGCAATCAGGACCGGAATTTTTTCCCCGGTCATAGGGTTGAGGCAGTACGTGCCAAGCGGGTGACCGACTTTCTCCACCTCAGATGAGGTGCGGTCGATTTCGCTGAGGCTTTTCACTTTCCGGACAAATTCCTTGATCTCGGTTTCTTTTTCAGATCCGGCAATCAGCTTTTCCACCAGCGGGTGTTCGGGCGCCAGCACCATATAGGTTACCCCAAAAACAGTATCCGGGCGGGTCGTATACACTGTGATTTTATCTTCTGATCCGTCTATTATAAAATCAATTTCCGCGCCCTCACTGCGGCCAATCCAATTTTCCTGCATGATCTTGACCTTTTCCGGCCATCCATCAAGGAGATCCATATCTTTCAGCAGGCGGTCGGCATAGTCGGTAATCTTAAAAAACCACTGCGCCAGTTCCCTTTTCTCAACTGTCGTCTTGCAGCGCTCACAGCACCCGTTTACTACCTGCTCGTTGGCCAGCACTGTCGCACAGTCCGGGCACCAGTTGACGGCAGACAGCTTTTTATAAGCTAAACCTTTGTGATAAAGCTGCAGAAAAAGCCATTCAGTCCAGCGATAATACTCCGGGTCACAGGTGGCAAATTCCCTGTTCCAGTCGTAGCTGATGCCGAGCTGCTTCAATTGTTCCCTCATGTTTCTTATGTTCTCAATGGTCCAGTCGGCGGGATGGATGCCGCCGTGTTTAATGGCAGCGTTTTCCGCCGGCAGCCCGAAGGCGTCCCAGCCCATCGGGTGGAGCACGTGAAAGCCCTGCATGCTTTTGTAACGGGCCACCACATCACCTATGGAATAGTTCCTCACATGCCCCATGTGCAGTTTGCCCGATGGGTATGGGAACATTTCCAGGCAGTAATATTTTGGCTTGTCGGAAAAGTCCGGCACAGCGTAAAGGTCATCTTCTGCCCACCGGTCCTGCCATTTTTTCTCTATTTCATCAAAATCATACTTTACTTTCAACTTGGTTCCCCCTTGATGCTCCAGACTAATTGGGACGCGAGTCATCCCACGTCCCACATAAGCATATGATCCCGGATTTTTGCAGGGTCGGCTTTAGCCGACCATGTGCGGATGAATCCGCACCTACAATTCCCCACGTCCTCACGTCCCACGTCCCACGTCTCAAATACTAGGCTGTTTCAATTTTTGCCGCATCCTGCAGGCCCAGCATCTCTACAGCCATATCGCGCAGCTTGTATTTCTGGATTTTACCACTGGCTGTAATCGGGTAACTGTCAATAAAAGCCACATGCCTGGGAATCTTATAGCGGGCGATCTGACCCTCACAGAACTTCTTCACTTCTTCTTCTGTCAGCACGGTATTGTTTTTCAGCTGGATATAAGCCATGACTTCCTCGCCGTACTTGACGCTGGGGATACCGACCACCTGCACGTCTTTAACGTCCGGGTGGGTGTAGAGGTACTCTTCGATCTCCCGCGGGTAAATATTCTCGCCGCCGCGGATGATCATGTCCTTGAGGCGGCCGGTGATCTTCAGATAACCGTTTTCATCCACCGTACCCAGGTCACCCGTGTGCAGCCAGCCTTCACTGTCAATAGCCGCGGCAGTTGCTTCGGGCATTTTATAATACCCTTTCATGATGTTGTAGCCGCGGGCGCAAATTTCCCCCTGTGTGTTGGGGCCAACTTCTTTACCCGTTTCTGGATCGACAATTTTCATCTCCACGTCAGGCAGGGTGCGTCCCACTGTAGAAACCCTGAGTTCCAGCGGGTCATCTGTCGTGGTGTTGGTAATTCCCGGTGAGGACTCGGTCTGGCCGTAAGTGATGGTAATATCTTTCGCACACATGACGTCCACTACTTTTTTCATCACTTCAATGGGGCAGGGCGAACCAGCCATGATCCCAGTGCGCAGGGAAGAAGTATCGAATTTTTCCTTCTCCAGCAGCTCCAGTTCCATGATAAACATAGTAGGCACCCCATGCACACCGGTACAGCGCTCCTGCTCAATTGTCCACAGCACCTGCCTGGGATCGAAAGACTCGACCGGCACCATGGTGGTGCCGTGGGTGACACAAGCCATCGTGCCCAGCACACAGCCAAAGCAGTGGAAGAAAGGCACCGGGATGCACAGCCTGTCCTTCTCGGTTAATTTCATGCTGTCCCCAATGCCGAGGCCGTTCAGGATCAGGTTGCGGTGCGTGAGCATAACCCCTTTGGGGAAACCGGTCGTCCCTGAAGTATACATCATGTTGATCACATCGTCGTAATGCAGCGAGGCCATGCAGGCCGCAAGTTCCTCGTCCGGCACTTCTTCAGCCATTATCATGACTTCGTCCCAGGTGAACATACCCGGGTATTTTTTCTGTCCGATGAGAATTACATTTTTCAAAAAAGGCAGTCTTTCCGAAACCAGCTCGCCCGGCTTGCAGTCATTCAGCTCCGGGCATAATTCGTATAACATACCGATATAATCGGATGTCTTGGTGCCTTCTACCAGGATCAATGTTTTTGAGTCAGACTGCTTCATCAGGTACTCAAGCTCAAATAATTTGTAGCTGGTGTTGACGGTGACCAGCACCGCCCCCATCCTGGGGCTGCCGAACTGGGTTATCGCCCACTCGGGTACATTGGTGCCCCAAATCGCAGTGCTGTCCCCTTTCTTCACACCCAGTTTCATTAAACCTTTGGCAATCTGGTTGCAGGCTTCCCGGAACTCTTTATAAGTGTACCTTAAGCCGCGGTCCGGGTAAACCAACGCTTCTGTATCAGGATAGGCCTCAGTAATTTGGTCAACCAGCTCGCCCAATGTAATTCTGCCAAAATCAATTACACTCACGTGTTCCCCTCCCCTAAAAAATAAAATAAAAAAACCTCTGCATCCCTGTAGGGACGAGAGGTTAAACCCGCGGTACCACCCTTATTGGTAAAGATCGATTTTGGTGGAGCTGGCGGGGATTGAACCCGCGGCCTCTTCCATGCCAAGGAAGCGCGCTCCCACTGCGCCACAGCCCCATCTCTTTACCCTCTTCCAGCTATAACGGAGCAACCGGACCGGAGTACTAAACCTTTTCCCCCGGACAGCTCAAAGGCGAGTTTCGGCAGCTTTGCCCACCGCCTTGCACCAACCGGCGGCTCTCTAAAAGAACTGCGCTGCTTACTGCTCCTCATCATCGCCTTGACAGCTAAACTGTGAATTATTATATGACATAGACCCGTATATGTCAACAACACAGAATAATTCAACACGCAGCCGGTTCAGCACAGATTGCACGGCCGCATCTATTACATGTATTAACTATATTTTCAACGGCATATCAACAATCCGGGCGTCACCCCACAAGCGTTCCAGATTGTAAAACTGCCGTTCTTTTTCCTGAAAAACATGGACAATAACGTCACCATAATCCAGCAGCACCCAGCTGGCCTCCCTGAAACCTTCCCGGCGCAGGGCAAGTACCCCTTCCTTCTTCAATTCCTCCTGGATACTCTCCGCTATCGCCTGGACTTGTGTGTTGGAACGGCCGCTGCAGATTATGAAATAGTCTGCTATGATTGATACATTGCTGATATCAAGGACTATCAAATCCACTGCTTTTTTGTTTTCCGCAGCCTGTACAGCAATGTTGACAACTTCTTGTGGACTTAATGGCAATACCACTCCTCCTTGTAAAACATGTTTATTTACAACAACTTATTATTCTACCTTTTAAGTGAAAGTTCCTTCCGGCAGCGTAGCCGGTTGTTAGATTATGCCTTCCCCTTCACATAAGCCATGCCGGCTGCCAAAGCAACCAGGTCGTTTTTTTCGTCTCTTACTTCCAGTCGGTATAATCCGGTCTTCCTTGTCCGGTTCTCTTCCCTGGCGACCGCGGTTAGCCTGGCCCCCTCATAAGTAGCCTTCAGAAAATTTATACTTATATTTAAGGCAAGCGCCAGCGAACCGTGAGAGTTGCTTGCCGCAGCAAAAACAATATCGGCCAGGGCAAAAACTGCGCTGCCGTGAGTTAACCCCGCCCCGTTAAGAAGTTCCGGGGTCACAGTTAATTCTGCCTTGGCATAACCGGACTTTATTTCAGTAATCTTAATACCCAGATGCCTGGCAAATGTATCTTTTTCCAGGCGCTGTCTGCAAATCTCAATATTGTCGATTTTATTTACCTCCTGTCACGCATAAACCTCATCTGGAAATTTTCCTGTACCAAATGATATATTATTTCCCTTACAGCCTCCGGTGTCCTCCATACACATAATAAAAGCAACCCGTGCAGGTGAAATATACACGGGTATCCAATGCCTGATAAACACAAGACAGCACTAGAAATAAATTTTTAACTAGGACATTCCACCCGTCCTGTCTTCTCTGGCTTTCGCCTCGTTAACTGTAATAATTCTCTCGCCAAGTTCAGTGCCGTTCATTGCTGCGATCATAGTTTCCGCATCTTCATCCCGGACTTCAACAAAGCCAAATCCACGGGAGCGACCGGTCTCACGATCAGTAATAACGCGGCTGCTCAAAACCTCGCCATGCGCTGAAAAAGCTTCTGCCAGGTCCTCAGCCTTGGTTGCCCAGGGTAGATTTCCTACGTACAAGGTACGCGCCATACACTAATCACCTCTTTCCCTATTGTTACTTTATTCTTGAAGCAATTATTTTGCAAAATAAAATCTCGTGATGTAATTTCAACCAGGCAAAGATTTTTCAAACATCATTTTCTATACAGATTATTCTCTTTTATATAATCTTCCACAGACTCGGGCAGCAAATACTTTACAGGCCTTCCATCATGCACACGCTGCCTGATATCAGTTGAAGAAATGGCTAAAGCAGGCACTTCCATATATGAAATATTTTGTTTCAAACCAGGCGGAAGAGTAGCAGTTTTTTCCCTTAGCTCAAACAAACGATAACCTGGACGTGTCGCAGCCACAAAATTGCAAATTGTCAAAAGGATATCAAAATCTTTCCATTTGAAGATCTCTAATAAAGCATCCGCACCTGTGATGAAATAAATTTTCGCACCGGGATACAGCTGCATAACAGCCCGCACCGTATCGATTGTAAAGGAGGGCCCAGGTCGTTCGACTTCAATGGCTGAAGCACAGAAAAAAGGATTGGTAGCAACCGCCAGACAGGTCATTTTATAGCGATCCAGGGGATCCGATACTAAATGGCCAGGCTTATGTGGCGGTCGTCCTGACGGGACAAATATTACCCTGTCAAGTCCGAACGAGTACCTGGCTCCTTCAGCTGTGACCAGGTGCCCGTAATGTATAGGATCAAAAGTGCCACCCATGATGCCCAAATGCCGTTCCGTCTTATGCTCATTGTTCATAAGGAAATTGTACTGTCTGTTAATTTTAAAAGCAAGTAAAACAAGTAACCGATCACTAAATACTATAAATTAAGCACCAGGTTGTTACGGTGAACTACTTCATCATAATCTTTATATCCAAGAATACGGGATATTTCTTTAGTCTGGGAGCCTTTGATCAGATCTATTTCAACCGAGGAATAACAAGTAATCCCCCTGCCAATTTCCTGTTTATCAGGTCCGACAATGCTGACAGTGCTGCCTATTTCAAAAACACCTTCCGCTGCAGTAACTCCGGATGGCAGCAGGCTCTTGCCTTTTTTAACCAATGCAGTGGCAGCGCCGGCATCAACGTGTATTCTTCCGCACAGAGCAGAGCTGTATGCAATCCACCTTTTTTTATTCTCCAGTTTGTTGGCAGATGGCAGAAACACAGTCCCGACCTGCTCCCCGGACATTATCCTCAGGATAATGTCCTTTTCTGCCGTGCTGGCCAGCACTGTATAAACTCCTGAATGCGAAGCTATCCTGGCTGCCTGAATTTTCGTGATCATACCACCGGACCCCATCTTACTGCCGACGCCACCGGCGAGCGATTCGATATCGGGAGTTATTTCCCTCACCTCCCGAATCAGCCTGGCATCATGATCCTTTCGCGGGTCGGCTGTGTAAAGACCCTGGATATCAGAAAGCAAAATAAGCAGTTCGGCGTCCACAAGACCAGCCACCAAAGCTGACAACGTGTCATTTTCACCAAGTTTGATCTCATCAACAGCCACAGTATCATTCTCATTGATTACAGGAATAACACCAAACTGAAGAAGAGCATGCAGTGTGTTTCCAGCATTTAAAAACCGCCGCCTGTCTGAAAAATCCTCCCTTGTAAGCAGTACCTGGCCTACAGTTACTCCATACTCGGAAAATAACTTTTCATATATATGCATTAGGATACCCTGGCCAACTGCAGCAGCAGCCTGTTTGGCGGGGATTGTCCTGGGCCGGCCTGTCAGGCCCAGCCTGCCGGCTCCTGTACCGATTGCGCCCGAGGTAACAAGCAGTACTTCCTTGCCCTGTTTATGCAGACCGGATAACTGCCTGACCAGTGCTCCAATCTGATCATGCTTCGGCTTGCCGTTAGCATAGGCGACGGAACTGGAGCCAACCTTAATCACAATCCTTTTAAAAGAGGTGAAATTACGTTTGTTTTCTGTCATCTTTCGCACCCAATCAATTTAACTTAGGTAAATTATACCATACTTGCATAACCATTCAAAGGGATTGGGATTACTCAATATATTCAAATTCAAATTTACCAATTTTAACAGTGTCTCCTTCTTTTATGCCTGCTGATTTAAGCCCATCCTCAATCCCCATGCGCTTGATGATCCACTGCAGGCGTTCCACCGCTTCATCGTTTTCCATGTCAGTCATAGCCACGTGACGCTCAATCTCTTTTCCCCTGACAAAAAACATACCTTCCTCACGATGAACACTGAAACGCGGTTCAGCCCTGTGGACTACGGGAATAGGAATGCTTTCGGGCTCTTTAACAGGGATTTGATCAATGAGGTCAGCAACCCTGTAGACCAGCTTATCCAAACCATCGCCAGTTGCAGCAGATACAGGAAATATTTCATACTTACCGCCGTAAGCCTCTTCTAACCTGCGCAGGTTTTCAGCTGATTCAGGCAGGTCCATTTTATTGGCGGCAATAACCTGGGGCATGGTTCCAAGCATTGGATTATAAAGAGATAGTTCTCTTTTTGTTGCCTCGAAATCAGCCACCGGATCCCTGCCCTCGCTGCCTGCGGTGTCCAGGACATGAATGAGCAGGCGGGTGCGTTCAATATGTTTTAAAAAATCATGCCCCAGTCCAGCTCCGGTATGTGCCCCCTCGATCAGGCCAGGTATGTCAGCCATGACAAAACTTCGTCCTTCATCTACCCGGACAACACCGAGATTTGGGGTGATGGTTGTAAATGGGTAATCTGCGATTTTAGGTTTAGCCGCAGATACTCTTGAAATCAAAGATGACTTGCCTGCATTGGGAAACCCTACTAATCCCACATCTGCAAGCAGTTTAAGTTCCAGGATCAGCCAGCGCTCAGCGCCCGGTTCACCCTTCTCTGCCATTTTTGGCGCTTTGTGATCATGGGTGGCAAAGTGCACATTACCTCTGCCGCCTCTGCCACCGCGTGCAACCACGACCTCCTGGCCGTTTTTTACCAGGTCAGCAATGATTTCACCTGTGTCGTCGTCTTTTACCAGTGTCCCTGCCGGTACCCTTACTATCAGGTCGTCTCCTGACGCCCCATACATATTTTTACCTTCTCCGTGCCGGCCGCGGTCCGCTTTATAGTGTCGTTTGTAACGAAAATCAACCAGAGTACGCAAACCTTCTTCAACCCTGAAAATTATATCCCCGCCCCTGCCGCCGTCACCACCCCAGGGACCGCCCATTGGCACATATTTCTCCCTGCGCATGGCAACACAGCCGTTTCCGCCATCGCCGCCTTTAACATAGATTTTAGCCACATCAAAAAACATAAATTCACCTGCTTTGAATTCAAAATCCGATTCTTTTTAAATACCCGGCATTGGTATATTACTACCCTGTCACCTGCTGAAATCAGACCTGTCTTTTATCATCTGATTCTTTTTTCTTTCTGGGGAGGCCCAAAATGATTTCGGGAATATCGCGGGAAAATATTATATTTAACTGCCCACCATATTCGTTCAGCAAATCATTTGCAGGCTCAAAGCTCTTCCTGAATGTTTCCTGGTCATTTATACGAGCGTCGTGGCTTTTAAAGCTGATGCTGTATTCATGATCATTTTCTGCAAACTTTATCTTCAAACATCTTTCCCCTGTTGCAGGAGAAGACATATTGGCTAAAATACAGTTGAAAACACTTTCCAGCGCGCTTCCTGCTGCTGGACCGGGAACCTCGCAATCACCAAGTGTTGAGTTTACCGTCAATTCTATTTTATATCCGTATTTGGCAGCCTCATAAAATCCTGCCAGCACAGCAGCAGTAACCTCCGGCATTTTAAAGCGGGTGGTTTTGCTCATTTCTGCAATTTCAACAGTTACCTGTTTAACATAATCCCGTATCCGGTCCGGCTTGTTTAACTGCTGGAAACCAGATATAACCTGCAGATGATTTAAAAAATCATGCCGCTGCAATTGTATGATCTCTAATAGCTTTGCAAAATACACGTATCACCAGCTCCCTTCAGGCGTTGAATGATTCTACAAAACGTACTTCATTTCCTTTAAAATGGAAACGCCTGAATAAAGACAATGCGTGTTCATTAAAACAACACCGCTTCCAAACCATATGGCATGAAAACGGTGTTAGAGATCATCCTTAGCGTTATTGTAAAAAGCCTGCCTTGTAATTACCCGCTGCTTTTATGATAATACTGCAGCCGCCTCTGAAATGATGCTGACAATCTTCTTATCCCGGCCTAGCCGGTCAAAGCTTACCGTTCCGGTAGCTTTGGCAAAAAGGGTATCGTCACAGCCAATGCCGACATTACGGCCCGGGTGGATCTTGGTGCCGCGCTGCCGGACAATAATTGTGCCTGCTAAAACATGCTGTCCGTCTGCGCTTTTTACGCCAAGCATTTTGGGTTTTGAGTCACGGCCGTTACGTGAACTGCCTACACCTTTTTTATGTGCCAATGTAAATCACCTCTCCTATTAAAAATTGCACTTAGGATTCAATTTTTTCAACTATCACCTGGCTGAAAGGCTGTCTGTGGCCCTGTTTGCGTCGATAATTTTTCTTAGCCTTATACTTGAAAACTATGATTTTTTTACCTCTGCCCTGGCGGAGCACTCTTAGAATCACCTTGGCTCCCTCCACCAGTGGTGAGCCAACTTTGATTTCATCACCATTCACTACAGCCAGTATCCTGTCTATTTCGACCTTCTCACCGGCTTCAGCGGTCAACTTCTCGATATTCAGGGTTTCTCCTTCCTGAACACGATACTGTTTGCCGCCTGTTTCAATAATAGCATACAATATAATAACCCCCCTCATTTGGGACACGCCGGACAATGGTGGGGTATAAGGCTGACCCTCTTATGCAAACCAGTCCCGAGCGGTACCGTAAGTATTGAAAACACCTACAATATAATATTTTAACACATTAACCTGTTTTGTCAATAAAAAACCCTGTCTGACAGTGTTTGTTGTGGGGTTTGCAAGGATCAGGGCTTAACCAGTCGAGCTTTGGCATACGTACGAAATACTTTACACACCTCTACCGGAATAGTTTCACCGACATAAGCAGCGGCGCCCTCAATATCGAGAATAAAACCATTTACCCTGGCGATGCCATCATGAAAATTTGTCATATGCGGCTCTTCCACCTTGACCTCCAGAACATCACCAAGCTTAACGGGAAGGGTGTTGGCCTTTATTTCCTCATTATCGTGAAGCGGCAAAATGGTAACCGCCTCAATGTGATGACCGGCAGTACCACGTATATAGAGGCTTTTCCCTGTTTTGTTTTCCAAATCACGCAGGCTGGCCCCGCCGCTGCCGATCAAACGCGCCGCCACTGCCGGGTTAGCCTCCACCAGAATTGTCTGGGCTGTAGTCTGGCGGGCAGCATTGTAAATCTGGTTTTTAAAGTTAATACCAAGAGTCTCCTCGGACAGCACCTTACCCCTGCCATCACAGTATGGACACGGTTTCTGCAGCACCTCAGCCAGGCTGGGCCGCACCTTTTTACGGGTCATCTCAACCAGGCCAAGCTGGGTAATGCCCAAGATATTTGTCTTGGTCTTGTCTTTTTTGATTTCTTCCTCCAAAACCTGGAGCACTTCACTGCGATGTGCCTCCTGGGACATATCAATGAAATCAACAATTACAATCCCGCCTATTTTTCGCAGGCGCAGCTGGTGGGCAATCTCTCTTGCGGCCTCCAGGTTGGTCTTTAGGACCGTGTCTTCCAGGTTAGTGGTCCCCACATACTTGCCGGTATTTACATCAATAGCCGTTAGGGCCTCTGCCTGATCGATAACCAGGTAGCCGCCGCATTTAAGCCAGACTTTATGATTTAAAGCTCTTTCTATCTCCTGTTCAATGCCATATTCCTCAAAAATATTTTCCCGATCGTCTAAAAACACTTTGAGTTTCAAACGAGGACTTGTAATGTCCTGCAGTTCCAGTACCTTTTCATATTCGTAACGCGAATCCAGGATCAGGCGATCAACATCCTCCGTAAAAACATCCCGCAGTATTCGCTGGACCAGTTCAAGATCACGGTGCACAACATTTGGCACTGTGCCGTGGGCAGCCCTGCTCAATATTTTACGCCACAGCTTGTTCAACAGCGCGATGTCCTGGCGCAGTTCCTCTTCTTCGACACCCTCTGCCACTGTGCGGACTATAACACCCATCCCTTCCGGCTTTACTCTTGCTGCAAGATCCTTCAGCCGTTCCCGTTCCTTTTCTGATTCTATGCGTCTCGATATGCCAATATAGTCTACCGTGGGCATCAGCACAAGGCATCGTCCCGGCAGGGTGATGTGGGTTGTAACCCTCGGGCCTTTTGTGCCGATAGGCTCCTTCACTATTTGCACCAGAATTTCCTGGCCCTGCTTTAAAATATCGCATATGTTGGCGCCGAGAGCATAACTGTCTTGACCGTTTCCATCAGGAGAATTGGCTGGCATGGCGTCTTCCACGTATAAGAAAGCATTTTTTTCCAGCCCAATATTAACAAAGGCAGCCTGCATGCCCGGCAGGACATTTTCGACCCGCCCCTTGAATATATTGCCTACCAGGCGCTGATTGATAGACCGCTCGATGAATATCTCCACAAGTAACTTGTTTTCAAGCACAGCAACCCTGGTTTCTTCTTCACCAATGTTAACAAGAATTTCCTTTAACATAAAAACCTATCCCCTTTGAAATAACAACACCCTGTTTATTATATATCTCTCACCACAGCATATCTTTTTTATTTCTCCCAGCTGCATAGAGCGCTTTCCGGCAGAGGATAAAATTTCCCCGCAGCGGAATATTAAAACTTCCTGTAAAAGCATCAAGCAGCTCTTCAAACCTGATATTGCCGCTGCTTCCTGTTTTTAGTTCGGCATCCAGCACTATTATATCATCATTTATCTGGGCCGACATCGTAAAAATACCAGGCTTTATATCGAAAACCTTCTTATCCCCTGACTTGCTGCGGCGCTCCACCAGGATCTCCGGTCTCGCCAGAAATTCAGCAATGGCCTTATCAATCATTTCTTTGTCCAGGGGCGCCTCAAGCACTGCCCGGGCGGTGTAGCCAGCCAAATCCACTGCGGCCATAAGGGCCGGAGCAGAGTCCGGGACCAGCCTGCTTTCGATCAGCCGCAGTCCCTCCGGAAACATACCTGAAAGAGCCTCTGCCACAACCCCGGCAGAAATATTCCCGGTCAGTTCCAGATCGGCAAATTCCGCTTCTCCTGCTGTCCCTACCGCCAGTGGGGCGGCAAATGACAGTTTGGGATGAGGGTTGAAACCCTGTGTAAAAGCGAGCGGCAGCCCGGCCCGCCTGGCTGCCCGTTCAAAAGCCCTGATCAGGTCAAGGTGTGATATATACCTGGCTGGCCCTTCTTTGGCGTACATGACTCTATACCTTGGCATTACCGTTCACTTCCTGCATAAAATGGTTCGATTTCAAGCGCCGGGCATATCCCGCAGCCAGTACAGGAACCTGTCCGGCAGTCACCGGTCAAGGTGCCTGCCAGGGCCCGCTTGTGTTCAAGAACAAGATACTGCTTAGACACGCCGGGGTCAACATGATCCCATGGCAGCGGGTCATCATACTTGTAGCTGCGGCAGGCATACCACTCCGGTTCAAGACCGGCCTGCTGAAAGGCTTCGCGCCACAGTTTAATTTTGAAATACTCAGACCAAGCGTCAAATCGACATCCCAGCTGATAGGCATTGATCAGTACCGCACCCAACCGCCTGTCTCCCCTGGCGAAAGCGGCTTCAATGAGGCTGAGATCAGCGTTATGGTAATTCAGAGTTAAACCGCGATCTCTTGTTTTATTTGTCAGTTCGTCCTGTTTGCGCTTCAATGCTGCGACGGGAGCCTGCGGTTCCCACTGGAATGCAGTGTGGGCTTTGGGAACAAATGATGAAACACTGACTGTCACTTTTAAGCGCCCGCGTGGGACACCGTTTTTACGGCCCAGGGCCAGCACATCTTTTGCCAGCTTAGCTATCCCATCCAAATCCTCATCGTTTTCTGTCGGCAGGCCGATCATAAAATACAATTTTACAGCATGCCAGCCCTCTTTGAACGCTGCCCCTGCTGCTTCCATGAGGTCTTTTTCAGTAACACCCTTATTAATAACATCCCGCAGGCGCTGTGTGCCTGCTTCCGGCGCAAATGTAAGGCTGGAGCGGCGTACGCGCTGCACCTCTTTTGCCAGGCCCACTGAAAAATGATCCGCCCGCAGGGATGGCAGTGAAACATTGATCCCTTGCTGGGCGTGTTTATCCGCAATTGCTCTTATTACTTCAAGGACAGGGCTGTAGTCGCTGGTGCTGAGGGAGGTGAGAGAAATTTCATCATAACCCGTGTTATTTACAAGTTCTGCCGTCTGCCGCAGCACTGTTTCAGGTTTTTTTTCCCGCACCGGACGGTAGATCATGCCGGCCTGGCAAAAACGGCAGCCCCTGGTGCAGCCCCTCAAAACTTCAATCATCATTCGATCGTGCACAGCTTCAGTGTTAGGAACCACTGGCTTGATAGGGAAAGGGGCCCCGTCAAAATCCCTTACCACCCTTTTAATAACTTTTCCCGGCACATTTTCCCGCAGCGGTCTGATCTTTAAAAAAGCACCGTCTTCCCGGTAAAAAACCTGGTAAAGCGAAGGAACATATATGCCTGGCAAAATTGCCGCATTTGACAATATTTCTTTCCTGGCAAGCATTTTACGCCGGCCTGCGGATATGACATCAAGCAGTTCATTGACAACCTCTTCCCCTTCGCCGATCACAAAAATATCAATAAAATCAGCCAGCGGTTCAGGGTTAAACGCACAGGGGCCACCGGCTATGATCAGCGGCACTGCTTCATCTCTCTGTTCTGCCAACAGTGGTATCCCGGCCAGGTCCAGCATAAACAATATGTTTGAGTAGCTCATCTCGTATTGGAGTGTAAAGGCCACAATATCAAAATCTCTTACAGGCCTTTGCGACTCAAGGGCGAACAGGGGCAAACCGTTCTCGCGCATCTTGTCCGCCATGTCAGGCCAGGGGGCAAATACTCTCTCCATCAAAGCGTCCGGCCGGCTGTTGACAATATTATAGAGAATCTGCAGCCCCAAATAAGACATGCCTACTTCATAAACATCAGGAAAGGCAAAGACAACCTTGATTTCAGTATTATCCCAATCTTTGTGTACCGCATTCCATTCTCCGCCCGCGTAACGAGCGGGCTTTTTCACCAGGGGCAAAATTTGCTGCAGCAGATTCATTGTTTTTATCTCCTGTATACATATAATAAATTAGAACAGTATGTTCTGCTGCTTCATGTTAATATTCAGAAGCAAACCAAGAGCCGCAAGGTTGGTGATCATATTGCTGCCCCCGTAACTGAACATCGGCAGGGGGATACCTGTAACCGGCATGATGCCCATGGTCATACCAACATTAATCAGGATGTGAAAGGTGATCATCGATATGACGCCGACTGACAACAAGAATCCAAAATTGTCTTTGGCATTAACAGCGATATAAATACAGCGGTAAATTAATACAAAGAAGAGAATCAAAAGGGCAACGGCGCCGACAAAACCCAGTTCTTCCCCGACAACAGAAAATATAAAGTCAGTATCCTGAATGGGCAGAAAGTCACCATGGGTCTGACTTCCATGGAAGAGCCCCCTGCCAAAAAGACCACCCTGCCCGATGGCGATCTGTGACTGAATAACATGGTAGCCGTCACCATACCAATCCGCCCATGGATTAAGAAATATTGTAAGCCGCTTCAGTTGATAATCTTTTAAGGGAATCCAGAGATCGAAGGCGCTGTTGGCTTCGAACCAGAAATGAGCCCAAATCCATAGTGATACAAAAGCAAGGCCGCCAACGATTAACAGGACCAAAAGCCAGGGACGCGCGCCAGCTGCGAAAAGCATGCCGAACATAATCGCCAACATAACCAGTGAGGTCCCAAGATCCGGCTGTTTAAGCACTAATAACATCGGTATGCCGATGAAAGCAAAACATGGAATCAGATCCCTAAACCTGTTAAGTTTACCCTGGCGAGAGTTAAGATATACGGCAAAACAAATGATTATAATGAGCTTGGAAAACTCTGAAGGCTGAAAGCGGAAAGGGCCGATCTCAATCCAACGCTGCGCGCCCAGTGCAGAGTCCCCCATGAATATTACCGCTCCCAAAATAATCAGGTTAAGAATGTAGAGCGGCTTCATATGTTTAGCCAAATCCTCATAGTTTATATTGAGCACAAATACCATGGCAACCAAGCCAATTGTTATATTGATAATCTGCTTAACGAAATCATTTTTTAACAGCTCATCGTCTTTTGTTGCGCTGTATATGGTTACCAGGCTGAAAATCAGAATCAAAGCCACAACAACAAGCAGTGTCTGATCAATTTTTTTAAATAATCTGCTTTGTTTGAACACAGCTCAAAACACTCTCTCCAATAAACGACGTATAAATTTTAGAAAGCACGTGATCTATTATATAATAAGTGATTGAATAAAAAAAGCCCGTTACTCCTATAACAGGCTGGTATAGATTCCTTTGGCTGGTTTTATTCATATACACCGCTGACCGAATAAATTAAATCCCCTAAAGGATAAAAAAGCCCGCTGTCTTAATAACATGCGTTAAAGTTTGTGTGCCAGCTGCTCAATTCCCCATCATCCCGCAGACCAGGTCTCTTGTTACTCATGCCTCACTTCGATGACACAGCTGTTCTTTTCATTCCTTTAACCGGTATGTTCGCAACCAAGGCCACTGTGTTGCCGCTTGAATCCAGGTTTACTTCCAAGGCTGATTCATCGATTTCCATGTATTTAGAAATTACCTGAATCATTTCGTTTTTAAGAGTTTCCAGCAGTTGAGGCGATATACTGGTCCGATCATGTACCAGGACCAGGCGAAGCCTCTCCTTAGCAATGTTTTTACTTCCACTATTCCTGCTAAAAAGCCTCGTGATAAATTCCAGCATCGCTGCGCCCCCTTTCCGGTTTAACTCAGGCCGATAATTTTCCGAAGTCTTTTGAAAAACCCATCTTCTTCTATGCTCATCAAAGGCACATCCTCACCCAGGATCCGCCTGTTGATATTTCTGTAAGCCTGGCCTGAACGAGAACCGAGATCCAGGACCACAGGTTCGCCACGGTTAGTTGTGATTACAATCATATCATCTTCAGGTATAATCCCAATTAAATCAACAGCAAGAATATCAATGATATCATCAATACTCATCATATCTCCCTGCCTGACCATCTTGGGGCGAATCCGGTTTATTATTAATTTGGGATCACGCAGTTCAGCAGCCTCCAGCAGGCCAATGATCCTGTCGGCATCACGCACTGCTGAGACTTCTGGGGTGGTCACCACTATGGCCTTATCAGCCCCTGCTATCGCATTGCGGAAGCCCTGCTCAATACCGGCGGGACAATCGATGATGATATGATCAAAATCCTTCTTCAGTTCCTCACACAACTCACGCATCTGATCGGGACTTACCGCGGTTTTATCCTTAGTCTGGGCAGCTGGCAGAAGATGCAGACCCTCCAGACGTTTATCCTTAATCAAAGCCTGCCGCAGGCGGCAGTTACCGCTGGTGACATCGACAATATCGTATACGATTCTATTCTCCAGTCCCAGGACCACATCAAGATTTCTCAACCCTATATCGGCGTCTACAAGAACCACTTTCTTGCCCAGGGAAGCCAGGCCTGCCCCAATATTGGCAGTGGTGGTGGTCTTACCAACCCCTCCCTTGCCGGAAGTAACTACAATTACTTCACCCATACTCTAAGTATCCTCCTCATATAAAGTCGTGGTCACCAGGATATTTGGATCATGAAATATGCAATCAGTACAAGATTCGAATATCGTTGTTTTGTTTCAATATTTCAGGCCTTGCCCTGTCGTTCCGCTGTTGTCTGGAAAATTTCAATAGTAACAACACCATCTCTGATCCGAGCCATCTCAGGGTGATCTGTTTCAATGGCTTCATTGTCAGGCGGACGGGTAATATGATTGGAAATCCTGAGTTGCGTCGGCTGCAGGCGAAAAGCCAGCACAATGGCATTTTCATCACCGCCGGCCCCGGCGTGCACCACCCCTCTCAGGGCGCCCATCACTATGATGTTGCCGGTTGCCGATATTTCTGCCCCAGGGTTGACATCTCCCAGAACTACAATATTACCGTCATAACGGACAATTTGGCCTGAGCGAAGAGTTCTCTGAACCAGGATGGTGTTTTCATCTGTCAAATCGTCCTGGTCAGCTCCTAAAGCATGACCTGGGTATGGAAGATTGCCATGATTATTGATACCTTTTAAAAAGGCCAAAACTTTATCCTCCTGGTCCGCTATCGAATGATTTAAATTCTACGGGTTAATAACCAAATCCTGCAAAAACAAAATATAAATGGGCAAAAACGACCCTTATTTTATAAATTTCGTTACATTGTATTATGGTTTATTCTGGTTTGCCTCTCCTGGTAAAGGCAGACCGAAGTGAGCTGCCAGCATATCCTCCGCCACCGGTCCGGCTATCGTACCGCCGTGCCCGGCAAACTCCAGAACTACTGCGACTGCTATATCCGGGTTTTCATAAGGGGCGAAAGCTACAAACAAGGCATGCGGATTGTGGCCTGTAACCTCTGCAGTACCTGTTTTAGCGGCTACCTGAGGAAAACCAACAAAAAAGCCGTACGCGGTACCGTCAGGCGGCAGAGTTACCTCATGCATGCCCTGTCTGACTACAGCCATCGTTTTTGCAGACACATTAACCTTTCCCAATACGACAGGCTCATTGTTTTCCAATACCTTGCCGTTGAAATCGACTACTTTTTGCACAATATAAGGTTTATAACGGGTGCCGCCGTTAGCAATGGTGGCAATATAGCTGGCCATCTCAAGTATCGTGAAGCGGTTGTCCCCCTGTCCAATTGATGAAATAATGGTGTCATACTCATGCCAGTCCAACTCCCATTCAATTTCCCTGAGTTCATCTGCTCTATTGCTCAAAAGCGTTTTGCGCTGCTCTTCGTTGTTGGTCTTGCTGAGAAGATCATCATAGCGCTGTTCCAATTCCCTTACTTTAGCAACTGCTTCAGCATCCAGGTAATCCAGCCGCTGCTGAATCTTTGTGTCCGGATCGGCTATTACACCTGCCTCCTCGCCGGGCAGTTCAATGCCGGTCTTTTCACCCAAACCAAACTGCCGGGCCATGCGGGCAATTTCGTCAATGCCTATCCTGTAGCCCAGCTGATAAAAATAGGTATCGCAGGATACCTTAATAGCCCTGATCATATCTACCCTGCCGTGACCACCGGATATCCAGTCATAAAAGTTTCTGCCGAGAAAAAAATAGCCCGGGTCTGAAATAGTGTCCTGAGGGTTTGCTTTGCCCGCCTCCAGGGCAGCCATGGCTACGATCATCTTATAAACCGAGCCCGGCGCATATGTCAATAAAGCCCGGTTCAGCATAGGTTTTAAAGGTGAGTTAAATAAATCATCATAATCTTTTTGTGAAAGGACTCCTGACAGCTTTACGGGATCATATGTCGGGTAACTGGCCAGGGCGAGAACCTGACCACTATGCACGTCAAGTGCCACCGCTGCGCCCGCCCTCGCTTCACCAAAGCCCTCCTTGACAGCCTGTTGGGATGCTCTGACCAGGGATGCTTCTGCTGCTTTCTGCACGTTATGATCAATCGTGAGCATCAGGTTGTTGCCTGGCACAGGCTCCTTTATGCCCAGGTCCCTTATCGGCCTGGCCATGGAATCAACTTCTACCTGACGTCCGCCATCCTGGCCCCGCAGATATTCTTCATAAGTATTTTCGAGGCCTGTCTGGCCGTAAGGATCACCCAATTTGTAGCCCTTTTCTTTATTATCCGCCAGCTGCTCCTCATTGATCTGCCTTACGTAGCCCATCACATGGGCCAGCAGGTTTCCGTTCGGGTATTCCCGCAGTGGTTCTATATCAACCGCCACACCGGGGAGCTCCAACCTCTGCTCCTCGATCAGGGTGACCGTTTCAAGGGGAATCATGGAGGCTATTTTTACAGGTTCATACAGGCGTTTTTGCTGATCGATTTTTTGCTGTATTTCACTGGGATCAATGCCAAGTATGGCAGCAAGTTTTTCGACTACTCCACCCGTATCCTTAAGACCAAGATTGACCAGGGATACCGTGTAAACAGGCTGGTTACCAACCAGTTTAATCCCGTTGCGGTCAAATACCTCGCCGCGGGGCGCGTCAATAGCGATCATCCTGATCCGGTTTTCGCTGGCCAGTGTTGAAAACTTGTCATTCTGGAGGAGCTGCATAAAAGCAAGCCTTGAAATCAGAACGGAAAACATAATGCTGACAATGATCAGGATAACGCGCATTTTTTTCTCTATATAGCTTCTTTCCATTCTCTCTCCTCCCCTATAATTCCCTGCCTCGAAACTGAATGTAACGAAAGATGCGCCAGAAAACAAAAGGGGCCAGCAGCGCAGTATAAGCAGCGCCAGGAATCGCAATCCTATAAAAAGCATACAGTGGTGAAATAAAGATATCCAGATAAAGCAGGAGCAGATAATTGACTGTCAGGCCGGCCAAAGAGGCAATAAAAGTTACTGCGGCAGCAACCGGTATATTCTCCCTGTACAAACGTTCACCGGCTGCACCCGCCAGGTAGCCTGCAACCATTTTTGAAAGGGCATTTAAACCGATGTAGCTCCCTGAAAACAGATCTTCAATTATACCTCCGGCAAACCCCAAAAAAGCCCCCTCTTTGGTGCCAAGGAGGAAGCCATTCAAGACCACCACAAGCATAACCAAGTCAGGCTTAATGCCCGCAATAGCAAAGTTTTCCAGAACTGTGGTCTGCAAAATAATAATAGCCCCAAGCAGGAGCAGATAAATGGTAAAAGGCATATCCTAACCTCCAACACGTGGCGTTTCGGCCACGGGCTGTACGTAGGTTACTATCAGCACTTCTTCTAATTTATTTAAATTTGCGTAAGGTAGTATATCAGCGCTTAAAAACAGCCCTGATGGCTCATTCTGGATGTTGTTTATTATCCCAACCGGTATTCCTTTGGGGAAAATACTTCCCTGCCCTGAAGTAACCACTGCCTGGCCTGTTTCCACCATCGCATTGTTGGGAATATGGATCATCCTGGCTAACCCCGAACTCCCGGCAACTCCCTCAACAATACCGGTTGTACGGGTATCCTGAACCAGTGAACCTACGCCGCTGCGCGGGTCTGTGATCAAAAGAACTTCGCTGGTAGATGAAGTGACTGTTATTACCCTCCCTACCAGGCCATCCGGGGTAAGGACAGCCATATTCTGCATAACTCCCTCATCCGAACCACGGTTGAGAGTCAAAGTGCCAAACCAGTTACCCGGATCCCTGCCAATTACAGATGCTATTTGGAAATTATAATTATTGATCATGACCTGCTTGTAATCAAGCAGTGCTGTCAGGCGCTGGTTTTCAAGCAAATATTCATTGAATTTTATTTTTTCGCTTTCCAGTCGTTCCACTTCCTGTTCCAGTGCCTGGCTGCGAGCTGCGGCGCCGACCATGGAAACCGGGAGAGAAACAAGATAACTGCCCTGCCTGCCCAGCCAGGAAAGTCCGCTCTGTACCGGCGCAAGCACATCCCTGAATTTTAATTCCAGGCTTGTCATCCCGATCCTTTCAGGGACTGTAAAGCGCATGGCCGCCAGGGTGACCACTACCAGGACGGCAAGAAATAACAGCCTTTTAGCAGTAGCCCAACGCACCTCAGCATTTCACTCCCCGATAAAAAATATTTATCTTCAAAAACCCCGATTATCGTAAAATCAAATTGGCCCTACTGAACGAATGAATTCTGCTCTCTGTTCACAAATTCCGGCCTCTGGTCATCCAGCCGGCAGTATTTTTTATTACGCTTGTTTTTTGGGATGGATCAGTACCTTGCGCAACACATCGATATTTTCCAGTACCCTTCCGGCTCCATATGCAACTGCCAACAGGGGTTCATCCGCAAGATGCACGGGCATGCCTGTCTCTTCACTGACCAGGCGATCGAGGCCGCGCAGCAGAGAACCACCCCCGGCCATAACAATGCCGCGGTCCATAATGTCTGCAGATAATTCCGGTGGTGTATGTTCCAGTGTTGCTTTAATCGCCTCAATAATGCTTGATACGGGCTCCGACAGTGCCTTGTAGATTTCAGCCGAGGTGATCTGAACGGTTTTGGGCAGCCCTGTAACAAGATCACGCCCCCGCACATCGTCAACTTCCAGTGTATCAGGTGGATAGGCTGTCCCAATTTGTATTTTTATTTGTTCAGCCGTACGCTCACCGATCATCAGATTATAGGTGCGCTTAACATGACTTATGATCGCATCATCCATTTCATCGCTGGCAATCCGAATGGAGCGGCTGGTGACAATACCACCAAGGGAAATGACCGCCACCTCGGTGGTCCCCCCGCCTATATCCACAATCATGTTGCCGGTTGGTTCATGAACCGGCAGCCCGGATCCGATGGCAGCAGCCATGGGCTCTTCAATGAGATAGGCTTCCCTGGCGCCGGCCTGGAGTGCAGCCTCGCGTACCGCTCTTTCTTCCACGGCGGTGACACCGGACGGCACACCAACAACCAACCTTGGACGCACTAAGAAGGTGCGCCCCCTTAATGCTTTACTTATAAAATACTTGATCATGCTCTGGGTGATGTCGAAATCCGCGATAACCCCGTCTCTAAGCGGTCTGATGGCCACAATGTTACCAGGGGTGCGGCCGATCATTCTTTTTGCCTCTTCCCCAACAGCCAGAACATGGCCTGTGTCTTTCTGGATCGCGACCACAGAGGGCTCACGAATTACTATCCCTTTTCCTTTAACATACACCAGGGAGTTGGCAGTGCCCAAATCCATCCCCATATCCTTTGAAAACAGACCGATGCGCATCATCCGGCCCCTCTCTAAAAAAATTATCATGCTGCTTAAATTGTTCAGACCAAACCATTTGCCTTGAGGCTTGTGAATTTATTGTCTCCAATAATTATGTGGTCCAAAACTTCGATCCCAATTATATTTCCTACTTCTTTAACTCTCCTGGTTATATCCATATCTTCCCTGCTTGGCGCAGGGTCGCCGCTGGGATGGTTATGCACCAGGATAACAGACGCCGCACCTCTTTTTATGGCGTTGCGGAACAACTCTCTGGGGTGTACCGCGGACGAGTTCAGAGTTCCTACAGACACCTTGTCAGTACCGATAACCTGGTTTTTGGTGTTTAATAATATCGCCCTGAAATGCTCCCGGTCAAAATGTCTCATTTCCTCCATGACAAGGTTAGCAGCATCATCTGGCGTCTTAATTACCGGACGCGGGAGATCGGAATATTTTGAAGTCCTCCTGGCCAATTCCAAAGCCACTTTGACCTGGCTTGCCTTCGCCGGCCCAACCCCCTTGATTTCACATAGTTCCTCAACTGTGGCTTCCAAGATCATCCGCAGGTTTTTAAAACGTGACATGATCAGAGAGGCCAGATCTAAAGCGGTTGCCTCCCTGGAGCCTGTCCTTAAAATAATTGCCAGAAGCTCTGTATCAGAAAGCGCTTCCGGACCTTCTTTTAAAAGCCTTTCCCGAGGCCGGATATCCTCGGGAAGATCTTTCATGGTCGGCCGGTAATGCGAAACAGTCAATATCACCAGCTCCAAGTACAACATTTCGAACTATTTGTATGATTGGTTACCTTACAGCACATTACAGCCTAATTGTTTAAGCATTAATGAAAGCCTGGCCAGGGGAAGCCCAACTACATTTGTATAACAGCCCTCAATTCTTGTGATGAAAATTGCTGCCAGCCCCTGAACTCCGTATGCCCCGGCTTTATCCAACGGCTCACCGGAAGCTGCATAGAGTCTGATTTCCCTCTCATCCAGGGACCTGAAGCATACCCTCGTTTTCTCATGCCCAACCAGTACTTCCCCGCTGCTGACATCGATTAAAGCTATACCTGTATAAACCTCATGGCAGCTGCCCTGTAATTTAAACAGCATCTCGAACGCTTCATCCCCGTTTTTTGGCTTGCCCAAAACCTGCCCCTGCCAGACTACGACAGTATCAGCACCGATCACTATCCCGTCATGCAATTTCCGGGCTACCGCCGCTGCTTTCCTTTCCGCCAATAATCCTACAAGTTCAGGAGGCGTCAATCCTGGCAGCGGGGTCTCGTCCACAGCGGATACCTTAACCAGGAAGTTTAAGCCAATCTGCTTCAATAATGCCGCGCGCCGGGGTGACGTGGAAGCAAGAATCAGTTTTTTCACGGCATCAAATCCTGCGGTAAACGACATAGCCAAGGATCAGGCCAAGCGCAGTGACCGGCCCAAGGGCAAAAGTAAAACCGAAGGTTATGTTCAAAAACCTCAGGTCCAGGGTTGAAGGCTCTAATCCAATCAGTGAAGTTGATTTCAACCATGGCAGGGTCTGTGACAACGCGTCGCCGACAGCACTGCCGGTCAGGCCTCCGATTAGTATCATGAGAAGCAACACCCAGTTATTCCCGGAACTCTTGAAACCTTTAGCCATTAAACTTCACCTGATCTACAGAATTTCTGCAAAAAAAAGAAACGTCACTTGTTACACTAAACAGTTTATCATCTTGAGCATTTTATGACAAGCTGTGGTGTTAATTTAAAAATTATGGCAGGATTAGAAGGTCATACATATTATGCCAATCATACATGTCTGTTTTTTAACAGCAGTTCTCTGGCTTCTGCCACCATGTATAGTGAACCGGTTACACATATCACATCATCAGGCCCGGCCAGGGCAAAAGCTTTGTTCAAGGCATCACTGATATCTTCCAGGATATAAACATCAGGAGTATATAGTCCTGCTTCGACAGCCATTTTCTGCCAGTCTCCGGCCCTGGGGCTGTTAGGCTTGGTCACAACGACAGCTTTCACGCCGGGCACCAGTTCACCGGCTACACGGCAGCGCTCTTTGTCCGCCAGCATGCCAATAACCAAGACAATTTTTTTCCCGGGAAAGTACTCCTGAAGAGCCAGGCGCAGGCTCCTGGCACCTTCATAATTATGAGCGCCATCGATAATTACAAGCGGCTTACGACAGACAATCTCCAATCTGCCCGGCCACATTGCAGACGCCAGTCCTTTACGGACAGCCCGTAAACTGATGTAAGCACCCAATTCGTTGAGATTTTCCACTGCCGCAATCGCAGTGGCAGCATTTACCTGCTGATGCCTGCCAAGCAGTTTAATAACCAGGTTATCATATGATCTTTTCTGCCCCTTGACGGAAAAGCTCTGCTCGTCAAGAGAGTGTGCTATGTTTTCCCAGGTTATATCCTGTCCTACCCGGGTAAGCCGGCACCCTTTCCTCCTGCATTCATTTTCGATTACACGCAGGCCTTCCCCCGTCGCCGCGGTAACTACCGGCACTCCTTTCTTAATGATACCAGCTTTTACAGCGGCGATTTCCTCAATGGTATGACCAAGATAATCCATGTGATCCATAGCCACGTTTGTAATCACCGAAAGCATCGCAGGAGCTACGTTTGTTGAGTCAATAGATCCGCCCAGCCCAACTTCAAGCAGCAAATAGTCTACTTTTGCCCTGAAAAAGTACACAAAAGCCAGGGCGGTGCTGACTTCAAACTCAGTTGGGTGTTCAAAACCTTCCGCAGTCATTCCATCAAGATGGGGCTGAAGTTCTCCAATCAGCGATGCGATCCGCTCCGGCTCGATCTGCAGCCCGTTGATGCGATATCTTTCACAATAAGAATGCAGGTGCGGCGAGGTAAAGGTTCCAACCATGTATCCTGCCTGATGCAGGATCTCAGCCAGCATTGCTGTGGTCGAACCTTTACCGTTTGTGCCGCCGATATGAACAATTTTCAAGCCACGCAGGTGAGGATCACCCAACCTTCTTAAAAGCTCTTCAATACGGCCAAGGCCTAAATTGATGCCGAACTTTGTCAGGCCTTTCAGGTAATCCAGGGCTTCATTATAGTCCAT
>CAYNIY010000007.1:42825-54158 GCA_964397525.1 uncultured Eubacteriales bacterium
GTAAGCATGGACAGCCTTTCCCTTACCGCCGCATGTTTGCCGGAAAGTTCTTCTTCCTTGCCCTTTTCTTTTTCCACAACATCAGCCGGTGCTTTATCTAAGAAACCGGCGTTGCCCAGCTTGCCCCTGACCCGGGCCAGGTCTTTCTCTATAAGCAGCAGTTCTTTTTGCTGGCGGGCGATTTCCTTATCCACATCGATCAGCCCTTTTAAAGGGATAAAAATTTCCATTCCCTTTGTTGCAGCGTGAGCCGCCTGTTCCGGCGCTTCATCCAGTACTGCCAGCGTCTTCAAGCTGGCGTTCGACAAGTTCTGAACATACTCTATATTTTTCTCAATAATTGTCCTGGTATTGTCAGGCGCTGTTAACAAAACATCAGCCGTCCGCCCGGGCGGCACGTTCATCTCACCCCGGATATGGCGGATAGCCTTGGTCACTTCCATCAATATTTCCATTTCGTATTCCGCTTCTAAATCCACCAGTTCCTGACTTGCTGCAGGCCAGGACGCCTGCATGATGGTAGTCCCATGAGCGGGCAGATGCTGCCATATCTCCTCAGTAATAAAAGGCATAAATGGGTGCAGAAGTTCCAGTATTTCCCTAAGAACAGAAGACAATACGCTTTGAGCCGTATGCCTGTCAGAAGGGCTGGTTTTTCCATACAGCCTTGGCTTAGCCAGTTCAATATACCAATCACAGAACTCATTCCAGATGAATTCATACAGAACCCTTGCTGCTTCGCCCAGTTCATATGTCTCCAGGTTCCTTGTCGTTTCTTTGATCGCTGCCTGGCAGCGGCTGATAATCCAGCGGTCCGCCAGGTTTAAAGGACCAGGCTGGCCTGACGGGTCAAAATCATCCAGGTTCATCAGGGTAAATCTTGAGGCGTTCCAAAGCTTATTGGCAAAGTTACGGGCTCCTTCAAGCCTTTCAAAGTGAAAACGCAGGTCGTTGCCCGGCGTGTTGCCTGTGATCAGCATAAAGCGGAGGCTGTCAGCACCATGCGACTCGATGATATCAATGGGATCAACACCGTTGCCCAGAGATTTGCTCATTTTTCTGCCCTGAGCGTCCATCACCAGGCCGTGAATAAAGACATCATGAAATGGCACCTCGTGCATAAACTCCAACCCGGAAAAAATCATCCTGGCCACCCAGAAAAAGATAATATCACGGCCGGTCACCATTACCGTTGTGGGATAGTAATAATCCAGGTCTATGGTTTTTCCGGGCCAGCCCAGGGTGGAAAATGGCCAGAGAGCCGAGGAAAACCATGTATCAAGCACGTCAGGATCCTGCTCCAATGATGAACCGCCGCACTTGGTACACCTGGTAACCGTTTCCTTGGAAGCGATCACCTCATCGCAATCCAGGCAGTACCATATTGGTATGCGGTGCCCCCACCACAGCTGGCGGGATATGCACCAGTCCCGGATATTTTCCATCCAGTTCAGATAGATTTTAGTAAAGCGTTCCGGAATAAACCTGATTCGGCCATCTTTTACCGCTTCTATGGCCGGCTCGGCCAGAGGTTTCATTTTCACAAACCACTGGCGGGAGAGCATTGGCTCGATGACTGTACTGCAGCGGTAGCAGTGACCGACTGCATGGGTGTGATCCTCAACCTTTACAAGAAAACCTTCAGCTTCCAAATCCAGCAGTATTTTTTCCCGGCATTCATAGCGATCAAGGCCTTGATAACGCGGCCCTGCTTCCTCATTCATCCTGCCTTCCTTGTCGATAACTGCTACCTGCGGCAGATTATGCCTTTTACCGACCTCAAAGTCGTTGGGATCATGGGAAGGGGTTATTTTTACTACTCCGGTGCCAAAGGAGGGATCAACATATTCATCAATGATGATAGGCATTTCGCGGCCCACCAGGGGCAGGAGCAGCATTTTGCCAACGAAATCCTTATAGCGCTGATCGTCCGGGTGTACCGCTACCGCCACGTCACCCAGCATTGTTTCCGGGCGGGTGGTAGCCAGGACAACATCTCCGCTGCCGTCTTTAAAAGGATACCTGATATGATAGAAATGTCCGGGCAGATCAAGATGCTCAACTTCAATGTCGGATATGGTAGTATGACACTTGGGGCACCAGTTCGTTATATAGTAGTCCCTGTAGATTAACCCTCGCTCGTAAAGCTTGATAAACACCTCCCGGACCGCTTCAGAGCAACCTTCATCCATAGTGAAGCGCTCCCGCTGCCAGTCACAGGAAGCGCCCAGCCTTCTCAGCTGAGTGGTAATCCTGCTGCCGTATTTATCCTTCCAGGCCCAGACTTTTTTTAAAAATTCCTCCCGCCCGATATCGTAACGGGAAATCCCTTCACTGACTAGACTTTCTTCAACTTTTGCCTGGGTGGCGATACCGGCGTGATCCGTACCAGGCAGCCAGAGCGCATTGTATCCCTGCATCCTCCTCCAGCGGGTCAGGATATCCTGCAAGGTGTTGTCCAGGGCATGTCCCATGTGAAGCTGCCCGGTTATATTTGGCGGGGGCATCACGATGCAAAACGGTTCCTGATCGCTGTTGGCAACGGGATGAAAATAACCGCATTCTTCCCAGTGCCTGTACATTTTCTCCTCAACCAACCGGGGATCATAAGTTGACGGCATATCTGCTTTAATCAATGATTCCAACCCCTCACCATAATTAATAAAAAACCCCCTCCGTCTCCAAGGACGGATGAGGGATTCATCCGCGGTACCACCCTGATTCCAGATAATACGTAAAATGCCTGTACATCCTGTACGCATTCTGGTGATTATCCGGCAGCTTTGAATACTCCTGCTGTAACGGGCAAACCCGCCAGCGCCTACTATAAATTTCAGCACTGAGGCTCCGGGGCGACAGGATCAGGCGCGGGCAGGAAACCTTGCAGCCTCGGGTTTCCCTCTCTAGCGGTAAAGCCTTGCCCGGGGAACCATCCACTCCCCTTCACAGCGATTAAATATAACTTAAAGAATATAATAAAGATTTTAAGCGGCGGTGTCAACCGCTGCCGGATTCTTCATCAATGATAAACCATTATTTACTGTATCCAACGGGCTATATTTTCAAGCAACTCTTCCCTGCCCAGGCCGGTATCCGCAGAGAAAGGGACCAGTGTATCTCCCTCCGCCAGCGGCAGGGTATCCCGGATAACTTTCATGGACTGCATCAGCTTTGAACGGGAGATTTTATCCGCCTTCGTGGCTACAACCACGGCATCCACTCCGCTGTATTTCAGCCAGGAATACATTTGAACGTCCTGAGCGCTGGGCGGATGGCGGCTGTCCACCAACATTATGACCCCCATCAGATTTTCTCTGGTTTTCAGGTAGCCCTCCACCATTTTCCGCCAGCTTTCCTTTTCCTGCAAAGGAACACTGGCATAGCCATAGCCGGGCAGGTCTACAAGATGAAAAGCTTTATTGATTATGAAAAAATTAATCAGGCGGGTGCGCCCGGGAGTTTTGCTGATGCGGGCAAGGCCTTTCCTGTTGACCAGTTTGTTCAGGAGCGATGATTTCCCTACATTAGAACGCCCGGCCAAGGCAACTTCTGGAAGTTCCCCGGCCGGGTAATCAGCGGCCTTAACCGCACTGGAAACAAACTCTGCGCTGCTTATTTTCATGAAGGGATTTGGGTACCCCCCTCGTTTACAACAACCGGTGCGTAAGCAGTGGGCTGGGGCAAAACCGGTGCTTCCACTGCCAGGGGCACAGGCATGTATTCCTTTTCCATAAGAGCTGATTCCAGTACCTGATCCATGTGGTCAACCAGGATAAAGCTAATTTTATCCTTGACTTTTTTCGGAATTTCATCTAAATCCTTTTTATTGTCACTGGGAAGAATGATGGTCTTGATACCGGCGCGATGGGCTGCCAGTACTTTTTCCTTAATTCCGCCAACCGGGAGAACCCTGCCGCGCAGTGTGATTTCGCCTGTCATAGCCACGTCGTGGCGCACCTTTCGTCCGGTAATAGCCGAAGCCAGGGCCGACGCCATGGAAATTCCAGCGGATGGGCCGTCTTTGGGAATAGCCCCTTCCGGGATATGAACGTGAATGTCCTGTTTATCGTAGGAATCTTCGTCAATATTTAACTCGCCGGCACGGCTGCGGATGTAGCTGTATCCCGCCTGGGCCGATTCCTTCATCACATCACCCAGCTTGCCGGTTAAAGTCAGCTTGCCAGTCCCTTTATAAACAGTAACTTCGATTGCCAGAGTGTCACCGCCGACCTCTGTCCAGGCTAAACCAGTCGCGACCCCAACCTGGTCATCAAGCTCGGCCACACCATAGCGAAAACGAGCCGTGCCCAGGAATTGTTTCAGGTTAAGAATGGTTACGTGAATCCCTTTTATCTTGTCGGTGACGACCTGCCTGGCTGTCTTACGGCAAATTGCCGCAATCTGCCTTTCCAGGTTACGTACGCCTGACTCACGGGTATATTCCCGGATTATTTTTCGGATGGTATTTTCTGAGATCCGCAGCATCTCTTTGCTGAGCCCATGTTCTTTTATTTGCTTTGGCATTAAATGACGGATTGCTATCTGTAATTTTTCCTCTTCCGTATAACCAGACAAATGGATTATTTCCATCCTGTCCTGCAGGGGACGGGGTATATTTTGCTGAATATTGGCGGTTGTAATAAACATCACATTGGACAGGTCAAAGGGAGCTTCAATGTAATGATCGCTGAAAGTGTTATTCTGCTCCGGATCCAGCACTTCGAGCAGAGCTGCTGATGGATCACCGCGAAAATCCATACTCATCTTGTCTACTTCATCCAGCAGAAACACCGGATTTTTTGATCCGGCCTGGCGGATACCCTGGATAATCCTGCCGGGCATGGCGCCGACATATGTCCGCCTGTGGCCACGGATTTCAGCTTCATCTCTTACCCCGCCAAGTGACATCCGGATAAATTTACGTTCCAGGGCACGGGCTATCGAACGGCCTAAAGAGGTTTTACCCACACCCGGCGGCCCGACGAAACAAATAATCGGCCCCTTCATTTTTTTGGCCAGCTTGCGAATGGCCAGATATTCCAGGATGCGCTCCTTGACCTCATTCAATCCATAATGATCTTCTTCTAAAATCTTATCTGCTGCTTTTAAATCAAGGCGGTCTCTTGTCCCCTTGTTCCAGGGCAGAGCGATCAGCCAATCAAGATAATTTCGCACAACTGTGGCTTCTGCGGCCATGGGAGGCATTTTCTCAAGTCGTTCTACTTCCTTGAGGGCCTTTTCCTCTACTTCTTTCGGGAATTTTGCTTCTGCAATTTTTTCCCGCAGTTCTTCCCCTTCAGCCATCCGTTCATCTTTCTCGCCCAATTCTTTTTGGATAGCTTTCATCTGTTCGCGCAGATAATATTCCTTTTGTGTCTTCTCCATCTGCTTGCGAACGCGTATATTTATCTTGCGCTCGAGTTCGACAATTTCCAGTTCTCTGGCCACAATGGAACACAGTTTTTCAAGTCTTTTAACGATGTCGACAGCCTCAAGGATATCCTGCTTTTCTTCAATTCGCAGTGTAAGATGTGAAGCTATGACATCAGCCAGTCGCCCTGGTTCCTCCAGATTGACTACGGAGACAACAGTTTCAGGCGGGATACGCTTTGACAGCTTGGCATACTGTTCAAACTGGTATACTAAGCTGCGCATCAAAGCCTCGATCTCGCTGTTTTTTTGAAAATCCTCTGAATATTGTTCGACTTCAACCTGGAAATATGGTTCTTCAAATATAAAACGTCTGACTTTCGCCCTGGCAATACCTTCGACCAAAACCCTTATTGTTCCGCCGGGCAGCTTCAATAACTGCTTGACCTCAGCGACGGTACCAATCTGAAAAATATCATCTTCGCCTGGTTCATCAGTTTGGGCATCCTTTTGAGTGGTAAGGAAAATAAGCTTGTCCTGAATCATCGCTTCTTCTACTGCCTGCACTGATTTGGTGCGGCCGACATCCAGGTGAATAACCATATAAGGAAAAACAAGTATACCCCTTAACGGCAGCAATGGTAATGTTTTCATTTCCGGTCTCAATGCTGCACCCCCTTTTTCTGTATTTCAAATTTTTCATTACATTGTTGATACTGATAACCTCATTTTATCAAAATATTAGAAATACCGCTACAGCAATAATTTCCATAAAATAATCATTGTCAATATTAACTTGTACCAAGGTACAAGCTTTTATACATGGACTTTTGATATATTAAGATATATAATTTATTTGTTATTTTTTTAAGTGGAATTCAAATAATTTATAATGGGGGTGGTTAAAGCAAAAACATTTAGCTAATACATATTTGTATTATTTATTTCAAACGCAATCATAATTTAGGAGGCGCAACATGTCAAACAATATTTATGAAATTAAAGAATCCAGTATTGCTGATCCCGGGCCGCTAGGCTTGGCCTGTTTTGCCCTGACCACATTTTGCCTCAGTATGGTAAACGCCGGACTGGTTGATAAGGCGGCTACCATCGTGGTAATAGCCCTGGCCCTGGTTTATGGCGGAGCCACCCAGATCCTGGCCGGCATGTGGGAATTTAAGAAAAACAACGTGTTTGGAGCCACAGCTTTTTCATCTTATGGCGCATTCTGGATCTCTCTTGGGGTGTTTGATCTTCTGGCAACATTGAAGCTGGTTACTGTGCCTTCTCAGGGAGTATGGCTGTTCCTGCTGGCATGGACTATTTTCACTTTCTACATGTGGATTGGCAGTTTTGGCACAAACAAAGCCCTTCTTACTACATTTACATTACTGCTGATAGCATTCATCCTGTTGACAATCGGCGCAGCCGGCAACGCAGCGGCCCATACCATGGGCGGTTATGTCGGGATTGCAACAGCTATTGTCGCCTGGTATACTTCCGCTGCCGGAGTAATCAATACTGTTTACGGGCGGGTTGTGCTGCCGGTAGGTCCCAGTAAAAAATAAATAATTATGCAAAAATCCTGGTCGCAGGCGACCAGGATTTTTTTATTATGCCGATTCTTCTTTTTTCTTTTTGCGGTCAACGGTGATAATCCGCGGGGGTTCTTTTTTCCTTATCGTATCTCCCGTTATCGTACACTTTGCGATATCTTCGCGGGAAGGAATATCATACATTACATCCAGCATGACTTCCTCCAAAATAGACCTTAAACCCCTGGCCCCGGTATTCCGTTTCAGCGCCTCTTCTGCTACCGCTTTCAGGGCATCCTGAGAGAACTCCAGGGTTACACCGTCCAGCTCAAACAGCTTCTCATACTGTTTAACCAGCGCGTTTCGCGGTTCTGTGAGGATGCGAACCAAAGCGTTGTCGTCCAGCGCATCCAAAGTGACGATAATCGGAAGCCGGCCCACAAACTCCGGGATAAGACCGTATTTCAGAAGATCCTCAGGCAGGATTTTACTTAGTATTTCACCGATTTTCTGTTCTTTTCTGGCTTTGATTTCTGCCCCGAAGCCCATTGCCTTTTTGCCGATGCGGTTTAAAATAATTTTTTCGATACCGTCGAAAGCACCGCCACAGATAAACAGCACGTTCGTGGTGTCAAGCTGGATAAATTCCTGGTGGGGGTGTTTGCGGCCGCCCTGCGGCGGTACGCTGGCTACAGTCCCCTCCAGGATCTTTAAGAGAGCCTGCTGTACACCTTCACCTGAAACATCCCTGGTTATCGAGGGATTTTCTGACTTGCGGGCTATTTTGTCGATCTCATCAATGTACACAATGCCTTTTTCAGCTTTTTCCACATCATAATCAGCCGCCTGGATCAGTTTGAGAAGAATGTTCTCTACATCCTCTCCTACGTAACCAGCTTCAGTAAGTGATGTGGCGTCGGCAATAGCGAACGGCACGTTCAAAAGCCGCGCCAGGGTTTGCGCCAGCAGTGTTTTACCACTGCCGGTGGGACCTAACATTACAATATTGCTCTTCTGAAGTTCGACATCGTCGATTTTGCCGCCAAGATTTATCCTTTTATAGTGGTTGTATACGGCAACGGACAAGGACTTTTTAGCGCTTTCCTGGCCGATGACGTACTGGTCCAAAATCTCTTTTATCTCCTTGGGCTTTGGTATGTCACCAACTTCCAGGCCTAGATCCTCACTGAGCTCTTCCTCAATAATTTCGTTGCACAGTTCGATACACTCGTCGCAGATATAGACACCGGGACCTGCAACCAGTTTCTTGACCTGATCCTGAAGCTTGCCACAGAAGGAGCACTTCAACTGCCCTTTGTCGCTGAACATATTTCCACCTCTTTTATCCTTGTTTCCTGACATTATATACCTCATCTATAATCCCGTATTCTTTTGCTTCCAAGGCTGACATAAAATAGTCGCGCTCGGTGTCCAGGGAGATTTTTTCCAGTGGCTGGCCGGTATGCGTGGACAGAATTTCATTTAAAAAACCTCTCATGCGCAGGATTTCCTTGGCATGAATTTCTATATCAGAAGCCTGCCCCTGAACTCCGCCCATAGGCTGGTGAATCAGAATCCTGGAATATGGCAGTGAAAAACGTTTTCCTTTTGCCCCCGCAGCCAGAAGTATTGACGCCATGCTGGCGGCCTGGCCGATGCAGATAGTGGCTACCGGCGGGCGTACATGCTGCATGGTATCATAAATGGCCATGCCGGCAGTAACCACTCCGCCGGGAGAGTTAATATAAAACTGGATGTCTTTTTCCGGATCTTCCGCCTCCAAGAAAAGCATCTGGGCAATAATTAAATTTGCTACGGTGTCTTCTACCGGACCGCCGAGAAAGATTATGCGGTCCTTTAAAAGTCTCGAAAATATATCATATGAGCGTTCACCACGGCTGGTCTGTTCAACTACAATCGGTACAAGATTCACACTAACACTCTCCTTTATTAAAAGAATATTTATTTCCGGTTAATCATAATGTCTTATTCTGTTTTGGACTCGGCGGCATTCTCAATGATTTTTGCGTTGTCAGCCAAAAACTGCAGGGTTTTCTCCCTGACAATTTGATCGACGATGAAATCCAACTGCCCCTGGCTCTCTATCATCTTTTGAAACTCATCCAGATCCTTGTTGTAATACTTGGCTATTTTCTCAGCTTCTGCTTTTATTTCTTCGTCAGTAGCTTTAATATCTTCAGTTTTGGCAATGGTTTCCATAACCAGGTTCATTTTTGCGGTCCATACCGCGTCCGGCTGCATCTTTTCCCTCAGGTCTTCCATGTTGGTATTTGCAAACTTAAGGTAGTTCTCCAGGGTTATACCCTGGCTGCTCAGCCGTCCTTCCAGGTTGTGGATCATATCGCTGAGCTGGGTGTCAACCATCGGTGCGGGCATTTCAACCTCAATGCTGTCAACAATTTTGCTGACGATGTCCTGCCTCAACTGGTATTTGGCCCTGTCTTCGGCAGCATCTTTTAATTTACTCGTGATGTCAGTTTTTAATTCCTCCAGCGTATCAAATTCACTTACATCCTTGGCAAACTCATCATCCAAAGCAGCCAGTTCCTTGCGCTTTATGCCTTTAACAGTGACTGTAAAAACAGCATCTTTTCCGGCAAGCTCTTCAGCCTGGTATCCCTCTGGAAAGGTGACATTGAGGTCTTTCGTCTCGTCAATTGAAACGCCAATTAATTGATCTTCAAATCCTTCGATGAAAGAACCCGAGCCGATTTCCAGGGTATAATCCTTGCCTTCGCCACCCTTAAATGGCACTCCATCTACTTTACCCAAAAAGTCTAATACAGTAATGTCACCTTTTTCAACTGTTCCCTCTTCCAGGGTCAGAAGCTGGGCATGCCTTTGCTGAAGCTTTTCCAGTGACTTTGCGACTTCTTCATCAGGAACTTCGGTTGATGGCTTGTTTACTTCCACTTCCTTGTACTGGCCCAGAATTACTTCCGGTTTTACCTGAACCGTTGCCTTGAAAACAACAGGTTTTCCTGCCTCGGCCTGTACAACATCAACTTTGGGCTGTTCAACCGGTTCGATACCAGTTTCCGCTACAGCTTGATAATAAGCTTCGGGTACAACCGCCTCCATCGCTTCTTCCATAATGGCTTCTTTCCCTATAAAACGCTCAAATATCGGTCTCGGTGTCTTGCCCTTGCGAAAACCGGGGACATTAACCTTTTGCACCATTTTGCGATAGGCTTTGTCAATAGCCTGGTCGAACTGTTCCGCGTCCACCTCTATTTCTAATAGAACGGTGTTCTTTTCTATCCTTTCGGCGTTAGCTTTCATTTGTGCTCCCCCTTAAATAATGTCATTATATAAGGTATTTATTAATAAAAAGGACAATTGAATCTCCATATTAACAATAAACACCAAATTACGTATTAACATTGTAAACAATTTTAGTAATTTATTCTAGAGGTAAGTAGCATATTATCTAAAATAAAATCAAAATACCAAGACTAAAAAAGCCCTGGCGTTTAAAACCCTGCTTTGTTGCATCTAGGCTTTAACGTTAATGTACAGAAGCTGTTTCAGATACCACAATTTTGAGACACTATTAAATTATATCTGCATAAATGTTAATTATCAATAAAAAAATAAAAAAGAATGAAATATTCCTGATTTTTTGTGATATGGATTTAGCCATTACGCACTTTTATGCCAAAGTCACACCCTGTCATGAAGCCTTGTCAACATGCAATTTCCTTGACAATACCCTTATAATTTGCTAACATATCTTGTGCGGGTGATCAGGTTAATCCAGCATCCGTGCTATCCTGCAAACATGGTGGGTGTAGCTCAGCTGGTTAGAGCACCAGATTGTGGCTCTGGGGGCCGTGGGTTCAAATCCCATCATCCACCCCATAAAAGACTTGAGACGTGAGTCGTGAGACGTGAGATTACAAGGGATGGTCTTAAGGGTTCAAAAGGCACGGATAGAATACTGAAATCCCACGACACGACCCACTGCTAAATTGGGGCGTCGCCAAGCGGTAAGGCACCGGTCTTTGGAACCGGCATTTCGTTGGTTCGAATCCAGCCGCCCCAGCCATTACATGATGGAAGTTTAAATGTTAGCTGTTGGATAAGATAAATCCGGCCAATCCGGAATATGATGATCTGACAACTGATTTTTAATTTCCATTCTCCAGTTTATGGGCCATTAGCTCAGTCGGTAGAGCACCTGACTTTTAATCAGGGTGTCGCTGGTTCGAGTCCAGCATGGCTCACCAATAAGGGTTGGAACTTTTCTTGTTCCAACCCATTTTAAAAAGCGGGCGTGGCGGAACGGCAGACGCGCTGGACTTAGGATCCAGTGGGGTAATTCCCGTGAAGGTTCAAGTCCTTTCGCCCGCACCAATAAACATAAGGCTTCCAGCGATTTGGAAGCCTTTTCCTTTAGGTTAATTT
>CAYNIY010000008.1:0-46247 GCA_964397525.1 uncultured Eubacteriales bacterium
GGGCCTGCCCGTCGGGAGCCATCAAAGGCGAGAAGAAAGAACCGCATAAGATCGACCCTGAGCTTTGCATCAAGTGCGGCTCCTGTATCCAAAAATGTAAATTCGATGCTATTATCAAGGCGTAAAGGAGGGAAAGTGTATGGAAATGGTCAAATTGACCATTAACGGCAAAGAAGTCGAAGTCCCTGCAGGGACAAAGATTATCGAGGCTGCTGAACAGAACGGAATTATCATACCGCGGCTTTGTTATATGAAAGAACTTAGTCCGTTTGGCGGCTGCCGCATGTGTGTGGTAGAAGTAAAAGGCGCGCGCTCCCTGGTGGCCTCCTGCGCCACTGATGTAACACCGGGCATGGACGTGCAGACTCATTCGCCGGATGTCATGGACGCTAGGCGGCTGATACTGGATTTGTTGATCGCCAATCACCCGCTGGACTGCCTGACCTGCGAAAAGTCTGGTGAATGTACATTGGCTGAGCTCTGTTATGAATATGGGATTAAGGAGAGCTCATTTGAGGGTGAAAAGAAAGACTACCCAGTAGAACTGACCAATCCCTTTATTATCCGTGACATGAACAAGTGTATATTATGCGGCAAGTGTGTCAGAGCCTGTAATGAGGTTACCGGACAGGACGTGCTGGATTTTGCTTACAGGGGTTTCAATGCCAAGCCAATACCTTTCTATGATGAAGAGCTTGTGCAATCCAACTGCGTTTTCTGCGGCCAGTGTGTGGCAGTATGTCCGGTCGGCGCTTTGACCGAGAAACAAATGATGGGAAAAGGCCGCCGTTGGGAGCTTGAAAGAACCAGAACCACCTGCCCCTTCTGCGGTACCGGCTGCAATTTTGACCTGTGTACAAAAGACGGCAAGCTTATCGGTGTGGCTTCAAATCCCGACAGCCCGGTTAATAATTTCGGCCTGTGTATCAAAGGGAGATTCGGCTGGGATTTTGTGAACAACGAAAATCGTCTCACCAAGCCATTAATCAAAAAAGACGGCAAATTTGTAGAGTCCTCTTGGGATGAGGCGCTGAACCTGATTGCCACCAGCCTGAAAGACATCAAGAAAAAGCACGGCCCCAATTCATTTGCGGCCTTGAGTTCCGCCAGGTGTACCAACGAGGAAAACTACCTGGTGCAAAAATTTTCAAGGGCGGTGATGGGCACTAACAACGTTGACCACTGTGCCCGTACCTGACACGCGCCTACTGTGGCCGGTTTGGCCCAATCATTCGGAAGTGGCGCGATGACCAACTCCATAAATGAAATTACCAATGATGCCCAGCTGATGTTGTTGATCGGCACCAACACTACTGAGGCACACCCGATTATCGGTTATAAAATGCGGCAGGCCAAGCGCAACGGCGCCAAGCTTATTGTTGTCGACCCGCGGCGCATTGACCTGGCAGAAGAAGCCGATTACTGGCTGCGCATCAAGTCCGGGACAGATATTCCCTTCCTGAACGGTTTGATGCACATTATCATTAAAGAAGGCCTTCATGACAAGAACTTTGTGGAAACGCGCTGCGAGAATTTTGAAGCGCTCGAGGCTACTGTCAAGAATTACACCCCAGACTATGTTTCCAAACTGACAGGTATATCTGAAGATGACCTTTACGCTGTGGCACGCTTGTATGCCACTACTGACAGGTCCATGCTCTTCTATACCCTGGGCATCACGGAACATATCTGCGGCACACAAAACGTTATGAGCTGCGCCAACCTGGCCATGCTTACAGGTCATCTGGGACGGCCCGGCACTGGCGTGAACCCGATCCGGGGCCAGAACAACGTGCAGGGCGCCTGCGACATGGGTGCGCTGCCCAATGTCTTTTCCGGCTACCAGGCTATCATTAACGCTGATTTCCGCAAGAAGTTCGAACAAGCCTGGGGAGTAGAATCCCTGCCGGATAAAAACGGCCTGATGATCCCGCAGATGTTTGACGCTGCCAACAGCGGTGACGTCAGGGCCATGTATATTCTCGGTGAAAACCCTGTGCTAACCGACCCCAACAGCAACCATATCCGCAAGGGTCTGGACAAGTTGGATTTCCTGGTTGTACAGGAGCTTTTCCTGACTGAAACGGCCGAATACGCGGATGTCATCCTGCCGGCCGCCAGCTTCGCGGAAACTAACGGGACATTTACCAGCACCGAGCGTCGTGTACAGAGAGTGCGCGAGGCCATTGAGCCGGTACCTGGCCAGGCTAACTGGCAGACAATTATGGCTATGAGCGCTGCGATGGGGTACCCGATGGATTACAGTGACCCCGAAGATATCTGGAATGAAATGGCCTCACTCTCACCCGCCCTGGCCGGTATCAACTATGACAGGCTGGAGGCAAAGGGGATGCAGTGGCCTTGCCCGTCAATCGATCACCCGGGCACGCCGGTTCTGCACGGTGCTACGTTTAGCCGCGGTAAGGGACTCTTCCAGGCTATCGATCATATTCCGCCCCAGGAAATTCCGGATGCGGAATACCCGTTCCTGCTCAATACAGGCCGGATCCTGCAGCACTATAATGTTACTACTCCATACTCCGCAGGTATTCAAAGCATGTGGTCCGAGGAGTATTCCGAGTTTAACCCCGATGACGCATGTAAACTCGGCGTAGAAACCGGTGATCAGATTAAAGTTACTTCCAGACGCGGCTCAATAACCACCAGGATTAAAGTCACCGACAGAGTTCCACCCGGCATGCTCTGGATGTCGTTCCACTATGCGGCGAGCCCGACCAACGCCATAACCAGCGAGGGTCTGGATCCCATCACCAAGACCGGCGAGTATAAGGTTGCCGCAGTTAAAATAGAAAAAATCTAGGGGGTTTTCAGATGAGGAAGGTGCCTGTGACCGAAGCGGCCGGCATGGTTCTCTGCCACGACATTACCAGAATAATACCCGGTCGTGAAAAAGGCCGCGCTTTCCGCAGGGGGCAGGTCATCACTCCCGGAGACATTCCAACTCTCCTGGATTTAGGAAAAGAACATATTTATGTTTGGGAATCTCAAGAAACCATGATTCATGAAGACGAAGCTGCTTTGAGTCTGGCCCGGCATTCTGCCGGGCCAGGCCTGAAGTGGGATCAGCCTAACCAGGGCAGAGTCAATCTCCGGGCTTTGTATGATGGCATCCTGAAAATTGATGTGGACCAGTTGAACAGGCTCAACAGCCTGGACGACATCGCCATGGCCACTGCACATAATAACCGCATCGTGACAAAGGGGCAGATTGTCGCCGGCACCAGGGTGATCCCGCTGGCAGTGCGCCGTGATATCCTGGAGACAGCAGAAGAAATATGCGACCAGGCAGGGCCATTGATCACAGTAAAACCATTCCAGCCTCTGTGGGTGGGTGTGGTGACAACAGGCAGTGAGGTTTATTCCGGTCGCATCCAGGATGGTTTTTGCAGTGTTATTAAACAAAAAACAGCGCAGTACGGGGCGAAAGTGCTCGGACAGGTAATCGTTCCTGACGATCCGGAATTGATCTCCAGGGAAATTCACCAGTTTATCGCTGAGGGAGCGGAATTGGTATTGGCAACCGGGGGCATGTCGGTTGATCCGGATGACGTAACCCCTGTAGGGATCAGGGCCACCGGAGCGGAGGTCGTGTCCTACGGGGCGCCGGTGCTGCCTGGTTCCATGTTCATGCTGGCTTACGTGGGACATGTCCCAGTGTGCGGCTTGCCCGGCTGTGTTATGTTTAACAGCATTACTATCTTCGACCTGATTTTACCGCGCATTTTCGCCGGTGAGCGCATCAGCCGGCAGGACATCGTAGCGCTGGGACACGGGGGTCTGTGTGACGAGTGTGCTGAATGCCACTTCCCGGCTTGTTCTTTCGGTAAATAATCAGAGCTTAAACCGCGGAGGTAAAAACCTGGTGTTGGAGAATGTAAAGCTGGAAGAAGCACAGGAACTCATCCTGGATTTTATCAAGCCTTTGCCCGCAGAGTCTGTGCCTTTGCTGGAAGCGCTGGGCCGTATTATTTGCCGCGACGCATATGCCGAGTATGATCTGCCAGCCTGCGAACAGTCAGCGGTGGATGGCTTTGCGGTATCTGAAAACGAAAAAGAAAAGGCCCATAATTATATTGTCAGAGAGTTTCTAAAACCGGGAGAAATGCCAGCTTCGGCACTGAATCCGGGACAGGCTGCTGGGGTTGTTACCGGCGGACCGGTGCCTGGTGGAACGGCAGCAGTGGTCCCATATGAAATAACACGCCTGGCAGGAAACCAGCTTCATTTCACAGGGGACTTGGTGCCTGGCGAAAATATCAAGCCGCGTGGAGAAGACTTCAGAAAAGGTGATTTGCTGGCGCGGCAGGGTACAGTATTAAATCCTGGCTTGATTGGGGCGCTGGCGGCATTTGGGAAAAGTGAGGTTTTTGTGCACAGACGTCCCAGAGTGGCTATTTTAGGTTTGGGACAGGGAATCGTTCCCTGCCAAACCATGCCCTTACCTGGCCAGCTCAGGGACAGCAACGGACCTATTCTTGCCGCCCTGGCGCAGCGTGACGGAGGCCAGGTTGCCAGTATCGAACTGGTCGGAGACGGAGATCTGACACAGATTAAAACCCAGACAGAAAAGCTGCTCCGCCAGTCTGACATCCTGCTGACAACAGGTGGGACTGCCAGTGGCGAATGCGACCAGGCCCTTCGCGCGGTAAGGCAAACCGGTGCAAAGCTTCTGTTCTGGGGTGTGCGGATAAAACCGGGCAGCCACAGCGGCGCAGCGGTTTATGATGACAAACTGATCATATCACTTTCCGGAAATCCGGCAGCCTGCGCGGCAGGTTATCACCTGCTGGCAGCTCCCGTTTTACGCTTATTACAGGGACTTAATCCTTACCCGGAGTATGTCACCGCAGTATGCACAAGCTCTTTTTTGAAAAAAGGGGGACCCCGGCGCTTTATACAGGCCAACCTGGAAATCAATAAAGAAGGTTTAAAAGTGACAATTATGCCGGGCCAGAAATCCAGTATGCTGCGAGGCCTGCTGAACAATGGAAACGCGCTGATCGATCTTCCCGCGGGGCACCCGCCGCTGGAAGCAGGCGCGGAGGTATCAGTCATTATTCTTAACACAATTAAATGATAGGATAAAAAAATGAAAAAATTAAATTACAGCATTGAGGTTACTGAACAAAGCCCGGAACTGCCATTATTTTGCGAGAAGCAGCGGCAAGTAGTCATAAACAACCTGGCCGAACAAGCTCTTGAGAAGTGCGCTGCGGAAGAAGAGGCAATTGGTTTGTTTATGTACAAATCGCGCTCTGTTAACCAGAAAGAACTGATGCTGTTTCATGCCCTTTACCTGATGCATCAAAGTTGCCGGGATACGAGGATAATATTTGAGGAAGAGGCCCTGTCAGTCCTTGAGATGTCTGAGGTAAAGACGGTATTGCCGGAAGAAGAGTTCTTAAAAGAAGCCAAGCTCTCATACTGGAAGCAGTTCAATGAATTAGCATGTGATTTAAAGAGTTTTTTAAAGAATGCCAAGGAAATTGGTATAAGAAAGAGCGCTTTTGATTATTTATTAAACTCACATAAAGCTGTTTCAGATAAAATGTATATATAGTAATCTCCGATCTGTCAAGCCTAAAGCTAAAAGCAATGGCCAACAGGCATCGGGTGTTCTGGGAAACCGGTACGCCTTCCATTGTGAGAAGGAGAGTTTGGTTCGCGATAAAGCCGGGCCAGCTTTGCCTTGTGCAATGCTGCCCGGCTTCTAGCCGCTTATACGGACTCAGCTAAACTTCTGCTGTTATATTACCCAGTTCAGTCAGATCATAATCCCCCAGGCCCTGCATTTCATTTTTAAATTCCCTGGACTGCAGGATTTCAATAACCGCCTGAAACGGCAGCTTTTCCATATCCTCTTTTTTTATGACCAGTTCAAAACGTTCCTTTTGCAGCGGAATAAAATCAATTCCCCGCACCTGCAGCGATGCTTTTTCATGTCCCAACGCCACATCAGCTTCGCCGCGTGACACGGCGCTTGCTACTGCAAGGTGGGAGTTTTCTTCCTTCTCATAACCACTGATATGCTTCCTGTCTATTCCAAGTTTCCGAATCTGTTCATCCAGCAAAACTCTTGTGCCGCAGCCTTTCTCCCTGTTTATAAGCATCACATCAGGCCGTGTCAGGTCCTGCCAGGTTTTAATGCTTTTTGAATTGCCCTTGGCTACGTAAAACCCCTGCATCCGGCAGGCCAGGTGGATGATCACAGACGGGATGCCGCATAGTATATACCGGACATAAGTGAGGTTATAAATGTCATTGTCTCCATCCCAAAGATGGGAGCTGGCCAGGTGTGCCTTTCCCTGGTAAAGAGCCAGCAGGCCTGAAAGACTGCCAACGTGGTGCCGGAAGGCACGGGTACCATTGGGGTGGCGTTCCAGGTGACGGGCCAGTACATCCAAAATAACATCCTGACCACAGATTACCAGCCTCTGGGATGAAGGAGACAGATCTCCTTCGAGTGAGGCTTCTATTTGTTGAATCGGGCTTCCGGTACTGGTCAAAATATTTGATGGCAGTGATTCCAGTTTTTTACCTTTTTTCTTGTACGTTTCCACATCCTGCAGATCAACCCGGATTTTGCGGCCCACCCGGTAGGCAGTAAGCTCTCCTCGCTTAATCAATTCATAAACTGTGTTCTTGGCAATATTTAATATGCTGGCGACTTCTTCGGGAGTTAAAGAGGATCCTTCTTTCATATTACACCTCCCATATATTCTGATGATTATTATATCCTATTCTAATTTATTTGATAATTACTTTTTGTTGCATTTGATAAAGTTATATTGGATTAAGCCTTCTGAGGCTGCCTGCAGTAATGCACCTGGCAGCCAAAACAAAAGTGTTTTATAATAGTACCCGTAAAACAAATATTGCAGGCGCACAAATTAAAAGAATAAAAGGAGTATGTAGTTGTGAATGAAAATATTTTAATTAGACCTGTCGGGGCAGTCAAGTCTGATTTTCTAGATCCAAACACAGCACAGGATTCTGAACAAAAAGCAGTAATAGAGGTTTTTTCAGAGTATGCTGATGGGCTGCTGCGGATCGAAAAAAACTCGCACCTTTGGATATTGACATGGTTTCACCTGGCTAAAAGAGACGCTCTTTCAACTGTGCCCTTTAGGATTAATCCCAAGTCGCCCGCTTATGGTGTTTTCGCCTTGAGGACCCCTGTCCGTCCCAATCCTGTTGGTTTGAGCCTGGTGCAGCTGGACAGGGTGGAGGGAAGGATGCTTCATGTTACCGGTTTGGATGCTGTAAACGAAACTCCTGTCATAGATATCAAGCCGTATTTCGAAAATGACATCGTCTTTTCCCCGCGCACACCATTTATAAAGCCCTTTAAACATGAGGTGCTGCAAAAACACTTTTTAAAACAAGCCCTCACACACCATCAGGAAGAGTGTCCCGCTCTATTGATGGCAGTGCGCATGGCGGTTATAGCCAATGAGAAATTTGGCCATCTCAACTCGCCGGACCTCTATGTAAAAGTTGAGGGATCACCATGCCTGGCCGATACTATCCAAGGCTTGTCCAGGGCCAGGCTGGCCAATCCGCCAAGGTTTGAATACCAATTTACAGATTCCTGCGGCTTCATTGAGTGGCGCCTGGGTAGTGAAAAACTAAAGATTACGGCAAAGCGGTCGATCGATAAGGAAGCTTTTTGGAATGCATCAGATGGCGAGATCGTTGACATAAGCTAACAGAACATTATATAAAATAAATAAATTATTAATAGTTGACATCTATAGTCATATGTTTTATTGTTTATGTAGCTTTATATTACTTTATATAAAGCTACGTTGTTTTTTTATTAGAAATAATATTTATGGGGGGTATTTGTTTTATGAAAAAGCTTTGGACTATTTTGGGTCTCTTGGTGTTTAGCACAGCGTTTGTAATGGGTTGCGGAAGCGGTAAGAAGCCAAATGTTGCAGCACAGCCTGTGAACTTAACCATTTCAGCAGCCGCCAGCCTGCAGGATGCCTCGGCAGAATTAAAGACAAGCTTTGAAGAAAAAAATAAAAATGTGACCATTACATATAATCTGGCAGCATCGGGTACCCTGCAAAAGCAAATCGAGGAAGGAGCCCCGGCAGATCTGTTTATCTCCGCCGGTAAGACACAGATGGATGCCCTGTCCCAAAAGGGGCTGATCGCAGAAGAATCGCGCAAAGACCTGCTGGGCAACGAACTGGTGTTGATAGCAGGTAAAGACAGTAAGCTTGTAAAATTCGAGGATTTAACCTCCTCGAGTGTCAATAAGATCAGCATCGGGACGCCTGAAACGGTACCTGCCGGTAAGTACGCCAAGGAAACTTTAACTACCCTCAAGCTCTGGGATCAGCTTCAGCCTAAAATGGTCCTCGCTAAAGATGTGCGCCAGGTGCTTACCTATGTGGAAACCGGCAATGTAGATGCAGGTCTGGTTTACCGCACCGACGCTGCAACCAGCAGTAACGTTAAAATTGTAGCCGCTGCTCCTGCCGGTTCCAGTGCGCCTATAGTTTACCCCATGGCTGTGATTAAGAGCACCAAGCACCAACAAGAGGCGGAAGCGTTTGCAGCATTCCTGACGAGTGACGATGCAGTTAAAATTTTTGAAAAATATGGTTTTAAGGTAATCAAATAGCAGACAGGATTATTTAATGTATATACAGATGATTGATTGGCACCCAATATTGCTTTCTCTCAGGGTGGCGATAATAGCGACAATTGTTGTTACGTGCCTGGGTGTGCCGCTGACCAGGCTGCTGGCTCGAGCGGAGTTTTACGGCAAGGATTTTCTGGAAGCGGCGATCACGCTGCCCCTGGTACTGCCACCATCGGTCGTTGGCTACGGATTGCTTGTGCTGATTGGTAAAAACGGCTTGTTTGGCAAAGCCCTGGCTGATATGGGCGTTACCTTGGTTTTTACCTGGTGGGCGGCTGTTCTTGCTTCAACCGTGGTAGCTTTCCCGCTGATGTACCAGAGCGCCAAAGCAGCCTTTAAAAGTGTGGACGTGAACTTTGAAAAAGCGGCCAGGACCCTGGGGGCAAGTGAAGTGAGAATATTTTTCACGGTCACACTGCCCCTGGCCTGGCCGGGCATTCTTGCGGGCCTGGTGCTGACCTTTGCCCGCGCCCTGGGCGAATTTGGGGCAACTTTGATGGTGGCCGGCAACATACCGGGCCAGACCCAGACTATTCCAACAGCCATATATTTTGCAGTGGAATCAGGAGATAATGTCAAGGCCAGGACACTGGTTGCCATCATTACGGTATTCAGCTTTCTTGTCATCTTCTGGGTAAATCGCTGGGCCAAAAAGCAGCATAATTAAATAGTAAAGGTGATCATATGTTAGAAGCCAGCCTGACAAAAAAATTATGGCATTTCACCCTGGATGTTCAATTAAAAGCGGATAATCAAATTCTGATTCTCCTGGGGCCTTCCGGCTCAGGGAAAACCACCATTTTGCACCTTCTGGCAGGTCTTTTGAAGCCAGATGAAGGATTTATCAAAATTAATGACCGGATTTTATATTCCTCCGGTGAGAAGATTAATAATCCTCCGCAATCCAGGAACGCCGGTTACCTATTTCAGAACTATGCCCTCTTCCCTCATATGACGGTAAGGCAAAATGTTTTTTATGGTCTGAAAAGCAAAGGATGCAGGCAGGATGGCTCTGCGCTGGACCCCCTGGAATTATTGGATTCCTTTGGCGTCGGGCACCTGGTTGACCGCTACCCCAGCCAGCTTTCCGGCGGTGAGAAGCAGCGGGTGGCCCTGGCCAGGGCGCTGGTTGTCCAGCCGAACTTGCTGCTGTTGGATGAGCCCTTCAGCGCTCTTGACAGAAATACAAGGATCAGCTTGAGGCAGGAGCTGAAAAAATTGCACCAGCAGTGGCAAATACCCTTTGTTCTGGTATCACACGATGAGGAGGACGCCAGATTCCTGGGAGATGTGATTGTAACTCTGGAAAACGGTCAGGCCAGGGAAAATTACCTGAAAGCGGTTTCGGTGTAATTTTTATTTCAGCAATCATGAGGAGGTTATAATGATGGTGGGTAATGCCGGTTCTTTTTTCAGCACCCTGCAAAAGGAGTTTACCCTGCTGGTCGATGAATGCCAGCTCAGGCAGGCAGGTGTTAAAGTTACAGCAAAGCCATTGAGCCCGGCAGATGCCATCGGCTCCACCCGGCGCAATGACTATGTGCTGTTACAGGGGAAAGAACGCCTGCTGCAGGCAGAGGTGCTGGGCTGCAGAGGGCAGGCTTTTACCGGCTCGCTGGGTGATTTTGCCGGGACAATGGAAGATGTGCTGGCGCTGCCGCTGACAGACGATTTTCAGCGGGCTGTTTACACAGCCACCCTAAACGCAGTGGCCTGTTACGCCGGGAAAGTGACAAATACAATTCACTGCCGCAATGAGGGCCCGGAACAATGCGCGCACCAGGCAGCTGATTTCTTTCAAAAGAATTACGGCAAGCCAAGGATCCTGATGATCGGCTACCAACCAGCCCTGGCGGAAGCCCTGCACCAGGCATTCCCTTTAATTGTCCTGGACCTGGATCCGGCCAATATAGGCCAAAACAAAAATGGAGTGCTTATTAAAGACGGCTCGGTCGGCCTGATTGAATATATCAAGGCCTGTGATGTTATTTTTGTTACCGGCAGCACCATTTGCAATAATACTATTGATATCTTGGAGCAGAGCGGCAAGCCGCTGGTTTTTTTCGGAACAACCGGCTCAGGCGCCGCTGCATTGCTGGGTATTACTCGTTTCTGCCCTGAGTCAGAAAACGGGAAAAGTCTTTAATAATAGCTTTGTAAGCCTGTGTTCAATTGTCAGACACTGATAATTTGTTCTCATATTATGGCATATTTACATGTTTTAGCCTTATTTTTAATTACACATGAAACAGTAAGCCCTGGATTTGTTGTCCGGGGCTTATGTGTTGAGATACATAAGATAAATACTTATTAATTTTTATCACTATGAAAATATTATTTAGCAACCAAAAAATATGCGTCTATTTGCAGGGAAAGACAAAGAAATAAAGAATTTAAATTGTTGAAGTGTTCGTTTAAGTTCTATTATCAGAAAAAACATAAACAGTATTATTTATAACATCATACATAACATTTACTCTTCGAGCCATGCAGCCTAAAGCTACACATGCTAAGGTTCATAGCCGCCAGGGTGTGCTGGGAAACCGGTGCGCCTTCCATTGAGAAAAGGAGAGTTGGAACGGTATTTTTTGCCGGGCCGGCTTTGTTTTTCGCAGCTTGCCCGGCAATTATTTTCAAAGGAGGTGTTAGCTGCCGATCCAAGATATACTTAAATATTGTGGAATATAATTTAGATTAGGAGGATTATAATGAGAGCAAAAAAATACGCGATACCCATTTTTGTATTACTGTTGATTTTTGCTGTGGGGATTTTAGCGGGATGCGGCACGAAGCCTGCGCAGCAACCAACAACACCGCAGCCGGCAGTGAAAGACCTGATCCTGGCTACCACTACCAGCACCCAGGACAGCGGCCTGCTTGGTGTACTGGAACCAATGTTTGAACAGAAAACCGGATACGATCTTAAAATCATATCTGTGGGCAGCGGTGCTGCTCTGGAAATGGGCAATAAGGGTGAAGCTGACGTGCTCCTGGTGCACTCGCCGGCTGCTGAGAAAGCACTTGTGGACAGCGGAGTGGGCATCAATTACCAGTTGGTCATGCACAACGACTTTATCGTTGTCGGACCGACTAACGACCCCGCCGCCATCAAGGGAAGTACTTCCGTAGATGCGTTTAAGAAGATAGCGGCCCAAAAAGCTATTTTTGTGTCACGCGGCGATAAATCCGGCACCCACACTAAAGAATTAGCTATCTGGAAAAATGCTGGTATAACACCAGAAGGATCCTGGTACCTGATAAGTGGTACCGGCATGGGCGCCACCTTGAACATCACCAATGAAAAGCAGGGTTATACCCTGGCTGACCGGGCAACCTACCTGGCCCAGAAAGCTAATTTCAAGCTGGATATTTTAAGTGAAGGAGATAAAGACCTGCTTAATATTTATCACGTCATGCAGGTAAATCCTGAGAAGTTCAGCAAGGTGAATAAAGACGGAGCCAAGGCCTTTGTTGACTTTATGATCGCTCCGGAGACACAGAAGGCTATCGAAGATTTTGGCAAGGACAAGTACGGGCAGTCGCTTTTCATCCCGGATGCGGGCAAAGCAGTGGCCGATCTGGGTAAATAAAAATTTATGTACGGATATGAGAGCCGCGTTTGTATTTAACGCGGCTCTCATGAATATCTATTGGAAACAAGTGGTTAATATTTTGTGAGATCATGTAAAAGCTAATCAAATGATTCCAAGAGAATAAGTTCTGTGTTTAACAGGGCAAATTCCTTTAAATACTGCATTGAATCAACAATTATTAAAGTAAATAGATTAGGAAAGAAAATGCCATAAGATTTATGTATATGACTTCCTATGGCAATAAATATACATCTTCTCAGTACAATGATGTCATTTATCGGACAAACCAATATGAGAAATTAACCCAACAAGGCAACATCAAGATTCCCTAAATGAGGCGGCGTTTGAATTGAAAAACACAAAACCAAGAAACATGACCTTATTAATGCTGCTGTTATTGTTTCTTCTGGCGGTTACGGGGTGCTCTGTACTGCAATCGGATTCCAATAAGAAAGCTCGGGCTTCAGAGGGGTTTTCTTTCATTTATATGAGCGATACCCAGGCAGATCCGGAGACGGGGGATTACAGCGACTGGGGCCAGATGCTGCAGCTGGCTGCCGCAGATGAGAGCAAGCCTGATTTTGTCATGATCGGGGGGGACCTGATCAATGACGGCAATGACCAAGCAGAATGGGATGCCTTTTTTACTGCCGGAGGGGCAGCTTTGGAAAGGCTTTCACTTTATCCGGCAGTTGGCAACCACGATATTGCAAAATTATATAAAACCATTTTTGAGCTGCCTGAAAACGGCCCTGCCGGCAAGGAAGGCGCTTTCTATTCATTTGATTATGGAGATGCCCATTTTACAGTTTTGGACAGCAATGCCATGGGAGCGGCCAATCGGGAAGACATAGACTGGCTGCATGACGATTTGCATGCTACCGACAAGACCTATAAAATAGTAATGTTCCACCATCCGGCGTATCCTTCTGTCGCAATTCCCAAAGATATAGACCGGGCTGCAGCCATACAGAAGCACTTTGTACCAGTTATGGAAGCTGCCGGTGTTGATCTGGTGCTCTCAGGCCATCAGCATGTTTATATGCGCACTTACCCGCTGCGCGAGGGGGAGAGGAATGACGACGGCATTGTCTACCTGATGGTATCTTCCGGGAGCAAGCAGCAGTATATCCCGGCTGCATACGGATACGAGGCATACAGCAACGGCAAGCAGCCAGTATATTCCATCATCTCTGTCAATAAAGATGGCATAACTATTGAAACCAGGGATGCTGCCGGAACAATTGTTGACTCCACAAGAGGACCTGAGCTGTCTGCGGAACAAAAGAAATTAACCATCACGGTCAGCGGGGGCAGCCTTGACAAAGAGAAGGTATTTACATATGGGGAGCTGGCCTCCCTGCCGAATTCCGGCTTCCAGCATGTATATTCGACCATTAACAACTGGCCCACGGCCAGGTTTTACGCTGCCCGCGGCATTACGGTGCGCAGCATCATAAAAGCCGCTGGTGTTCTGGATACGGCCCGGGTCATTACTTTCCGCTCGCCGGATTCATACGAGGTGAGCTTAACAAAAGAACAGCTTTTGGATCTGCCTCGTTACTATTATCCCCAGGTGAAGGAAGGGAAAGCTGATCTGGCAGAGGCTGTGGAGCCAATCATCGCCTACGAATACAAGGAAGGCTCTGCTGATATGGGAGCCGTAGCGGCGGATATGCCCTGCCTGATTTTCGGACAGAGCAATCCGGGGGAGCATACCAATCCGGCCTTTGTGGTTAATGTTGCTGAAATCAACGTATCCGTTGAAGAAGCGGAAGCCTGGGAACCGGCCACCACTTTCCCGGCTGAGGGCGTGATAGCAGCCGGAGAACTGGTAAAGCTCCAGCACAAGCACTATGGCCTGGTCAAGCTTCATTACACCCTGGATGAAACAGACCCCACGCCCCTTTCACCGATGTACAATATCAGCACCTACCAGCCTGAGCTAAATGTTCCTATACCCATAAACAGGGACACGGTGATTAAGGTCCTGGTAACAGGATATGGCAAGAAAGACAGTGGCATCAGCAGCTTCAGTTTTAATGTTCGATAATCAGGATATCCAGGTGACAGGAGGACGTTATGCAAAAACCGCAAATCCACAAAGGAAGATTGTTGTTGGCGGCGATACTGTTATTTTTGCTGGCCCTGACCTTGACAGGCTGTGCCGGCAGCAGAACCAAAGATAGCGGTGATCCGGAATATGAAGCCCGGAAAATTACTGTCGAAGGCTTAGGTGCGGAAAATGAAGCCGATGTATCATTAACAGAAATCTCGGTAGCGGAATTGCGTAAACTTCACCAGTATAATCTGGATGCCAGCTATATAAGAACTACAGGTTTAAATGAAGAGTTTAAAATGTCGGGGCCTTATCTGAGGGAAGTGATTGAGTATCTGGGAGGAAACCTGGACGAATATGCCGGCATAGGGGTAGTAGGAAGAGACGCCTATTATTGCCTGCTTTCCAAAGAAGTTATTGACGCTACACCTGATCTGATGCTGGCACTGACCATTGACGGCACGGCTAAACTGGATGAAGACAATGCTCCGGCCCGTTTGGCAGTGCAGGGTCAATTCGGACCATACTGGGTCAAACAAGTTGAAAAAATCGTCCTCTACAAGGAGATCCCGGAGAAGTCAATCAACTCCGTCTGGGTGTTTAAAAACCTGGCTGCGGGCATCGAACCTTACGAATACGAGTATTACGGCAGTAAGGACGATGCCATCGATATGGAACAGGTTTTTTCGAGACTCGATAACGTAGACAATAAGGCTTTCTTTACCATGAAATCATCCGATGGCTTCAAGAAAGATGAAGTCATCAACATGGTAAAATCCCGCTATTACATCAAGATCGAGGGGGTGGATGCTCCCACCAACATTGCACCCCATATTAAGCTGGGGATGAATGTGCATAACATAGCCTGGGTGTCCACAAATGCTGACGCGGCTATATTTCCGGAAAAAATGATGGAGTACATCGAAACTGTTCAATTCGATGGGCAGAAAGGCATCGCCCTGGATGAGGTGCTGTATGAGACAGGAATGAAGGCTGTAAAATCAGAAAGCTTTGATGTCCTGGGGAATGCAGGAGAAAAAATCACCGTCGCCGGTGAGGATATGAGCCGGGGAATTTTAGTTGTACGGGAGAACGGCGCCACCGGTGTGGTATGGGACAAGGGCACCGGGTATACGGATATTGACAATCTGCTGCGTATCCGGCTGGTGCCAGGGAACCAGTCAAACACAGGGGCCAGCAATGATGCAGCGAGAAAAGGGGATGACATAAGCGTACCGGGCAGCATTGGCGCTCTTGCCTCGTCTGCAGACACCTTCGATGCGGATACTGTTCTAAGCATCACAGGTGACGGCATGAGCAGTCCGCTTTATCTGTCCATGTCTGATCTGAAGGGCGTAACGGGCGCATACACCGAGCAGGTATTTTCCTCGGTCAACAATTATCCTACCCGCAAATTCATAGCAGCCAAAGGGATCGACCTGGCCTTCTTTTTGGAGCAGGGAGGGATCAGCAGCAATGCCCGCAGCATCCGGGTGGAGGCCAGTGACGGCTACAGTGCTGTTTTCACCCGGGAACAGCTTTTAGGGCCTCGATATTACTACCCGGGACTATTGGACGGCAGCACTGACAACCCGGTGGAAGTCAAACCGATGCTGGCCTGGGCCTTCACCGAAGGACAGGATTTATCCCAGGTCCGGGAAGGAGATTTGCGGCTGGTCATTGGGCAGATTGGCCTTAATGATGTTAACACGGCGGCTGCGGTGCAAATGGTCTCAAAAATAACCGTTTCTGCTGTTGATAACGGCAGCTGGAGCGTGCCGGAGGCTGCTTTTGACAGCGACCGGATTACCCTGCAGCATGAGTATATGGACAAAGTCAAGCTTTACTATACTCTGGACGGGACTGAGCCCACACCGCACAGCCAGGTCTATAATCCCAGCACATCCTACTTCCAGCCTGATTTAATCAAACCAATATTAGTGAGCGGTCCGGGTACTCTGATGGTTAAGGTTATCGGTTATGGGAAAAACGACAGCGAGGTTTTTGCCTATGCGTATTAAAAAAATATGGCTGCTGTTGTTGATACTGCTGGCTCCAGTCTTTTTTAACGGCTGCGGTGAAAAGCGAGCGCCCACAGAGGCAGAACTGGCAGCTCTCAATGAGATTTTTAGGCAAAACTATACAGCTCAGGATTTCACGATTCTAACCAAAGAAGCCATAACAGGTGAAAGGCAGAATAAATTTGAGGCAGTGAAAAAAGTATTCACTACCCCGTCAGGAGATTACGCCTTCATTAGCAAACCGGTGGCTCACAACGGTCCCATAAATCTGGCAGTAGGCATTGACAGGGAAACCGAGACCATCATGGGGATGAGAATTGTCGAACATGTGGAGACTGAGCATTATGTCCGGGATATGGCCAGTAAATGGTTCACAGAGCGGTTCCAGGGGAAATCTGCTGCAGCCTACCTGGAGTTGGCCAATCTGGAAGCTGCCAAAGACAATGACATTATCATCATTACCGGAGCAACCGTGACTACAGAGGCTATTATTAATGGGGTCAACGCGTGTATGGGAATTTTTCGTGAGCTTGCACTGGGAGAAGTAGCCGATGCCGTACCTTATATGGTTAAATTTGAAAAAGCCGAAGGGGATGGACCGGAGGAAAATGGCACTCTTGCCATACGATCATACGGGGTTGTCTTAGGAGAAGTGACCCTGGCTGAAATCCGGGAAATGCCCAGCGTGAAAAGGACAATGAGCATTCGTTCCACATCCGGCACAACCACCCATAGTTTCCGGGGAACCTTGCTTGCCAACGTCATCGCAGCGGTCGATCCCGAGTTGCTTACCACCAATAAATGGGTTCAGCCAGTGGGGGTGGATGACTATATGTCGAGTATTTCTATGGATGAGGTTTTAGCAGAAAACGCAGTCTACCTTATGTATGAGGACAACGGAGAGTTATTGACAACCAAGAACGGAGAACCGGGGGCCATGCGGGTGATAGTTCTGGATGATGTCTTCGGACAGCGTTTTACCAATTATATGATCGAAATAGTCTTGGAGTAATATATGAAACTGAGTGAAGCCAGAGGAATTCTCGCAACAATATTAATTTTATGCGGGATAATCTCCTGTAGTACCGGTGCTATCCTTTACTTTTTGAAATATGGGATGTGGTTGGGACTAACCCGCAATTTCATTAACGACACCCATGCTGTCAGCGGCTTAATCATGGGCATATCGATGGTTGTTCATTATATTCTAAATCGTCGCACATACATCAAGGAAATAAAGAACCTCTTTAACAAATAAAAAGCCAGAAAACTGCCCACCGAAGGAAGAACCTTTTTTTCTGTAAAAGATATTGAGTTGTCAAATCTTTTATAAGAATAAGCTTTTTCTGCTGATATATGATAAAATAATAAAAAAATAGAATGTTATATTCCGAGTTCATTTATCTACGACTTCAGGTTATGAGAATGAACCGCTGGGAATAGTTGGAAACGGCTACTCCTCCCGTTTGGAAAGGAATATCTTGGATGATCTTGCTTCTTGACGGGTGGCATTTTTTAGCCGCCTGTTTTTTATTTTTCCATGGGGAGGAAACCGGTCAAGCATGAAAAAGATACAGTTTACCACACGTATAGTGATCATCCTGCTTATAGTATTGCAGATAGCAGGGTGCGGAGAACCGAAAACAGACAGCTACAAACGGGATTTTTTTGCCATGGACACCTACATTACCTGCCAGGTGCTTACGGCGGATAAAGCCCTGGCTGAGTCAGGCTTGAATAGAGTGGAAGAGGCATTCATGGAAATCGATCGCCTGACCAACCGGTTTGAAAAAGAATCAGATGTTTATGCTGTGAATGAGAAGGCAGGCAATGGCCCGGTGAAGGTAAGCGAAGATGTCTATGCAATTATTGAGACTGCTCTGGAATGGTCCGACCGGACCGATGGTACTTTTAACATCCTGATCGGCGGAGTCATGAACCTGTGGGGATTTGGTACGGAGAAACCCACAGTGCCTCTGGCCGCGGATGTGGCAGCGGCTTTAAGCAGGACAGATTACCACAAAATTGTGCTGGATGCGGAACAGTCGACCATTTTCTTGCCGGAAAGAGGCATGGTGCTGGATTTTGGAGGAGTAGCCAAGGGCTATGCTACGGACAAGGCTGTTGCCGCGCTGAGGGAATTGGGGATAGAAAACGCTTTAATTAATGCCGGAGGCAATGTTTATACTATGGGGACAAGAGCTGATGGAACTCCCTGGAAGGTAGGGGTCCAAGATCCCAGAAATCCCAAGGGGATAGCGGCATTGCTGAAGGGCAGCGATGTTGCCTTGGTTTCTTCGGGAGATTACCAACGGTATTTTGAAGTAAACGGTACACGTTATCATCATATCCTGGATCCTGCTAGCGGCCAACCGGCCAGGGCCAGCGCGGGGATCACGGTTATTATGAAATCCGCAACAGTGGCCGATATTCTTTCCACCGCCCTTTTCGTCAAAGGGCCAACAGAGGGAATATCATTAGCAGAGAAAATACCTCAGGTTGAGGCTGTCATGATTCTAACCAAGGACGGAGGTGTGTATGGGACAAAATCTTTGTCCGGTTACCTGGCAGAACAATAACCTGGCTTCGATCTTATTTTTCTTTATTACAGGCTGCAATCAAATTAAGATGAACGCCTGGAACACTATGATCGCAGGTTCCAGGAGGAAGAAAAGGTAAAAGGAGGAGAGGAATGGACATGGAATACAGGCGAAGTTCACGGCACATGCCGGGTAAGCTCTGGAAGCCAATTATAGCCCTGTTACTGACGGTAGCCTTAATGGTCTCTGCAATACCCTTTTTCCCCGGCTTAAACTGGATGGCCCGGGCGGCCGATGAATTATCCGGCAATACGGTACAGCCGGTGCTGGTCGTCAGCGGCCAGGGTATAATCAATGGAGATGCCTATACGGCTGACAATATAGGCAATGAAAAGTCCTATACGCTGGATGAGCTTAAGGATCTTGAGGAAACAACACAGCTGTTTTCGGCCATCAACACAAGTCCTACCCGCAGTATTTATCTGGGCAAAGGTATATCCGTTAATAAATTACTCCAGGAATCAAGTGTTGTCACGGATGTTTATGGCCCCTATGAAATTGATGTGGTTGCCGCTGATGGCTACACGGTCAGGTTCGATCCTGACAAAACCGGTGACTCGGCTACCAGGGGAAAGCCGTTATTAACACCGGCATTAGATGTTGATAGATATTATTTCCCCAATATCAATGAATTGTCAGTAAGCCTGGATGTTTATGGTGATTATACATACAGTAATGAAGACGCTGCTGCGATGGGCGCAGAATCGGCCAAGACCATTCTGGCCTGGGAGCGGGGCGGAGACAGGGGATTCCCTGAGACAGTTCCCGGTTCAACAGATGCATTAGGTGCTGATGAAGCATTGCTCTTAATGGTGGGGCAGCAAAATGTCTGGGAACAGAACAATCCCCTGTTTAACAAGACAGTTAACAAAGTGATTGTGGGAGAAGCGGTAACGGTGACCCCTATCACTATTGATGGTAAAGCAAAGACCCGTGGCGAAATCCTGATGATGGCGCGGGCTGACCGCAGTTATACTTATACAACTAAAGCAGGTTCGCAAACAGACTACGCCCGAGGCGTGCCCATGACTGTATTGCTCAGCAACTTTGAAGATGATGCAGTAGTCAGTTTTACCGCTGCTGATGGTTATGACATGAGCACCTATACCAAGACAGTTGGAGAGTTAATAGGGGCCAATTATATGCTGGCTTATGAAAAAGGCACAAGCAGCAGCGATCTAAACGCAATTTTTAGTACTGCCAAGAGCGATTCTGGTATCACTGGTTATTTCACGCTTTATGGGGACGGCGCCAGCCCCGGTAAGATGATCAACAGTATTTCGGTCACTCCTGCCTCCGGTATCGACTTTACAAACAGCAAATATAAGCACATCACCAACGGTGGACTTACCGGACAGGATGGGCCTTACGATATTGATGCGATCACCGGCGCCACCCTGACCATTGAAGGCCCCGGGGTCACCTCCAGCATTGCTCTGCCTTTACGGGAATTGGAAGAGCAGAACCCAGGAGCTTACAGAGGTGTGTTTGCAGACTCCAGAGGCGGAACTGACTTGGATATGCAATATGAAGGCATACGCCTCTCCTACATCATTAATGATATGGGCAGTGGTACCAGCGGCATTAATATGACCGAGAATGCCGACGTGGTGCTGATAAAAAACCGGATTCGCCAGACCATAGCCGAGTTTACCCTGGGAGATATTGAGGCTGCGGAAACAGCCGGCAAACCGATCATCATTGCTTATGGCACTGGAGCGATTGATTTGACTCCCGATGATGGCATCGATGACAGTATGGCCAGGCCCTTCGTTTATGACGGGGCAGCCGGTTATGATCCTGCTCTCGATAACGATGATGGGCCCATTAAGCTGGTATACGACAAGAGCGCATTTGGCACCGACCCGAATCCAGGATATACCGAATTCGGCAATGCGGCTTATATCTACATAGCCGAGGCGGATAACCCGGGTTACAAGCATAATGTGACTCCCTATGACACTCCGGAAAATACCCAGTATATATTAACCGTCACTGGCGATAAAATTGGCCGGGAAGTTAATTATACGGTAAAACAGCTGGAAGATATGGTCTTGTATGATACCGAAGGTCAGCCACAGTCAGATGGCATGGGTTACCGTGATGAATACAGCTTGTCCAACAGCACCTACTGGTATGTAAATGAATATGAAGGGGTACAGCTCTGGAAATTGCTGCAGAAGTCAGGTCTCCCCTCAGCAGCTGCTTCAGGTGCGGATAAGGATGCCCTTGTTTCCTTCTCAGCCACGGACAACTACAAGGATTTCGATAAGTTTACTATCGAGCAGATTTCAAATCCAGATTTATTCAAATACTATGAAAAAAGCCCCGAAGATCTGAATGACGGCAGCTATACCGGTAACGATGCCGAAGATTTAAGAGGGACTGGCTATCCGGTTCTGGTTGCCTACGGGGTCAATTCCTATCCCTATGTTATCAGCAACACTTTGGATGGATATATGAGCGGGCTTTCCAACGACGGCGGGCCACTAAGAATTATCTCCGGAAAACTAGCATACGACCATGCCAACGGATCAAAGCAGGCTAAACTCCTGGATAAGATCATCGTTGGCCAGGACAACTATTACAGCACCCATAAATATAATCCCAACCTGGGTGGTTTGTACCAGGGAATTGCCGAATCATCGACTCTGAACGTGAAGGTGATCTCCGGTGCATCAGCCGATGGTACAGTACTCAAAGAACAGACATATAAAGTGGGGGATTTGGAGGAACTGCTGTATGGCGGCAGCCTGACAACAGCTAAACTTAAAGAAGCGAAGATCAAAGGCTTCTATGAAGCTTACAAGAGCGGTGTTTTTTATAATGATCTCTATGAAGGCATCAGTTTAAGGTATTTCCTGGAACAGGTTGTGCAGTTGCCGGGCTATAAGGGAACCATTACTTTCAGCGATGGTACCAATACGCTGGAATTAGGGCTTGAGGATGTGTTGGCATTCTCCGGCTACAATGGCACCACCGGGCTGGGCGATCTATCGCCGCTCATCGCATATGCCAAGAACGGTGCGCCAATGGTAAACAGTAAAGATCCGGCTTTGGGTTATGAGAGCACCGTAACACTAGCAGCCGGGACACCCTATGAACATACTATAACCGTGAAGAACAACGGTGGCCCTCTGGCTGTTATGTTCCCGCGGGCGACGGCAGATGCTGCTGCTTCTGATTCTTTAACGTCATTAACTTCTATAACCATCAACTTGTCACCGGATAATTATGCACACACAGAACTGCCTTACAGCAACCTGGCAGGCAATACTGTTACCTTTTCCGGTGAAGGCACTCGCTTGTCTGAGGCTAAAGCTTTCACGGTAGCTGAAATAGAAGGCAAACAGACTCTGGCTGTGACTGCTGATTATAATATCAGGAAGAGTACAGACAGCCAATCCCAGCTGCGTTACCGGGGCATTCCCCTGTATGATTTCCTGAGCTCAACTGATGTTGGTCTAAAGCCCAATGCTGATCAGGTGATTGTTACCTGTGCGGATGCCACCAGCTACACATTTGATTTGGTTGAAGTGTATAAATCGGACTATATCAACGGTCAAAATATGGTCATTGATGATCTGCAGATGATCCTGGCTTACGGTTCTGCATCCGTAGACAATCCTGATCCTGAGGACGGCAAACCATTGGTGCAGGACAAAACCGCAGAGGCTGGCTATGATGAGGTGTATGGCAACAGTGGCGGCCCGATTCGCCTGGTGGTCGGCCAGACCGATGCTGCCGATGTAAACAGCGATAAAATATTAAAAGATGTTACCGCAATTGAGGTTACCGCTTCTGATATGGTCAGCTGGAATCACAGCTCGAGTCCAATATATGAGCAGTATCTGGATGAAACCTTCCAGTTCCAAGTGGTAGACAGCAGCAATAATATCCTCTTGGACAAGACCTATACGCTGGCAGAGTTCGAGGCAATGACTTCCCTGGTAGAGAGGGAGAACATCACCTGGATAGGCACTCAGGAATGGGAGGGCATTAACCTTTGGGATTTCGCGCTCCAGGAAGCGAGTTCCGTCTCCGGGATCGCAGATCCCACTACAGTAACCGTGTATGCTGGTGATGGCTTCAGCAAGGAACTGCGTAGCATCTTTAGCCTGGATGCACTGCAAAACGGCATTCAGGATGGGACATCCCGGATCCCGATTATCATCGGTTATGCAGTCAATGGTTATCCGCTGGTTCCCAGTAATACCAGTGATGGCTATACATCATTGGCAAATAACAGCGATGGTCCTTTGCGACTGATGACCCACAATAACCAGGGCGCCTGCCTGAAAGATACTGTCAAAATGGTGGTAAAGGTGGGGGCAGGCGGAACTGTACCGGTTATTGAGAAGGACTTCAATATCTATGGTTTGGAAACCGGGACAGTGGCTATGGATATCCGAACGATCAAGAACATAACCCAGGGTTCTGGCGGTCAGGTGGTCACAACCTACAACTGGTTCGGCGATCATGATGGAGACAGCGCGACCCCCAAACAAGCAGCATCCGATATGGTTAAAGGCGCTTATCTGACAGATCTTCTGGCCTCTGCCGGGGTTAACGGCAGCGATGTAAAAATTGATCTCAATACCACCGATGGTTATGCTCCCAGCCATTATATGGGTCTGACCCTGGAAGACATTGCGGCAAAAGGTTATTTTGTAGCTTATGATAAATCTACCGATGGCGGCGATACCTGGACAGGATTTAGTGATGCAGACAAACAAGCCACCCCGGCTATATCCACAGTGCGTATTTACAGAAACTATGACGACGGCAGCACCTGGTACAACCGGGTGACCAACGTGAAAGGGGTTACAGTTACTGTACCGGTAGTCTTTGATGTCTATCCGGCAGACAATAGTGCTGGGAACCTTCCTCTGGCCGGTATCCGCTCTGTCTGGATGGATTCTGCTGACGGGCTGTGGGTTAGCACCTATGGCGGCGGCGTAGCCTACAAAGCAGCCACTGCCAATACATTTACCATTTATAACAAAACAAGCACTCCAAACCTGGAGACAGCAGTTGTTTCGGCTGTCGCGGTGGATAATAACGGCGGCGTCTGGATGACTCAAAATGCCAGTTACAGCGATCCCTCCGGAAACAAGGGCGTAGCTTATATGAAGGACGGCGCGATCACTTATTATACCGAGGCTGACGATCCGGAAACCATTCCCAACAATTACGTACAGGAAATCCAGATTGACACAAGCGGCAACATCTGGTTCGGCTCGTTCGGCGGTCTGACAAAATACAGTCCAACCACAGGCACCTGGACTACCTGGGATCAGTCCGACGGATTTCCCGCCATGTCAATCGACAATTTGATAATCGATGACCAGGGCGGTATCTGGTGCGGGTTCTATCCGAATGGAGCAGGTACTGAAGCAGATCCCTTTGTCGGCGGCTTTGCTTACATGGACAATAATGGTGATATTACCCCCTACCAGTATACTGCAGATTATGACAGCGCACTTGGATCCTCACTGCTAGCACAGGTATGGGTGCGGGACATAGCGGTAGATGCTGATGGCGGTGCCTGGGTAGTGGCATCCGGTTCCTACAGTGACCTGGCCAACGTAGGCGGCACAGTCTGGTATGTGGCCAGTAACGGCACAGCAACTGAGTTTACCGGTGATCAACTTTTAGGAACAGGCAGCCTGACCGGTAATTCAGAAATCAGAATGGTTACAATTGATCCTGATGGCGGCCTCTGGTTTGGAACAACAGCAGATGGTGTGATCTACATCGCTGACCCTAATACGACTGCGCCATTGTCGATAACTGCTAAATATAACGGCGCCAGTGGTTCCTGGACGGACTCAGCAACCTGGAACAACATCTACAGCCTTGATTTTATGGGGAGCACCTTATATGTTGGCTCCAGTGCCGGACTGGCTTATAAAACCTTTGAGTTTGTCAATGACGGTGGTGAGGAACCGGTTATCATAGAGTCCTTCACCATTTCCGGCGTCGGTACTGAGGATATCGATTATTATGTAGGCGGCACCTATGCTCATACTCTAAAGGGGTTGGCCAATAGCGCCGGAAAGGTTTTAGCGAACTACCCTTACAACGGAACCACCCATTATGTGAAGGGTGCCCTTCTAAGTACCTTGCTGACCGATGCAGGTGCGGCCGAGGACATTGAGGTAACCATTAAAACCAGTGACGGCTACACAAAGGCTTCCTATGAGAATATTCCATATGCGGACCTTGTTTCTAAGAATTATTTTGTGGCTTATGACGTAGGCGAGGGAACTGAAATCCTAAGCAAAATTGCCGATACTGATGGCAATGATGTTACTGCTTCCTATCGTATTTACCGAAACTTCGACAGCGGCGAGGCAGGTAACAAGGACAACCGCATTAAAGGCGTTACAGGCATTATCGTAAGCGATGCCGGTGGTGGCGGCGGCGTAATACCTGGAGATTACGACTTGACTGTTGATGGTAAAGGGGTAACAAATACTGCCTACTTCACTATCGAGGAACTGCAGTCTGCTCCGGGAATTGAAGCAATAACCTGCAGCTATGACTGGCTGAACAGTTATGGCACCCGTGGCACTGACACTTTTAAAGGAGTTTATCTGGAGAACCTGTTGGATGTAGTTGGCTTGACCTCCGATGCCAAGAGTATAACGGTGACAGCTGCCGACGGCTATTACCGCAGCTTTAACCTGGACAGTGCTGAGCTGGGAGTCTACTGGATTGACAACCAGGGCAACCAGATCATGCTGGCCTGGGAAAGAAACGGTTCTCCCAATAACCTCCAGTTGGTGGTGGGACAGATCGATGCGGATCATGTGAACAAACCTATGTGGGTCAGTGATGTTGAGACCATTACTGTAAGTGCTTCCTCAACCAGTTCTGGATCCGGTTCAGCTGGCGGCTATCAAGGACAAATCCAGCCAGTAACTGCTGTTGTCACAAACATAGTGCAGGTCAAAGTCACAATCAGTGGAGATACAGCCGGCATTATCATTTCAGGTGAGGACATCGAAAAGACTCTGGCAGAGATGAGAGAAGGGGCGGCAGAGGGCACTCCTTTGCCAACCTTACTGGAGATCAATGCCGTCGCTGATACACCTGACGAGGTGGAAAAGACTGAGGTTACTCTCATGCCGGAGGCGATAAAATTCCTGGCAGAAGCAGAGAACCTTACACTGCTCATTAGGACCGAACAGGGTGTCATTGAGCTGCCGCCGGGTGTTTTAAAAATACTTGCCGCAGGCAGTCAAGAATCGATTAAGATCATTATAACCACTTCAGATGATTCCACCCTGAATGACAAAAGCAGGATCCTGGTGGGCGAAAGACCGGTTGTCGATATCAGGATTCTGAAGGGCAGTCAGGAGATCACCGATTTAGGCGGGCAGCAAATCAGGATCACCATCCCTTATGACATAGCGTCGTCAGAAAACATCAGCAAGCTTCTGGTTTACTACATCAATGAAAACGGGGAGAGTATCCCGGTGGTCCTGTCAATGTATGATGAAGAAAACAAATGTATGGTATTTGAAACAATACACCTAAGCTTGTATGCAGTAGGTTATAATGACGTATCATTTAGAGATGTCCTTAATCATTGGGCTAAAGGCAATATCGAATTCCTGGCCGCCCGGGAAGTGATTAAAGGCAAAGACGCAGAGAATTTCGATCCGGATGGGAATATAACCAGAGCTGAATTCGTAACCATGCTGGTTAATTCCATTAACGGAGTTACCGTTACCGGAACTCAAAGCGCGGGTTTCACAGATGTGCTGGTGGGTGACTGGTTTACGGATTACGTAAACTGGGCAGTGGCCAGTGGCATTGTAAGCGGTTACGGAGACGGTAAATTCGGTCCCAATGACCCAATCACCCGGGAACAGATTGCATTGATGATGGACAACTTCATTAAAAAATCCATACAGGTTGATTTAGAAAATGTTCAGGATCAGAGTATATTCACAGACGAAGCACAAATCAACAGCTGGGCGGCTGCTGCTGTAGCTGAAATGCAGAGATGCGGCATTATCAGCGGCAGGCCCGATGGTACTTTTGCACCACAGGCAACCGCCACCAGGGCTGAAGCTGCCACAATAATCAAAGGATATATAGTAAACAGACTAGGCCTGTAGCTATTTCGGCGAAGGGCGGGTTACCCATACGAAATGTTTGGGTAACCTGCCCTTTTATTTGAAGTTAATGATGACATTGATGTATGGCAGCAATGAAAATGAGAATGAGGGAGGTTTGGTAAAGTGGCAAAAAAGCTTGCTGCGCTGGGTGTGACCATTTTGGTTATGCTCATGGTCATGACGGCAAATGTTCTGGCTGCTGATGTAAACAGCGAAATTCTGAACATTAGAGGGGATGGGGTCAGCCAGGAGGTAACCTTTACCAGGGCAGAACTCGAAGCGATGACCAGGGGAATTAGCCAAAATATTTATTCCGTGACCAACAACTTCCCTACCGACAAGGTTATGTACCGCAAAGGGGTTGCCCTTTCATATTTACTTGATCAGGCTGGGATCAAGGACACAGCCCAGCAGTTAAAGTTTATATCCTCCGACGGCTATAACCGCACTTTCACCTATCAGGAGCTTTTCGAAGACCGTTACTTCTACCCGGCAACCGGCTCCAGAGAGAAGGTACCGGTCATAATCGCTTTTTCCGACAGCAGCGAAGGATTTAATTCGCTGAACAACATTGAGCTGGCCCTGACAATGGGGCAAAGGGTGAAAGGGGAGCAGACCAATCCCTGGTTTGTTAAGTACCTGCAGACTATAGAGGTCAGCACCATGCCGCCGGAACAGTGGCCGCAGGTCACCTTCGCCAGGTCGGAGGGGCCGGATGGGACAACTGTTCAGCTGAAGCACAGCAATTACGACATGATCAAGATATACTATACCACTGATGGCACTGATCCAACCATCGACAGCCCTGTTTACAATGTGAGCGCATCCTATTACCAGCCGCAATTGAACAAGCCGATAGCAGTTGAAAAAGGCACGGAGATCCGGGCTATTGCTGTGGGGGCAGGAAAGGCTGATAGTGCGGTAGCATCAACGGCGGTCGCCCTTGGCGGGATTGCCTTCAGCGATCTGGATGGTTATCCCTGGGCCCGCCCGGCTATTGAGGACCTGTCAGGCAAGGGCATCATCAGCGGGATGGGCGATTACAGGTTTGCTCCCGGTGAGCCATTGACCAGAGCCCAGTTTGCCGTTATGATGATACTGGCTTTGGGAGAACAGCCGGACACCGCGGCAGGCAACCGTTTCAGTGATGTAAAAAGGACTGACTGGCATTTCCCCTATGTACAAAAAGCAGCAGCCCTGGGTATATTGCATGGCTATACCGATGGAACCTTCCGCCCCGATCAGGTGTTGAACCGCCAGGAAATGCTTACCATCGTGGTGCAGGCTATGGGCGTGAAGGTGGACCCTGCCAGTGTGCCTGCCGGTATGCTGGCGCCGTTTGCCGCTGAAACCAGGATCAGCGATTGGGCCAGGGCTTATATCGCTCACGCTGAGGCTTTGGGAATCCTGGAGCATAGCCATATGGCTATGGATACTGGTCAGGGACTCGCCTTTGACGCTCAGGCGCCAGCCGTCCGGGCGGAGGCGGCTGAGACAGTATACCGCATGCTAGCCAATAAGGTGGCAGGTAAATAGTTACTGCTCAGGCAGAGTATGGTTCGGCCAGTTGTGAAATGTCAACTATTTTATTGATTGGACAGGAGCTTTAATCAGTTGATGAAAGGTTTCTTAAATAAGTTTGGCGCATTTGACCTGGTTATCATTGCCATGATGGCAGCCCTGGGAGTGGCTGTCAAACCCATTGTCGTAGCCCTGGCCCATATAATAACCGGGCCGTTGTTCATACCCGGCGGAGCCCTGGCCGGAGGCTTTTACATGATGTGGCTGGTGCTGGGGGCGGGCTTTGTGAAAAAACGCGGCACGGCTACCCTAATCGGCCTGGTCCAATCCATCATGGTCATTGCCACCGGTGTCTACGGCACCCACGGCATCGTCAGCCTGCTGACCTATACCCTGCCCGGGCTGACGGTGGACATCATACTGTGGATTACCAGGCAGGAACCTGACGAAAAAATGGTTATGTTCATCAGCGGGATAGGCGCCAATCTGTGTGGTGTGATTCTGGCCAACCTGGTATTTTTCCGGCTGCCGATGGTCCCGCTGCTCCTTTCCATCAGCGCCGGAGCCCTGTCCGGAGCCCTGGGCGGGTTGCTGGCCTGGCTGGTGCTCATGCGTCTCAGGAAATTGAACATATGAGAGCAGCGGCAATAAAAGGATTAGTAAATAAAAACTGCAGGGATGAGAATGAAAAAGAACACCAGGATAATTATAACTGTACTGGCGCTGCTGCTGGTGATCACGGCTATCGCTGCCGGTATTAACATGAAATATGCCCGGGAAAAAGCAGCTCTTCTCAGCGCTGCCGAAATTGCTGTTTTGGATCAGGGCACTGAGGTGGCCCGCCTGACAATGGTCACCCTCAGCCAGCTCACCGCCACGGAGTTTACTGCCAGGCTGAAGAGCAGTATCATGAAATCGCCGGAAGAGCATATTTATACAGGAATTCCTTTTTCGGCTCTCTTTCCGGCTGCCGGAATATCCCTGGAAGGCAAGAGCCGGGTGGAAGTCCGTTCTGTGGACGGTTATGTGGTACCGCTGGCGATCGAAGAAATTGAGGAATTGGACAATATATACCTGGTTTACAAGGACAACGGCAAGTATTTGGGGAGCTACGGCGAAGCGAATGGACAAGGACCCTACATGATCGTCATACGGGGGGACAGCTTCAGCCAGCGTTGGGCCAAATACGTTGTCGAACTGGACGCAAGATAGAAAAGGTGGATTAACCCTACTCATGAAGGCAGTGGAAGCAAGGGCAGTAACATTCAGCTATAAGGGCCAGGCCGTCCCGGTGCTGGACAAGATATCATTTGTACTGGAACAGGGACAGATTGCGGCCATTACCGGTCCGTCAGGGTGCGGCAAAAGCACCCTGGGCTATTGCCTCTGCGGGGTGATCCCGAACTTGATCAAAGGAGATTTCAGGGGTGAGGTAAGCTGGCAGGGCAGGATCGGAATCGTATTTCAGGATCCGGACAGCCAAATTTTTTTTCCTACCGTGGAGGATGAGCTGGCCTTTGGACCGGAAAACCTATGTCTTCCACGGCAGGAAATCGGGGAGAGGATAGACAAAACCCTGGCACAGCTTGGTTTGACAGACTTACGCCTGGCTAACCCCAGCCGACTTTCTGGTGGTCAGAAGCAATTAGTCGCCCTGGGCGGGGTCCTGACCATGTCCCCGGACATATTCGTGTTAGACGAGAGCCTGTCTCAATTGGACGAGGCAACCAGGCCCAAAATAAAGGGGGCTTTGCTGGCACTGAAGCAGCAGGGCAAGACATTGATCATGATTGAGCATGATAAAAACAATATGGACATAGCAGACCAGATTTGGTATTTAAACAAGGGCGGGCTGGAACGCCTCTCTGTCGCTGGGAAGGTGGTAGCTGATGTCTAAGGAAACTGCCATCGAAGTCCGGGAAATGGTGTTTTCTTACCATCGGGATGCAGTCTTCATTGATCACCTGAGCCTGTCCCTGTTTACAGAGGAAACTGTGGCCCTGGTGGGGCCCAACGGGGGCGGAAAGACCACATTGGGTAAGCTCCTGGTGGGGATCTTAAAGCCCTGGTCGGGCTCTCATTTCCTATTCGGGGAAGATGCGGCAGCGCTTCCGCTTGCGCATATCGGCCGGATGGTGGGTTATAGCTTTCAGAATCCAATGCAGCAGCTGTTCGCCATTTCCGTCGAGGAAGAAATTGCCTTTGGTTTAAAATACCGGGGTGCCAGCCGGGATAATATTTCCCGAATTACAGAATCCCTCCTGGCACTCTTTGAAATTGAGCATTTGCGGCATGCTTTTCCCTTGAATTTGAGCTGGGGTGAAAAGAAAAGGGTTGTTTTGGCCGCCTGCCTGGCCTTAGAACCGAAATACCTGGTACTGGATGAACCGACCACCGGAATGGATGATAAGAGGATAGAAATCTTAAACGGGGTGCTGGGCAAATTGCGGGACAGCGGTATGGGGATGCTCCTGATCAGCCATAACCGGGGCTTTGTGGACGCAAACGCCCAGCGTGTCCTGCGCATGGAAGGAGGGCAAATAACCGATGACAGGCGCCGTTAAACTGGATCCCAGGACGAAACTGTGCCTGATCGCCTGCCTTTCTTCGTCTGCTGTGCTTATAACCCACTGGGCTTTTTTAGGCGGACTTTTCGCGGTCTCACTACTGCTCCTGTTGCTTTTCGGGGTAAGCCCCTGGGAGATGATCAGGAAGGCCAGAGTGCTGATCAGTATGGTTGTTTTTATCGCTGTCATGCAGAGCATATTTACACCAGCTGGACAAGCGCTGATCATGATCGGCAGCCTGAAACTCATTACTACCGGCGGATTGATGGCGGCAGGGGAATTCGTCCTGCGGATGTTGATCATCGTAGCCTCCGCCGGTATATTATCCACTTCCAACAGCCGGGAGATCATTCAGGGCCTGGTTCAATGGAAACTGCCTTACGAGGTGGCCTTTATGGCCTCTATGGGCATACGTTTCCTGCCTGTATTTGCAGAGGAATTCCAAAATGCCAAAATTGCCATTCAGCTGCGGGGCATTAATCTGAAAACGCTGCCCTTACGGCAAAAGTTAGAGGTCATGACCAGCCTGTTTCAGCCGGTGGTGGGCGGGGCGCTGATCAAATCCCGGGCTATCGCCATGTCCATTGAGATGCGCGGCTTCCGGGCTTGCCCCACTCGCACCAGTTATCGATCGCTTGTGGCTACCTGGCAGGACTACGGGGTGATGATCATCAGCGGCTTGTTGACAGTCCTGATCATGATCTGGTATTTTCTTAAATATATGTGAAAAGTGCTGTGCGGGAAGGAAATCATCATGAAAGTGTTTTCCATTATAGGTACCAGCAAATCAGGGAAGACCACTACCGTGGAAGCGCTGGCAGCTGAACTGCGGCGGAGAAACTATACTGTTGGGTCAATGAAAGATATCCATTTTGAAGGATTTGCCATGGATCGTGAGGGGACCAACACTTACCGGCACAAGGCAGCAGGTTCCCAGCTGGTAACTGCCCGGGGGCTTTATGAAACGGATGTAATGTTTCAGGCCCGGCTTTCACTGGGTGAAATATTGCGCTTCTATGACCATGATTTTGTGATCCTGGAAGGGGCTCAGGATTTTTTGGGACCCGGGATTATCACAGCCCATACCGAGGCGGAGGTAGAGGAGAGAAAGCGTGCGGGGGTGTTTGCCATAGCAGGACAGATATCCAACCGTTTGACCGAATACCGGGGACTGCCGGTGATCAACGCCATAACCGCAGCGGCTAAACTGGCGGACTTGATCGAAGTGGTCGTCGCGCCCTGGACAGGCCAGCCGGAATGGATAGGGCAGGAGAGCCGCCATGAATAATCTGAAAGGCGGCGAGCGCCTGCCAAGCAAGAAGAATGAGGTTGTGCGGCATGGTGACGTCGTGATCAAGACATTCAGTGACCTTAACCGCTTTCAAATGGAAAAAGAGATTGGAGATTTACTGGAGAATTCCGGCCTTCTGATTCCTGTCCGGCTGTCGGTTGACGAACCGGGTTTGAGAATCAAATATAAGTATATTAAAGGTACCCCTGTCGTTGACCTGATCGAGGACATTGGGCTCAGCCATGCCCGAAAAATCTTCAGCAAAATATGTGTCTGGCTGGTGGGCTTCTATAACCTGACTCGCAAAGAGAAAGGGTGTCAATGTATATTGGGTGATATTCACCTGCGCAATTTCTTGTATGAAGAGGCTTCCGGGCAAATATATGGGCTTGATTTTGAAGAGTGCCGCTGCGGGAGGATAGAATCTGACGCTGCCCGGCTCTATGTTTTCATCCTTCATTATGACCCGGCCTTCACGCAGCGCAAGAAGACGCTGGCAGCCATTGTCCGGGATAACCTCACGGTAGCACTGGGCCTGGACGGATCCTTTTTTCAGGCGGAAGTGGAGCGGGAAACCCGCGAACTGCTAGACCGCCGGGCGGGAAACCAATGAGAAAAAATGATTTTGTGCTCCTCGGGGCAATCCTGCTGCTTTCAGTACTGATCTGGGGAGGCTTGCGCTGGTATCAGGGGATGCAGGCGGAAAACCACCGCATAGCGGTCATTACTCAAAACGGGCAAATTATCGAAAGAATTGATTTGGATGCTGTTTCAGAATCCCGGGAAATCATGCTGCCGGGGAAATACAAGGAAATCGTTGAGGTGGAAAAGGGGCGGATAAGGTTTAAGGAAGCGGACTGTCCCGACAAGATCTGTGTCAAGACAGGCTGGCTGGAAGAGGCGGGCGATACAGCGGTTTGCCTGCCCAACCGGGCAGTAGTAACCATTGAGAACTAAGACAGCAATCTGACGATCTCATCACCGGCTTCGGTGATGCTGTTAATATCGGTACAAACTTGAAACCCTCTATCAGCCAATGCATGCATGACCTGCAGGTACTCGGGTAACTCCAGGCGAAAATGAGCCAGGATATCTTTACTTTCTAATAATTTCCCAACTGTTCCGAAGAAAACCAGGCAGCCCCGGTCCAGCACAGCAATCTTATCAGCCAGGGCAATTATATCCTTCAGGTTATGAGAAATCATGACCGCCGTTTTCCTTCTCTCCTGACGCTTTTTGATGATGTCGACAATCAGGCGGCGTCCTGACAAATCCAACCCAGCCATCGGTTCATCGAGGACCAGGATCTCCGGTTCCAAGGCCAGCAAGCTTGCAATGGCCACTCTTCTTTTTATCCCTCCGCTCAGACTGAAAGGAGCCAACTGCACCGTGTCCTTAGATAACAACCCCACCTGATCCAGGGCGCCGTACACCCGGTCTTTGACTTCCGCCTCACCGATCCCCAGGTTACGGGGGCCATAAGCAACTTCATCATAGACCGTAACCTGGAAAATCTGCTGCTCGGGATACTGGAAAACCAGGCTTACTTTTTTCCAGAGCTCATGCCGCATTTTCTTGTCAGCGGTATCCAAGCCGCACACGGACACGCTCCCGCTGGCTGGCAGCAGTAGCCCGTTAAAATGCTGGGCCAATGTGGATTTGCCCGATCCATTAGGCCCGAATATGCCCAGAAATTCACCCTGCTCCAGGGAAAGATTAATATTCTTAAGCGCGTGTCGCTCATATGGAGAGCCTGGCAAGTAAATGTAATTAAGATCTTTGACCTGTATTATATGCGGCATATATACTCCACCAAATCCGGAATTGTATTGATGCCTCCGGGCATATTGTGACCGGCCCGGCCAAGCCGGCCGATGAGCTGGTAAACGGCCGGTGATTCCAAACCGACAGCCGCTAGTTGTGCTTCCTGGGCATATACATCTCTTGGTGTGCCCTGCAGGGATATAGAGCCCTGGTTGAGCACTACGAGCCTTTGGGCGTGGATCAAATCTTCAGGGTTGTGGCTGCACAAAATGATCGTCATGCCGTTTTTGGTGTTTAAGGTTTTCAGCTGCTCCAGCAAATCCGATCTGCTTGAGGGATCCAACATGGACATGGGCTCATCGAGAACAAGGTATTTGGGCAGCATGGCCAGCACTGAAGCCAGCGCTGCTATCTGTTTTTGTCCGCCGGAGAGCAGGTGCGGAGAATGATGCCTCATCTCTTCGAGACCCACAGTCTGCAGCGCCCATGCTACGCGCCGCTTGATTTCAGGCAGCGGCAATCCCAGGTTTTCAGGGCCAAAAGCTAATTCCTCTTCCACTATTGGGCAGATCAGCTGGTTGTCTGGATTCTGGAAGACCATGCCCACCAGCCGCCGGATTTGAGAAATATTTTCAGGCCTGCTGGTATCCATGCCATCAACACAAACCTTGCCTCCGGTAGGTAAAATCAAGCTATTGAGGAGCCTGATTAGGGTTGATTTTCCTGAACCGTTCATGCCCATCAGTCCAAGATATTCCCCTGGCTGGATTGATAAGGTCACATCCTGAAGAGCAGGTTTTTCAGCTGTGCTGTTTTTATATATTTTAGTGACATTATTTAATTCTATGCCCTGTTTATCCATCGGACTGCTCCTTGCTATCTCATGTAAGGGAAAATTATCCCGGCGCCAGATACTGCAATCATAAAAAACAGTACAGCTATATCCCGGCCCTGCAGCTTTAAACTGCTGATGCGCAGTTGGTTGGGATGTTGGGTGTAACAGCGGCTGTCCATCGCCTCACCCAATTCACCGGCCCGTGACAGTGATGATTCAAATAAGGGGATCAGAATTGCCAGGTAGCTCTTAAGCCTCAGCACAAGATTTGGGGATTCAAACCGGGCCCCCCTTGATTGTTGGGCATCCTTAATTCTCGCCGCTTCTTCAATCAGCGTGGGGATGAAGCGAAAGGAAATGCTGAGGATTGTAGAAAAATTGTGTACCGGTATTTTCAGTTTGCTGAGGGGCAATAACAGGTATTCAATACCTGCCGATAGGTTAAGAGGCGAGGTCGTCATCAATAATACCATAGAACCAAAATACAAGACCAGCAAACGAAATAAATTGATCATGCCGAGATCCAAGCCTTGCTGCGTTATATTTAACCTGCCGATATTCAGGACGGGTTCGCCGGGTGTCAGGAAGGCCTGGAAAATGAAAGTGACCAAAAGCAGGTACCTAATATGGCGCAGGCTGCTGAAGATAAAGCGCAATTTCATCCCGGCGATCCAGATGGCGGCAGCCATTAATATAACGTAGAAGAACAGATTATACCAGCTATAATTCATTAAAACCGCAAGGACCAAGAGTGAGCAGCATATTATTTTGGTCCGGGGATCCAATACATGCAATAGTGAATTTCCGTAAATATATTGACCCAGTCGAATCCCTATCATTTAGAAGCTCCTTAAAAAGATAAGTGTCATATCATATATTATAATATAATATGTGTGTCGGTTGCCGTAAAAAAGTGGGTACAGGTTTATTTTACAAATATAACCATATCCTGCGTTTGAGGAGAGCTGAAGCACTTGACTCCCACGAAAAAACTAGCCGTCATAGCCATGTTGGTTGCCCAGGCGTCTGTTCTTCATTACATGGAAAGTCTCCTGCCCAATCCAATCCCGATCCCGGGTGTAAAGCTTGGCTTAGCCAACATTATTACATTGCTGGCTCTAGTCCTTTTTAATTTTAAGACAGCGGTGCATATCAGTGTCTTGCGGACCATTCTCGGCGCTATGCTGAGCGGCACGTTGTTTGGGGTGGGCTTTTTTATGAGTTTCAGCGGTACCCTTGCTGCTGTCTGCATGATGGCTTTGCTGCTGCACGTCTATTCCGGCTTCAGCTTGGTAGGTGTCAGTATTGCCGGGGCTATTGCCCACAACTTGGGGCAGCTGGCGATGGCCGCCTTGATTCTTAATTTTTCCGGGATCTTTTACTACCTGCCGATCATGCTGCTTTCCTCCATACCCACCGGAATTATAACCGGCCTCCTCCTTGTCGAACTCGTTAAATATTTAAGAGCAAATAATAGGCTGGATAAATATTTACAGGACTTGTGAGCAGATAAAAGACGGATCTTTTATATCATTATACTCCTAATCGTCCAGCAAAAAATAAAAGGTGACAACTACATTAATCATACCTGTAATGATTGTATTCACATCTGGATTTGTATCGTACAGGTGCAGGAATTTCACCCTGTTCCGTGGTATTTTATTTGATGAGCTTGTTGTTTGAATTTTTCTTTTTGACCATTAACAGTTTATATGAAAATTAAATATTGAGGCGGCGGAGAATAGTGATATTTTTAAAAAAAGCAAAAGCTGAGATAAGCGGAAGAATGGACAGCATCAGGGAAGATGTTGTGAAAATCATTGAAGACGTCCGGTGCCGGGGTGATCAGGCACTGATGGAATTGACCAGACGCTATGACGGGGTTGATGTCAGCGCTTTAAGGGTAACGTCGGAGGAAATAAGGCAGGCCTACCGGCAGGTAGATGAGCAGACGATTGAATATTTGCGGCTGGCCGCGAGCCGGATCAAAACCTTTGCGGAAAAACAGCTCGGATGCCTGCTGCCCTTGGAATACGTGAGTTCACCGGGAGTTGTTCTTGGCCACAGGCTGATTCCCATTTCATCCTGCGGAGCTTACATACCTGGCGGGCGTTACCCGCTTCCTTCCTCCGCCCTGATGTCGATTATTCCGGCTAAAGCGGCAGGCGTCAAGAGGGTAGCTGCCTGCTCACCGCCGTCAAAAATCTACTCGGGAATTCACCCGGCTGTGCTGGTGGCCATGGATATCGCCGGCGCTGACGAAATTTACATTATGGGCGGTGCCCAGGCCGTGGCAGCCTATGCCTGCGGGACCGTCAGCATACCCAGAGTTGACATGATCGTGGGGCCGGGTAATGTTTATGTGACCGAAGCCAAAAGGCAGGTCAGCGGTTCTGTGGGTATAGACATTCTGGCCGGTCCCAGCGAAGTGCTGATCATTGCTGATGAGCACGCCCGGCCAGCATTTGTAGCCTGCGACCTGCTGGCCCAGTGTGAGCATGATCCCTTAGCCAGGAGTATCCTGGTGACGACCAGCCGCACTCTGGCCGGAAATGTGCAGGATTCCATATACAGCGAGGGCGCTGCTCTGGGAACCGGCAAGACGGCACTGGAGGCCTGGGAGGATAATGGGCAGGTAATACTGGTGGACAGCCTGGCGGAGGCTGCCGCAATATCCGACCAGTTTGCCCCGGAGCACCTTGTGCTGCAGACAGCAATAAATAATGATCTTATTAATTTACTTCATAACTACGGTTCACTTTTTATCGGCGAAAACGCACCCGTAGCATTCGGCGATTATATCTCAGGTACAAACCATATTCTGCCGACCATGGGCGGCTCCCGCTACTCCAGCGGAGTATGGGCAGGGATGTTCATCAAAGTGGCATCCTACCAGAAACTGACCGCTGCGGGCGCAGCAAGCCTGGCCGGAGCCTGTTCCCACCTGGCCGGGTTGGAAGGACTGAAAGCACACCAGCGTTCGGCTGACCTGCGCAGGGGTTAAACAGTTAAAAACCTGTGGAAAGGGCGTAAAGCCTTGACAAAACTAGATCTTAATGCTGCAGCAACCGTACATGCGGAAGCCGCAGCGTTCAAGTTGCAGGACATATCTAAAATTTACCCCGGCACTGTGGCGCTGCACAAAGTCAATTTAGAAGTCATAAAGGGCGAAGTGCATGGGATTATCGGCAGAAACGGGGCAGGGAAATCCACCCTTGTAGAAATTATCGCGGGGATCAACACGCCGACCGGTGGGCAGATATTTATTGGTGACAAAAGCTATGACAGCTTTTCAAGGATAAGTGCCAGAAAGAGAAAGATCGCCTTTGTCCCCCAGGAGCCGCAGCTGATCCTGGATTTTACCGTGGCGGAAAACCTCTTCATCTCAGATTATACCCGGATGGGAAGGCTGATCAACTGGCAGGCACTCTATACTAAAGCGGAAGGGGTAGTAAAAAAGGCCGGCTTGCATATGAACGTCCACATCAAAGCTGGCGACCTGTCCATCAGTGAACAGCAGCTGCTGCTGGTGCTCAAGGCCTGTTATGTTGAAGAAGCACAGATCATTATACTGGATGAAGCTTCGGCTTCATTATCTCAAAAAGATGAAGATATACTGTACAGGATCATTAAAGAAAGAAAAGAGGCAGGCAACACCATACTATTCATATCCCACAGGGCAGAAGAACTGCTCAAAGTATGTGACCGGGTTACCGTCCTGCGCGATGGGCGCAGCATTGTCACGAAAGACTGTGCGGATCTGGACAAAGACACACTCTCAGCCCTGATCGTTGGTGAAGGTGCAGAAAATGAAATTAACTCAGGCGTTTCGTCTTCGTTACTGTTAAAAGAAAAGGGAGAGCCGGTGCTCTCGGTGGAAAACTTAACCAGGCTGGGTGTCTATCAAAATATCACTTTTGATCTCAACAAGGGGGAGATCCTGGGCCTTGCCGGGCTGAGGGGCAGCGGCAGGACCGAGATATTTAAAGGTATTATCGGCATAGATCACCCGGATCATGGTGTTATACATGTAAATGGAAAGAAGAGGCGTTTTGCGGCGCCCTCGGAAGCTCTTAAAGAAGGTGTCGTTTACCTGCCTGAGGACAGGGAAAAGGAAGGGCTGATCAAAATCCTGAGTGTCAGGGAGAATTTGGTCCTGAATTCTTTAAATAAAATAACAAAAGGCATAATTGTCAACAGAAAAAAAGAAAAAGAGGTAGTCAAAAGGCTTATTAATGAATTAGATATAAAGGTTGCCTCACCTGAGCAGGAGGTCAGCCAGCTCAGCGGCGGCAACAAGCAAAAAGTGGTCGTGGGTAAAATATCAGCGGCCCAGCCGCATGTTTTCCTGCTGGACGAGCCGACCAAGGGAGTGGATATCTCCGCCAAGCAGGGGATATTAAACATAATAAAAAATAATTTATGCAAAGACGCGGGTGTGATCATAACTTCACCCGGTCTCGAAGAACTGATCAGCATTTGCGACCGGATATTAATCATTTATAAAGGCAGGATCACCGGGGAGTTATTACGCGGTGATTTCAGGGAAGGGGATTTATACCTGGCCATTCAGGGCGGCGCAGGTGATAAAAGCCCCTAATATATTTTTTGTAAATTAATAAGCGGAATAGGAGCAGTTAGATGCCAAAGAAGTTACAGCTGGAGCTTTTTCTGCTGGAAAACCTGATCTGGGTAATATTAGCCGGTTTTTTCCTGCTGAACGCCATGTTTACGCCAATGTTTGCCACTTATGGCAACCTGGTAAATATTCTTTACCACTCGGCTATCATGAGCATGCTTGTACTGGGAGAGGGATTGATCCTGGTCATCGGCCATCTCGACCTGTCTATCGAGTCCACTCTGGTTTTTGCCCCCGGTGTGGCTATGTTGTTGGCCATGCGCTGGCTGCCTTTCACTCTGGATCCGGTAACTGCTATTATATTAACCCTGGCTATAGGAGCTCTAATTGGTTTTTTCAACGGATTCTGTATCGCTAAAATAGAAGTTAACCCTTTCCTGCAGACTCTTTCCATGATGATCATTTTGAGGGGCCTGGCATTGTTCCTGATCCCCCTCTCAATATTTCCACTGGACAAAGTTTATACATTCGCTGGTCAGGCCAGGATGATCGGCAACATTCCGGTAGCTGTGCCCATAGTGTTTGCAATTTTCCTGATTTTTCACTTTATCATGCAGTATACATCATTCGGCAGGCATTTTATGGCCACCGGCGGTAACGCCAAGGCCAGTTATATTTCCGGGATCAATACTAACCGGATGATTATTTATGCGTTTGTTATAGCCGGTCTGCTGGCCGCAGTAGCCGGCCTGCTGGCCGCCGGCCGCCAGAATTCGGTATCAAATACAATGGGTGAAGGGATGGTACTCCTGGCTTTTGCCGGTGCAATTTTAGGCGGGGCAAGCCTGGAGGGAGGCAAAGGCACACCGCTTGGCATGTTGGGCGGAGCGCTGCTGCTCGGTATGTTTTCAAATTCACTTAACCTGCTGGGAGTAGGCGTAACCCTGGTTTACGCCACCCAGGGGGTGCTCATTTTTGTGGCTATTGTACTGGACCGGGTGCGCATTAAAGTGCGAAACTACCTGCTGCACCAGGAACAGGTCAGAAGATTAACGATCCAGGAGCATGGAGATTAATGCTGCAGCATTTAATATTAGGAGGTGATAACCAGCAATAGGTAAGGTTTTTAATGCATTCAAATTGAAAATAAAAATTAGGGGGTATTGTAATGCGTTTCAAATGGTTGAAATACCTGCTGGTTACTCTGATTGCAGCTGTCCTGCTGGCTGGCTGCGCCACCCAAAAAACTGCTGAACAGGCTAAACAGCCGCAGCAACAGCTGAATTTTGGCATGGTTATTAAAGAGCCCGGCGCACCTTTTGTCCAGGCATTTGTAAAGGGCGCTGAGGGTAAGGCCCAGGAGTTGGGCGTCAAGGTGGATATCAAAGACGGCCAGGCTGATTCCATGAAAATCATGGAAATAATGGACACCTTCATTACCCAGAAGGTTGACGGGTTTATCATGGCCGGTGCGGTAGACCTGAAAGCTATCGTTCCCGGCATCAAAAAGCTGAATGAAGCCGGCATACCAGTTATAGCGCTTGATACTTCTCCGGAAGGCGGCAAGGTTGATTACTTCATCTCTTTTGATATTGAACAGTCCAGCAAGAAAGCGGCGGAAGCTTTCGTGCAGGGGATCAAGGACCGCAATGGCGGCGTAGTGCCCAGCGGTGTGGTCATAGAAATAACCGGCGCGCTGGGTGACATGTTCACTCAATCCTGCACCAAAGGCCTCCGTGCGGTAACCGACCAGTACCCGCAGCTCAAAGTAGTGCAGGGCGAAGGAAAATGGAATGATGTTGATTCCCATGAGCGGACCAGCGACCTGCTGACCCGTTATGGCAAGGATGTTTTAGGCGTTTATGTGCATACTCCGGATATCATGGGGCCTGGAGCAGTATCCGCCATTGAGGCGGCTGGCCTGGATCCGAAGGATTTTGGCATTGCCGGAATCTGTATTGGGCCGGAAGGGCTGGAGCTGATTAACCAGGGTAAGGCGCTGGCCATTGTTGAGCAGCCGGCTTTCGACTCTGCCGAGATGGCTGTTCAGTACCTCTATGATATTAAGAATGGCAAACCGACTCCAAAGATCGGTGATACAATTACAAAGGAAGGCGCTCTATGGTCTCCGGCCAAGGTTGTGCAAAACACATGGGCTGAGGAAGGCGCTTTTATCATCCTGCAGGGGCCGCTGGTGCCGACAGATGTCAAGGCTGACGACCCGCGGCTGTGGGAAAACAAGCTGAGCAGTTTGTGGAAAAAATAGCTATATGTTATATGTAAATTGTAAATAAATATTTACGATTTTTAACAGGGTGCACTTGAAGCCCCCCGGAGGAGCATCCGTGGGGGCTTTCCTGTCCTTATACAAAGCAGAAGGGGAATGTGAAGAAATGTACATTCAGATATACAGGCTCAAAGACATGCCGGCCGATGACTATGCCAGGATTTTAAAGAGAAGTGAAACTGAAACCGAATCGATTATGGCTGATGTTGAAAAAGTAATAACTGATATTAGAGAACAAGGCGATCAGGCGCTGGTGGACTATATCAAAAAATTTGAGGATATCTCTATCAGCCAGGAACAAATCAGGATTTCCCGGGAAGAAATTGAAGAAGCGTACCATAAAGTGGATAGCGAAACCATCGAGGCGATCAGGATCCTGGCCGGTAACGTCAAGCGTTTTCATGCTGCCCAGATGCCCAACAAGATGTGGTCTACCGAGGTTTCTCCCGGCCTGGTAGCAGGACAAATAATAATACCACTGGAAAAGGTCGGCTGTTATGTGCCGGGCGGCAGGGGTTGGTTTCCCTCCGCGGTAATGATGTCAGTCCTGCCGGCCAAAGTGGCCGGGGTGCCAAATGTTTATGTGTGTACTCCCTCGGCGCCTGACGGCGCGATCCCCCCGGGAACCCTGATCGCATGTGATATCTGTGGAGCGGATGCGGTCTTCAGAGTGGGCGGCAGCCAGGCAGTGGCAGCTATGGCTCACGGCACCCAAACGATACCCAAGGTTGATAAAATTGTCGGCCCAGGCAGCAAGTGGGTGCTGGCGGCTTTTAAGCTGCTGCACGGCGTGGTGGAAATAGGAACCTTGGCCGGCCCCGGTGAGGGTATCATCCTTGCCGACGAAACAGCCAATCCGGAATATGCCGCCGCTGATATCTGTATCCAAAGTGAACATGGGTTGGATTCGGCGGGGGTGCTGGTTACCCATGTGCCTGCACTGGCTTATGCTGTGCAGGAGAAAATAGGCCGGCACATCGAGCGTTTGAATGATTACAGGAAAAATTTTGTGGTTGAGTCGCTGAAAAAGTATGGCGCCATAATCCTTACCGATTCATTTGAGGAGTCAATAGCCTATGTTAACGAGTATGCCGGAGAGCACTTGGAGATCATGACTGCCGAGCCGCTGCACGATATGCAGAAAATAAAGAACGCGGGCGGCATCTATTTGGGACCTTATACTCCTCTATCCACCGGCTGTTTTGGCTCCGGACCCAACCATGTCCTGCCCACCGGCCGTAAAGCAACAGTAGCAGGCGGGCTGAAGACCGCTGATTTCTATAAGACTGTAACTTTCGAGTATTTTTCGCAGGATGGCCTGGCCAATCTGAGGGATGCCATGGTCAAACTGGCTGAGTACGAGGGTTTTACCGCTCACGGCAATGCGATCTCGGAGCGGTTCGCAAAAGAGTAATAGCCATCTATGTTGGAAGCAGGGGGACGGTTCTCTTGCTTCCTTTTATAAGATCCTTCGCTGCGCTCAGGATGACATTGCTGCCGCACAGGATGACATCGTTGCCGCTTAGGATGATTAAAAATGCACTTGCAATAACAGCAGCTGATGTGGATGCTGCTTTGGAGGTGACTGCTTTTGCTTGCCGCCCGTTATTACGGGATCGGAGATATCCGTGTTGAAAATTTACCAAAGCCAGTGTGCGGCCCTGGTCAGGCTCTGATCAAAGTTACTTTCGCTGGCATCTGCGGCTCCGACCTGCATATATTCAGAAAAGGTATGTTTGTTACCTCCATCCCTGAAACCATGGGGCATGAATTTTCCGGTGTGGTGGAGCAGGTTGGCGAGGGTGTAACAGCGGTGCATCCCGGCGACCATGTTGTGGGTGACCCGCGTGTACCCTGCGGTGCCTGCCGGTGGTGTGGGGAGGGGGCTTATAACCTATGCCCCGGCCTGGGATTTATCGGTGAGGTTATGCCCGGCTGTTTTGCCAAGTACCTGGTCCTGGACGAAAAAAAATTGATAAAGGTACCAGATTCGCTTGATCTTCGCCGGGCAGCCCTGGTGGAACCACTGGCAGTAGCGCTGCATATTGCACACCAGGGCCGTTTTTCAGGGGCGAAACATCTTGGCGTTATCGGCGCCGGTCCGATTGGCCTGCTCACTGTCTTAGCCGCGAAGGCTATGCATGTGCGGCGGATAACCGTGATAGACATATCACCGGACAGGCTTGCGTTGGCCGGCAGGCTGGGTGCTGCTTGTTTGGACTCGTTCCCGGCGGGCGAATGTGACATGCCGGATACGGTGGTGGAAGCGGTGGGGTTGGAGTCAACCCTGGTCGGCGCGCTTAGGTGGCTTGAACCGCGGGGCAAGCTGGTGATGGCCGGCTTGTACGAGGAAAAGGCAACGATTGATCCCAATGAAATTGTTATTAAGGAACTTGAGCTGGCCGGAGAGGACGCCTATGAAACGGCTGACCTGCATAAGGCTGTCGAGCTTTTGGCAGGCGGTATGCCGGAAGCCGATCAAATGATTACCCATGTGCTGCCATTGGAATCCGCTGCTTCCGCTTTCAAAATGCTAACCGCCACTGATAAAAAGGCATGCAAAATATTGCTTGCTCCATAGCAGAAAGGTGATTAAAAATGTGCCGGGAAGATAATAATATTTTCAGAAATGGCCTGGCTGGCCTTACCCCGTATGTCCCAGGCAAACCGGTGGAAGAAGTCAGGCGTGAACTGGGCTTGACGGGACGCGTCGTCAGACTGGCCTCCAATGAAAATCCCCTGGGCCCCTCACCAAAGGCTGTGGCGAGGATGGTAAAAGTTTTAGGGGAGGTAAACTTGTACCCGGACGGCGGCTGCCATGAGCTGAGAGAAGCTCTTGCCCGGAAGCATGCGCTTGCGACCGGTAATTTTATATTTGGCAATGGTGTGGACAATTTAATCCCCCTGGTGATTAACACCTTTGTCAACAGCGGGGACGAGGTGATCATCCCTGTGCCCACCTTTGCAGCCTACCGTACCGGCACGGTCATAGCCGGCGGCATACCTGTCGAGGTGCCCCTGAAAAATTTCCGTTTCGACGTGGGGGACATATGTAACGCCGTCACTTCGAAAACAAAAATGATCTTTATCTGCAATCCCAATAATCCTACTGGGACTACGATGCAAGCAGGCGATCTGGAATTGCTGGCCGGTTATTTGCCGCCGGGGGTGATATTGGTGCTGGATGAGGCTTATCATGAGTATGTCAATGACAAACGCTACCCGGACAGCCTGCAGCACTTGCGCAAAGAAAAAGATGTTATAATCTTCCGGACTTTCTCCAAAATATACGGACTTGCCGGGCTGCGCCTGGGTTACGGCATGACCAGGCCTGATTACGTCAGACAGATGGAAAAGATCAGGGAACCGTTTGCCGCCAACCGGGTAGTCCAGGCCGGCGCCCTGGAAGCCCTTGCTGACAGCGAGTTTATACGTCAGGTCAATGATGTCTACCAAGAAGGCAAAGAGGTTATTTGCAGTGGATTGGAGAAGCTCGGCATTTCTTATGTTCCCACCGAAGCCAATTTTGTATTTGCCGATTTGGGTGTGGATATGCAGTACCTGTTCCCCGAACTGTTGAATAGAGGAGTAATTATCAGGCCGGGAAGCTTCTGGGGATATCATACCTTTGCCCGGATCACCATCGGCACTCCTGATGAGAACCGGTTCTTTCTCGAACAGCTCGAAGCTGCACTGAAACTGTTTTAGCACTTGACTACCATAAGGGCAATGCCAGGCTTGATTTTTTTTAAAACATCAGCAGGAATTTTGTGCTTGATGTTGAAATTTGAAGATAAATAAATTGTATATGTGTTCTCCGAGCTTTGTTAAACCTGATTGATTTGTATGGTTTCAGGGCCGTAGGGTATAACGGGAAACTATTATGCCTCCCAGTGTGGAAAGGAGGGCAAAGCTTTATTTGCTTTAAATAAGGCTTTGTCTTTTATTATAATTAAATATTTTTTCTCTCCGAGCCAAATTGCCTAAAGCATTTAAGCCATGGTTTTTGGCCGGCAGGGTACACAGGGAAACCTATGCGCCTTCCATTGCGAAAAGGAGAGTTTGGATTTTAGGCCGGGCCGGCTTCTTTTCGCAACATGAGCCCGGCTTTTATTTTTTCGGGAGGAGGTCACCGAGGTAAAGTTAAAGCATCAAAAAGACATGCAAGGAGGTTCTGTGATGAGTGTAAAAAGAAAAGTTTTAATGGTCGCCGGTTTGGCAGCAATTTTGATTTTAATGTTCGCAGGCCAGTCTTTAGCAAACCCGTCTGATATACAAAACCACTGGGCAGAGAAGCAAATCAGTGCTTGGGCGGAAA
>CAYNIY010000009.1:0-24308 GCA_964397525.1 uncultured Eubacteriales bacterium
GTCTTATAGATTTGGAGGCCATGACGCAGGAAGAGTGTGCGGAAAGAATGAATGTTGCCCGCACGACTGTGCAGAGGATATACAATGATGCCCGCAGGAAGGTCGCGGAGGTCCTGGTTGAAGGAAACATTCTGAAGATCGAAGGCGGGGATATCAAACTTTGCGACGGGAGCGAGCAGTTACACGGATGCGGCAGGTGTCTCAGGCAAAGGTCTGGACAAAATTAGAACGAGTGATAGTTGAAGGGCTCTCAAATGAAGTGATGAATTTTTCTACAAAAATTTCATGGACATGAGGAGATAAGATCAATGGAAGATAAGAAATACCTGTATAAAGGATTCATCTCTGTAGAGCAGCTGGAGACCACCATAAAGGGTAAGAAAAGGATTTTGGAACGGCTTGAGATAAAGGATGCTGTTACAGTGATAGTCACTGATGCAGAGGACAAGGTCGCTTTAGTCAGACAGTATCGCCCGTGTGTAGATGAAATGCTTTACCAGACACCGTCGGGATTAATGGACAAGGACGGATTTACAGGACGCGAGACGCTGATAGAAGAATTATACGAGGAATGCGATATCAACGCTGCCGACATTGAATATTTAAGCGAAAAACCTATCTACAAATACTATGGTGTTTGTGATTCAAGTGAATCGCAAATGTCCATATACAGAGCGAGGCTCAGCAGCGTAGAACAGAGCAAGTCAGTAGAAGACACAGACGTTGATAGAGTGGAATGGCTTACGTTTAAAGAGTTCGAGCAGTTATATGACAGAGGTGGGATAAAGGATCCGGAGACCCTGATAGCTTATCTGCACCTGAAAGCAGAGATGATGTCTGCTCAGTCATCTAAGAGTTAAGCAGAGTGTCCCCAAATAACAGGGCTGTGATGTAAATAAAAAACAAGCCGGGTGAACCCGGCTTGTTCCAACTAACGCACTGTTATTTTTGTGTGCAAACTCCGGTCCCGGTCCCATCCCGGGCACAGAGGCCCTGGCCGCTGCCGTTGCCCTGACCGGCACCAGATCCGCTACCAAGCCCCGCGCCTGCTCCGGTGTTGCCGCTGCCATTACCCTGGCCGCTTCCCAGGGCTTTACCCATTCCTGCTCCAGTACAATCACCGGCGGTCCTATTGCCTTTACCCGCGGCGTTTCCGGAGGGATTAGGACCAACTTCGGTGCGGCTAAGGTTTTCCTTCACCTGCTCAGTCATCTGCTGGCTGCGCTGGTCTGCCTGCTCCTGCGTGATTTTGCCGTCGCTGACCAGCTGGTCGAGCCAGTCGCTGCGCTGACCGATGACATACTCTACCAGATCCTGCTCGCTTTTGCCGTTTTCAGTCGCGATCTGCACCATGGATTTGCCGGACTGGCGTGCTGCCTGCAGGTCCTCCTGGGTGATGCCCAGGAAATCTGCCACATTTGTCGACATGCTGCCTTGATTTTGGCCCATCTTAAGTCCGTAGCCCTGGCCGGATTGCCTTCCGGACTGGTTTCCCACTGCAAAAGCCTTTGCTGCCGGGACTCCCACCAGGAGCACTCCCCCCAGCAGTGCTGCAACAACCACTCCTGCCAGCCAATTTTTAATTTTCATTATTAAAACCTCCTTCTTTTTAAAGGTATCGTATCAATAAATCTTCAATATCTTATAGGGAAAATGTGAAGAAATTATCAAGATTTATATGACGCCATTTATCATGGGCAGATGTCAAAGATATTTGGAGATTTTTAACTGTTGCGCCGCTGCAAGTACGGCTTTATTTTTTCTGAAGATTCATGTAATGTATCATTATAGAAAGAATGATTTGAAGAAGGCAGGTGGTCCTTTTGCCGGCCAACCTTACACCCCAATACTATAATGCTGAGGAAGCGTTTAAAAAAGCTGTTTCCGTTGAGGAAAAGATCGCGGCGCTGGAGGAAATGCTGGCGGTCATTCCCAAACACAAAGGCACCGAAAAGATGCAGGCAGATCTAAAAAAGCGCCTTTCCAAGTTCAGGCAGGAGGGGATGAAGAAGGCCAGTGTCAGCCGCGCCGACCCTTACAGTATCGAGCGCCAGGGGGCGGGACAGGTGGCGCTGCTGGGCTTTCCCAACACGGGCAAGTCATCCTTTCTCGCTGCCATGACCAGGGCAAAGCCGAAAATAGCTGATTACCCTTTTACCACGACAATACCGCTGGCTGGGATGATGCCCTATGAGGATATTTTCATCCAGCTGGTTGATACTCCTCCCGTGACGGCAGAGATCATTCCGACCGGTCTTTCGGGAACCCTGCGCAGTGCAGACATCCTGCTGGTAATGGTTGATGCCGCCGGTGACGACTGCCTGGAACAGCTTGAGTTCTGCCTTCACTACCTGAAAGAAAAAAAGATTGTGTTTGAAGCTGCAGCGCCGGGCGAGCGCGGGGTGTCTCCGTCCAACGTACTGGTGTTGGCGGCCAGGGCGGACCTGCCGCAAAGCATTGATAACATGCAGATTATCAAGGAACTGGGACCCGCCGGAATTGAACTCTTTCCCGTGTCCGGCAAAACCGGCTTGGGCCTGGAGGATTTGCGGGCAAAAATCTTTCAAATGCTCGCAGTGATCAGGGTCTATACTAAAATACCCGGACGGGAGCCGGACATGAAAACACCGTTTATCCTGAAGCGTGGCAGCACTGTCCTGGACCTGGCGGAATTTATTCACCGTGATCTGCCCCGTTTGATGAAAAACGCCAGGGTCTGGGGATCAGTAAAATACGCTGGGCAGTCGGTGATGAAAGACTATGTACTGCAAGACCGCGATATCGTGGAGATCAGCCAGTAACAGCCGGGGGAAGCAGGGGGGACGGTTCTCTTGCTTCCTTGGTATGCTCTTAAAAAAAGCAATGAAAGTATGTCCTGTCAAAAATGCAGCATGCCGTGTTTAGCCCAGGCAGCAGAAGGGATTACAGATTGTGGCCACCCCCCTTGACATTTGTGCGCAGACAGACTAAAATGACTTTTTGAGTGCACATATAAAATAAAAGAAGGATTTTTTCGCAATTGGCAGAACCTTACCCTGATATGTGTTTTTAGAAAACCTTTTTTTTTGCAAAGGAGATGGCCATGGAGGCGATATATTACGGCGCCCAGTTTTTTATAACCATATATTATTTTTACTTTTTTGTTATCTCTTTATTTGGGTTTTTCCGCAAGTATAAAGATGACATTTTGCCGCCTGCTTCCCGGTTCGCCATTGTAGTTGCCGCTCACAATGAAGAAAAGGTGATCGGTGAATTGATCAGCAACCTGCATGATCTGGATTATCCGAAAGAGCTGTACGATATTTATGTTGTAGCTGACAACTGTACGGACAGCACTGCCAAAATCGCAGAAGAAAAAGGCGCCGCCGTTATCGAGCGCTTCAACCAGGTTGATATGGGCAAAGGCTATGCCTTGGAATACACGTTTAATAAAATCTTTGCCCTGGACATCCAATACGACGCTGTGTGTGTCTTTGATGCGGACAACCTTGTGGCCAGCAACTTCCTTACAATCATGAACGGGCACCTGTTAAAAGGAGAAAAACTCATTCAGGGTTACCTGGATACCAAGAACGCGGATGACACCTGGATCACAAAAGCAATCTATATCAGCTACATCCTGACCAACCGTTTCTGGCAGCTTTCCAAGTACAATTTAGGCCTGACCTGCGCTCTCGGCGGCACGGGCATGTGCCTTTCGGTGGAAATGCTTAAGAAGTACGGCTGGGGCATGACTTCCCTGACCGAAGACCTGGAGTTTCAGACCAAGGCGCTGATGAATAACATTAAAGTCTGCTGGGCTCATGACGCTAAAGTTTACGACGAGAAGCCGCTGAAACTGATGCAGTCCTGGCGCCAGCGCAAGCGCTGGATGCAGGGCCATACCAACGTTGCCGGACGTTATGCGGGCAAATTGTTCTTGGAGGGATTCCGTACCAGGAATTTTGCCATGATTGACGGCGCCATGTATCTGATTCAGCCGTTCTTCCTGATGTTCACCGGTTTAGGTATGATTGGCAATATATTCATGTATGAACAGGTCTATGATAAGCCGTTAATGGCAGCTGTAAGCTTTTTCTCCCAGTTCATTTATTTCAGCATTGGTTTGGTACTGGAAAAAGTGAATATAAAAGCTTTCTGGTGGCTGTTCTTCTACCCGATATTCGCCCTGACCTGGATCCCGGTAGCTTTTATCGGATTTGTGATGCGGAAAAACAAAGTATGGTCTCACACCCTGCACATACGCAATATCAACCATGAAAACTTACATCTCTATATCCCGAGCAAGGTTGAAAACCGACGGGTAAGCTGATAACAGCCGCTAAGCCTGACTAATTACAACGAATTCCAACCGGAACATACAATTGGGGACATATCCTGAACTCGGATGTGTCCCCTTTCTACTGTCTGGTTTCATTCAACGACAAAAGTGCGACACAAGAACCGTCCCCCTGGCGCACGAGTCCCCATGGCGCATCTCCATGGCGCACGGGGTTTATTTTATGGCATTGGCCATAAAGGCAACATAGTCATTAACCGGGTGGGCGAAAAGATCTTGTGTAGTACTGCTCTGGATTACCCGCCCGGCTTCCAGCACCGTGACCCTGTCGGCCAGGACCGGTATCTCATGCGGATCATGAGTAACAAAGACAGTGCTGATTTTTGTGGCCTTAAGGATGTCGCTGAATTCACTGATCAGGGCCTTTTTAGTAGGGAAGTCCAGGGCGGCAAAAGGTTCATCAAGGAAAAGCACCTCAGGATCCATAACCAGAGCCCTGGCCAGGCTTATCCTATGGGCCTCGCCCCCGGAGAGAAAGCGGGTTGAGCTGCTTGCCAAAGACTCGACACCAAACTTTTTCAGCCAGTCCTTTACACGCGCGTCGATCTCAGATTTTTTGTGACCACGGAGCCGGAGTCCGGAGGCTACATTATTATAAACTGTCGTGTCCAGGAGGAGCGACTCCTGGAATACCAGGGCCATTCTTCTCCGGAATTGCAGCATTTTTTGCGGCGTAATCTCCTCCCCGTGGAAAAACAAACTTCCCTCGTCCGGCTTCAACAACAGGGCCAGCACCTGGACCAGGGTGCTCTTACCTGAGCCGTTGATGCCGATCAGGGCCATGGTCTCGCCTTTATTCACGCAGAACTTTTCCACATCCAGGATCTGCTTGTTTCCCCTGTGATATTTGATATTACTGGCCATCATGGCACAGTCATCCATTGTCCTACCTCCACAATGTTTTCATCATGCAAAAAATAAAGCAGCCGTTATTTACAGGGCTGCCGGGTGTGTTAAGATACCCTTTGCCCTCCTTTCCACAATGGGAGGCGCCGCGGTTTCCCGGACACCCTAACGTCCCGCCGCCTTAGCTGCTGCTGTCAGGCTGAACGGGCTCGGAGAGATTATACATTAATTATTCAATGAGCAGGGTTTATTTCCTTTGCATTTTATGAAAGCTTTTCTCTTTGTCCCGAAAAATATTTTTATCACAGAAAAAAATCGCAGAACGGTATTTTTTCTTGACTTGTGCTGCCGAAAACTGGTATTATATGAACAATAGTAACATATCATTACAAACGATGAAGTGGAAAAGTAGTTGGGAAACAGCATTTCAGGGAGAAAGCGCCGTGACTGAAAACGCTTTCACTGCACGACCCAGCGAAGTTCTCCACCGAGTTTCCGGGCTGAAACCGTTAAGGCAAGTAGGTCCGGCCGGAGTCTTCCGCCGTTAAAAGGAAGGGGGTATAAGGAATTATTCCCGTACCCTGCCAACAAGATGACTTTTTAAAAAGTCAAATAGGGTGGTACCGCGAAACAAGCTTTTCGCCCCTAACGGGGGAGAAGTTTTTTTATTTTGCGGCATCTGTGCAGGTGAGGAGTATTTGTACCTTATTAAAGTGGGTTAGTTGATAACCAAACGGGGTGGTACCGCGGAGAGCCACAGCTTTCGTCCCCACGAAGGCTGTGGTTTATTGTTTTCCAGGGATGGTAAATAGTTTTTAGGCAGGGGGTGAAGCGCTTTCTTTAATTACTGGAATAAAAGCGTTAATAATATACTTATCCCGTCACTACATAAAATCAAGGGGGAAAAAGGATTGAAAAGAAATATAATTTTAACCGGTATCATAACTGTCATCATTACAGCAGGGTTGCTTTTAAGCGGCTGCGGGGGAAGTAAAGACACCGGGAAAACAACTGCCGGCAAAGAACCCTACAAGATCGGCGCGGTAATTGATATCAGCGGGACCTCTTCATCGCTGGGTGTGCCAGAGAAAAACACCCTCCAGATGCTGGCTGACAAGGTGAACGCCGCCGGCGGCATCAACGGCCATCCCCTCGAACTGACTATCCTGGACAACAAGAGTGATGAAACCGAAGCGGTCCTCGCAGTTAAAAAACTGATTGACCAGGAGAAAGTACTGGCTGTGCTGGGCTGCAGCTCGAGCGGCCCGTCGATGTCAATGATTGACACGGTGCAGAAAGAAAAAGTGCCGATGATCTCCCTTGCCGCCTCCAGTAAAATTGTGGAGCCGGTCGGGGAAAGGCAGTGGGTGTTCAAAACCGCCCAGAGCGACATTATCACCATCAACAGGCTGATGGGTTACCTGAAAGAAAAAGGTTTGACCAACGTGGCCTTCCTGTATATGAATAACGCATACGGAGACGGGGGCAGGATAGCTTTTACCGCTGCAGCGCAGGCTAACGGGGTGAAAATTGTGGTTGAGGAGAAATTCGAGGCTACTGACAAGGATATGACCCCGCAGCTTACCAGGGTTAAAACCAGCGGGGCACAGGCAGCGGTGGTTTGGGCGATTCCTCCGTCCGCCTCGATTATCACCAAGAATTTTAAGGACCTGAACATGGGCATACCACTGTTGCACAGCCACGGTGTCGGTAACCAGAACTTCATCGACCTGGCTCAGGGTGCGGCGGACGGCGTGATCCTGCCCATCGGCAAGCTAATCGTAGCAGACCAGATACCGGACAGCGATCCCCAGAAGAAGGTTTTAAATACTTACATTGAGGAGTACACCAAGAAATACAACTCTCCTCCCAATTCTTTCGGCGGGTACGCCTGGGACGGTTTTTACCTGCTGGTTAACGCTCTTGAAAAAGCCGGGGCGGACCGGGCAGCCATCCGTGATGCGCTTGAAAACACCCAGAATTACAGCGGTGTATCCGGAGTGTTCAATATGTCGGCGAGCGATCACAACGGTTTAGCGGAAGATTCCATGGTTATGGTCCGGATTGAGAACGGCAAATGGAAACTGATTAAATAAACAATTGTCAATGAGGTGAATAAATTGGACTTATCCTCCCAGCTCCTGCAGCTTTTATTCTCGGGCTTAACCCTTGGCAGCATCTATTCCCTGATCGCCCTGGCCCTGGTAACCACATACAATATTACGGGCGTTCTCAACCTTGCCCAGGGTGAGTTTGTGGCGCTGGGAGCCCTGCTGGCTGCGAGCCTGTACGTGGCAGGCCTGCCGCTGGCAGCGGCCTTCCTGGTTTCGGTAGCCCTTATAGCACTACTCGGCGGCCTGGTGGAGCGTGCAGTGATCAACCCGGCCAGGGAATCCAGCAGCCTGACCCTGATCATCATTACCGTCGGACTCTCGATTTTCCTGCGCGGGCTGGCATTGCTGGTCTGGGGTACCGACCCGGTTTCACTGCCGGCGTTTTCTGCCGGCGACCCTTTACAGATGGGCGGTGCGGCAATTAACCTGCAGACCCTATGGGTTTTAGGCCTGACATTCGTTATCGTAACCGGGCTGTATGTGTTTTTTGAACTGACCTACCTGGGGAAAGCGGTGCGGGCCTGTGTAATCAACCGTACTGCTGCCCTGCTGGTGGGAATTAATCCGGGCACCATGTCGCTGCTGGCTTTCGCCGGCAGCGGGGCTATCGGTGCGGCAGCCGGTATATTCATAGCACCGATCACCCTGGCTACATACGATATGGGATTTATGCTGGGAGTTAAGGGGTTCGTGGCCGCCGCCATCGGCGGCATGCATAATATTGGCGGGGCTGTACTGGGCGGTTTCATCCTCGGCATCCTGGAAGTATACAGCGCCGGCCTGGTGTCGTCCGGGTTAAAGGATGCGGTAGCACTGGTAGTGCTGCTGGCCATGCTGATGCTGCGCCCGGAAGGACTGCTGGGAACCATCGGCCGCAAAGTGTGATTTGGGACGTGAGACGTGAGACGTGGGACGTGGGACGTGAGAAAGACCTGAAAATTGTAGGTGCGGCTTCAGCCGCACAATGGTCGGCTAAAGCCGACCCTACAACTATCGGATGAGGCTCGACAGCGGAACGGGGACATATCCTGGTTTCGGATATGTCCCCGAACAAGGGAGATTAACTGATGAAAAAAAACATTGCTCTGTGGATTATTCTGATCCTGGTTTTCATGGCCATTCCATTATTTATAAAGAGCAATTACCTGCTGGGAGTGCTTATTGTAATCGGTCTTTATACAATAATTGTCATCGGATTGGGTATCCTGATGGGCTATGCCGGGCAGATGTCATTAGGCCACGCCGCTTTTTTCGGAATGGGAGGCTACACGGTGGCTGTCCTCACCACGACTTATCAGTGGCCTACAGTGCCGGCGCTTATCGCTTCCTTGATCCTGCCCGGGCTTGTGGCGGCAATTATAGGCGGGCCGACTCTGAAACTCAAAGAATTGTACCTGGCCCTGGCTACACTGGCTTTCGGCATCCTGGTCCATATCCTCTTCAACGAACTGAAGGGGGTAACCGGGGGGCCTTCCGGGATGAGCGGGATTCCATATCTGTCCTTTGGGGGACTTGTCTTTGACCGGGATATAAAGTTTTATTACCTGGTCTGGGCAATTGTATTGCTGGTATCCCTGGGTGTTAACAACCTGATTAATTCACGGATTGGCAGGGCGCTGAAGGCAGTGAGGGAAAGCGAGCACGCGTCTGAAACGTCCGGCATCGATACCGCCGGATTGAAGCTGCAGGCATTCATATTCAGCGCGGTTTTAGCCGGTCTGGCGGGAGGTCTGTACGCTTACTATGTTACCTTTATCAGTCCCTCTCCCTTTGGCTTTCATACCTCCATACAGTTTGTGCTGATGGCAGTTTTGGGCGGCCTGGGCACCTTCTGGGGACCCCTGCTGGGGGCCGGCCTGATTGTTGCCTTGGGAGAAGTCCTGCGCTGGGCGGTGCCGCTGGTGATACCCGGGGCGGGAGGAGAGTACCAGATTATATTCTTCGGTCTTATCCTGATGCTGGTCATGATCATTAAACCAGAGGGACTGGGCGCAGTCATGAATCTTTACAATAAACCCAGTGTAGAGGAGGTTAAATAAATGCTTCTGGAAATAAGCGGCCTTAACAAACATTTCGGCGGTGTGATGGCAGTAAAAGATATCAGTTTCAGTGTCGGAGAAGGGGAAATATTTGCCCTGATCGGGCCTAATGGAGCCGGAAAAACCACGGTTTTCAACCTGATCACCGGGATGCTTGAACCAGATACGGGTTCCATGGTTTTCATGGGTAAACTGCTGCAGGGCATGAAAACACACCGCATCGCCGCTATGGGCCTGACCAGGACTTTTCAAAACCTCCAGCTTTTTGGCAATATGACAGTACTGGATAATGTAATGGCCGGCGCCCATTTGAAAGGGAAAACCGGTTTCCTGAAATCGTTTGCCCGCTGGCCCGGCTCTGCTGACGAAAACAAACGGATTAAACGAGAGTCGCTGAAATTACTGGCAGATGTGGGACTGGAAGACCAGGCCGGTCTGCCGGCCGCAGCACTTCCCTTTGGTCAGCAGCGCCTTCTGGAAATTGCCCGCTCCATGGCCTCCAATCCGCGGCTGGTGCTGCTGGATGAACCGGCTGCAGGGCTGAACAGCGCTGAGACCAAGACTTTGGCTGTATACTTGAAGCAATTGCGGGAGCAGGGAAATTCCATGGTGTTGGTTGAGCATGATATGGAGACGGTAATGGAAGTAGCGGACAGGATCATGGTTTTGAATTTTGGTGAAGCATTGGCGGAAGGGACGCCGGAAGCGATACAGGCAGACCCGAAAGTGATCAAAGCTTACCTTGGGGAGGATGATCAGGTTGCTTGAAATAAAAGGTTTAGAAGTCTGTCACGGGTGGGTTCAGGCGCTGCGGGGCCTTTCACTCCAGGTTTCCGAGGGGGAAATGCTGGCCGTGCTCGGGTCAAACGGGGCCGGGAAAAGCACACTGCTTGGCGCGCTGGCGGGACTGTACAAGATTAAAAAAGGCGAGATCCTCTTAAACGGAGTATCTCTTTCAGGCAAAGCTCCGGATCATATGGTAAAGCAGGGTATCAGCCTTGTGCCGGAGCGCAGGGAAATTTTTAATTCCCTGACTGTGAAGGATAATCTTTTATTAGGCGCATATCACCGCTACCGTTCTGAAAAGAATGGGGTTATAATAGATGTGGAAAATGTTCTGGACCTGTTTCCAGCTCTCAGAGGCAGAGAAAACCATCCTGCCGGTACACTGAGCGGTGGTTTGCAGCAGATGCTGGCAATCGGGCGCGGTCTGATGGCTCGTCCCAGGCTGCTGCTGCTCGATGAACCATCTGTAGGGCTGGCCCCGCTGGTAGTGCGTGAAATCATGTCCACCCTGGCAGATTTAAAGCAGACCGGGGTGACGATTATTCTGGTGGAACAGAATACAGCCGCGGCGCTTAAAGTAGCTGACCGTGCCCTGGTAATGGAACGCGGCAGCATAGTTCTGAGCGGCTGTTCACAGGATATAATGGGGGATAACAGGGTCCAGCAGGCCTACCTGGGCCGCACAAGAGTCGTGCAGCCCGCGGCGGCGCTTTAAAGACAGGAGGATATGTTTAAATGATTCAGTCACCAAAGTCACCAGGTAAAGTATTACGGAAGGCTTACTATGATCCCGAGCATGAAACCATGCCCCGGGAAAAGCTTGAGCAGCTGCAGCTGGACAGGCTGCAGACAACCGTAAAAAAAGTTTACCGGGCCGTACCGTTTTACAAGAAGAAATTTAAAGAGCGGGGGATAGAACCAGGGGACATTAAGACACTGGAAGACATCAAGAAGCTGCCTTTCACATACAAACAGGACCTCAGGGACAATTACCCATACGGGCTTTTTTCTGCTCCGATGGACAGGATCATCCGCCTGCACGCGTCTTCCGGAACCACCGGAAAACCTTCCGTGGTCGGCTACACGAAAAAGGACATATCAAACTGGGCTGACCTGATTGCCCGCAGCTTGGTTATGGCTGGCGGCGACAAAGACGACATTATCCAGGTTGCCTACGGCTACGGCCTTTTCACCGGCGGGCTTGGCGCCCACTACGGGGTTGAGCGCCTGGGCGCCTCCGTGTTGCCCATGTCCGGCGGCAACACTGCGCGGCAGCTGATGCTGATGCAGGATTTCGGTACGACCATACTTGCCTGTACGCCTTCTTACGCACTTTTCCTGGCAGAAGAAGGGATTGCGGCGGGAGTTGATTTTAAAAAGCTGCCGCTCCGGGCGGGTGTTTTCGGAGCCGAACCCTGGACAGAGAACATGAGGAGCCAGCTGGAGTCAAAAATGAATATCACTGCTCTGGATATCTACGGACTCAGCGAAGTCATGGGACCAGGAGTAGCGATGGAATGCCAGGCTAAGCAGGGATCCCACATATTTGAGGATCACTTTATCGCTGAAATCATCGACCCGGATACAGAGGAAGTACTGCCGTACGGAAAGCAAGGTGAGCTTGTCCTGACCACCATTACGAAAGAGGGCATTCCCCTGCTGCGTTACCGCACCAGGGATATTTCCACCTTGCACCAGGAAAAATGCACCTGTGGGCGGACCCACGTGCGGATGAAGAGAGTGACAGGCCGCACTGATGACATGCTGATTATCCGGGGAGTCAATGTGTTCCCATCCCAGGTGGAGAGCGTTCTGCTTGAGTTCGGCGAAACTGAGCCGCATTACCTCCTGGTGGTTGACCGCAAGGGTGATCTTGACGATCTGGAGATATGGGTGGAACTGTCTGAAAAAATGTTTTTCGACGAGGTAAAACAGCTGGAAAAACTGGAAAGCAGAATCCGTCATAAACTTCTGAGCGTTCTCAATATTAATGTCAAGATCAAGTTTGTAGAGCCCAGGACCATCCCCAGAAGCGAAGGCAAGGCCAAGCGGGTGGCTGACCGGCGTGACCTGATGAAGAAATAGGCACGGCTTAGCCGGTTAGCAGAACGGGGACACATCATTTGAGACGTGAGACGTGAGATGTGAGACGTGAGACCGTGGGATGTGAGACGTGAGACGTGGGACGTGAGATGTGAGACGTGAGACCGTGGGATGTGAGACGTGAGACGTGAGATGTTAGAACTGTGCGGATTACTCCGCACATGGTCGGCTGAAGCCGACCCTACAAGAACAGGAGGCTCTGCGGCCGCAATGGAATGCAGGATAAACCGACATTCGACGTCCGACGACTGACGACCGTAACTGCAGGTGCGGCTTTAGCCGCACAATATTGGCGGGTGAATCCCGCCCTACAACGAAAAAAATGTTAAAATCAACTTAAGCCCCGTCTGGTACGGGGCTTAAGTATGCTTCAAGGTCTATTGCTGCACCAGACTTAAGAAAAAATTAAAGGTGGCTTAAGGAATTAATAATTTTTTTTAATTAGACTGCTTCAAGAAAGATTTTTTATTATTATGGCAAGAAAAATAAAATATTTTTATGAAGGAGGTAGTTTAATTATGTTGGTAACCAAAAAGGCGCCCCTGTTTAAAGCCAAGGCTTTTCACAAGGGCTCGATCACAGAGGTGAATCTCGAAGATTTTGCAGGCAAGTGGGTTGTACTGTGCTTCTATCCCGGTGACTTTACCTTTGTCTGACCCACCGAAATATCACATATAGCCGTTGGCTATACCACACTGCAGTCTTTAGGCGTAGAAGTGTTCTCCATCAGTGTTGACAGCCCATTCTCGCATAAGATCTGGAATGAAACTGAACTGTCGAAGATGGTGGAGGGCGGCGTGCCGTTCCCCATGCTCTCAGACCAGGGCGGGAAAATAGGAAAATTGTATGATGTCTATGATGAAGATGCTGGCGTAAACATCAGGGGGCGCTTCCTGATTGATCCGGATGGTGTCATCCAGGCGGCCGAGGTGCTCAGCCCGCCCGTCGGCAGGAACCCCGGCGAACTGATCAGGCAGATTAAAGCATACCAGCACAACCGCAAAACCGGTGAGGTCATGCCGTCCGGCTGGACAGAAGGCGGCAAGACCCTGAAACCCTCCGCCAAACTGGCAGGCCATGTCTGGGAAGAGTGGCAGCCCCCGAAAAAATAGAATTTTAAAGTTACTCAACAATTCAACAACTGGCACCAGACAACCCCTGGTTACAACCGGGGGTTGTTTATACCTGATTTAAGGAAAATTTAAATATGGTTTAAGGAAATAATAATTATTATTTAATAAACTTCAGGTAAAACATAGAAGGAAGTTTACAATCAGAGGCTAAAGAAGTACAGATTATCAAATGGGAGGGGATATGTTTCATGTTTGTTCAGCAATTCTTTGTCAACGGTCTGGCCCACAGTTCCTACCTGCTGGGCGGCAAAAACACCTGCGCGATAGTAGACCCCCGCCGCGATGTGGACATTTACCTGGATGCGGCCAAGGCTATGGAAATGAAAATAACGCACATCCTTTTGACCCACCTGCACGCGGATTTTGTGTCCGGCTTCATGGACCTGGCTGAGAAAACAGGGGCGGAGATTTATGCGCCGAAAGCCGGCAAATGCGAATTCGGGCATACAGCCCTGTCAGAAGGAAGCACTTTTAAGATCGAGGATCTGGCTGTAAATATCCTGGAAACACCGGGACACACCCCCGAGCACATCACATATGTCGTAACCGATCTCGCGCGGAGTGAAGACCCCGCCGTGATCTTCTGCGGTGATGTACTGTTTGTGGGTGACGTGGGCCGGCCTGATCTCTTTCCCGACATAGCAAGAAAACTGGCGTCAGAACTTTATGACAGCCTCAACAAAATAATCGAGCTGCCGGACTACTGCGAGGTGTACCCTGCTCACGGCGCCGGCTCATTATGCGGCAGGGCGATAGGAGCTAAAAGGACAAGCACTGTAGGTTATGAGAAAAGAAACAATTATGCCCTGCAGCTGAAGGACAGGGAGATGTTTATCAAAGCCCTGATTACAAACATGCCGGCTGCGCCGGACCACTTTTCGCGATCCAGCGCCATTAACCGGAAAGGGCCTGAGCTGCTCAGAAAATTACCCACACCAAAGCCACTGGAGCCGCAAGCTTTCTGGCAGGCGGCGCAGCGTTCAGACACTCTTGTGCTGGATGTACGCAGTTATGACGCTTTTAGCGGGCAGCACGTCCCCGGGTCTTACAGCATCATGCTCAGTGCGGTGTTATCCACTTTCGCCGGCTGGGTTCTGCCGCCGGATAAAGACATCCTGCTGGTGGCGTCTGCAAAGGAACAGGTGCAGGAGACGCTGACCGCGCTGCGTCGGGTCGGGCTTGACCGGGCAACAGGCCAGCTCAGCGGAGGCATGTTTGCCTGGGCCAAGGCCGGCTTGCCCATAGGACATGTTTGTCTTATCTCTGCCGGAGAACTCAATGAAATATGTGCCGCGGGCGGGGACGCCGTCATATTGGATGTGCGCAGCGCCGATGAGTTCAGTACCGGCCATATCAATAGAGCTGTAAACATACCCGCGCCGGATTTGAGAACCAGGCATGCAGAGCTTGATAAAAACAAACCCATTGCGGTAATCTGCACGACAGGAATCCGCGCCAGTATGGCCTGCAGCATCCTCAAGATGAACGGGTTTAAAAAGGTCTGTAACGTTAGTGGAGGCATGACCGGTTTCAATACCGCCGGTTACACCGCGGAATGCTTACCCTGCATGACAGCGCCCCACCTTCCGGCAAAGGGGTAGGCTGATATTAAATCTATAGAAAAGGGGTGGGTTGTTGATGGAATGGCTGGTCATGGAACGCTGGTCTCCCTATGTTGTTGGAGCGGGAATAGGTATATTGAGCTGGCTGACATTTTTATTGTCCGATAAGGCCATCGGGGTCTCGACCTCTTTTGCCCGGACGGCAGGGATGATTGAAAAATTATTTATCGGTGACAAAGTAAAGGATAAAGCTTATTATAAAAAATTCCCTCCCGTGATCGAATGGGAGTGGATGCTCGCTTTAGGCCTTCTGCTCGGTGCGTATATAGCGGTTGTTTTATCGGGAGATTTCAGGCTGGAGTGGGTGCCGCCGATGTGGGCGGCGGCAGCAGGCACAAATATTTTTACACGGTGGCTTACAGCGCTGGTTGGTGGTATAATAATCGGCTTCGGGGCGCGCTGGGCCGGCGGCTGTACCAGCGGCCACGGGATCAGCGGCACAATGCAGCTGGCGGTCAGCAGCTGGCTGGCGGCAATTTCCTTTTTTATCGGCGGGATCATCACCGCAAAGATTATCTTTAACGTGCTTTTAAAGTAGGAGGTGTGGGCAGATGTTAAAAGGGCTGCACGCGAAAAGCGGGTCCCAACTGATCATCGGATTTTTGACCGGCATCATTTTTGGATTTTTACTGCAAAAAGGCGGTGTGACAAGGTACGATGTGATTATCGGACAGCTGCTGCTGACAGATTTTACGGTCCTGAAAGTAATGCTCTCAGCTGCGGTAACAGGTATGATCGGGGTGTATGCTCTCAAAGGGGCAGGCCTGGCCCAGCTGCACCCGAAGCCCGGCTCACTTGGCTCCTCAGTATTAGGCGGCCTGGTTTTTGGTGTGGGCTTCGGCGTACTGGGTTACTGCCCGGGAACCGTGGTCGGCGCTGTGGCGCAGGGCTCCCTGGACGCACTCTTTGGAGGAGTTGTCGGGATCATCATTGGCGCGGGTCTTTTTGCCGCTGTGTATCCGAAACTGGAAAAAGGAGTTTTGAAAATAGGCGATTTTGGGGAAAAGACTATTCCACAGGCTATGCATGTCAGCCCGTGGCTGGTGATTGTGCCGTTCTGCGCGGTTATCACCGGTCTGCTGTTTTGGCTGGAGAGTATTGGCTTATAGCGTATCAGGCTTGTTTTAAGCCTACCGGCGCCGGAATTGGTTTGCCCAGGTGATATCCCTGGCCGAAATCAATTTTCAGAGCGCTCAGCGATTTCATAATTTCTTCGTTTTCAACAAACTCGGCTATGGTTTTCTTGCCGAGTGCGTGCGCCACGGCGTTAATGGCTTTGACCAAAGATTTGTGCGTAGCGTCCTTGTTCATATCGCGGATATAACTGCCGTCGATCTTCAGGTAATCCACCGGCAGAAGGCGCAGATAAGAGAAAGAAGAAAATCCGATCCCGAAATCGTCCAGGGCAAAGCGGCAGCCCAGGTTTTTCAGCCTGCGGATCCAGCGTTCAGCCCTGGCCATGTCTTTGACTGCGGTAGTTTCTGTAATTTCGAAACCAATCCGTGCGGGATCAATGCCGCTGTCAATGATGCTTTTCTCAATAAACTCCAGCAGAGACTCTTCTGCCAGGCTTAACCCGGATAAATTGATGAAAGGCTCCAATTCCGGGAATTTTTTCAGGGCGTTCAGGGCGGACAGCACCACCCAGCGGTCTATCTGCGGCATCAAGCCAAAACGCTCGGCCACGGGGATGAAGTTATTTGGCATGATGATTTCCCCGCCCGGTTCCTGCAGGCGCAGCAGCATTTCATGGTGGACGATACTGCCGTCACTGACCCTGATTACAGGCTGGAAGTACAGGGTGAAAAGATCGTTCTTGAGAGCACTCTTGATCAGCGAGATCATGCGGTTTGTATCAGAAAGCCGCAATTCTGTTTCCTCACCAGGCTTCAGAAGGGTGATCCTGTTTTTCCCGTTTTCTTTCGCCAGGGAAAGGGCATTGTCTGCGTAGAACAGGATTTTTTGAGTGTCAATTGTCCCGTCTACCATCACCACGCCGATACTGATGCTCAGGTTAACACAGCACTTTTCTTTTTCCAGATACATCTCGTCCTGATCTACAACCCGGCGCAGCTTTTCCGCCACGATTTCTGCTCCCTCGTAGTTTACATCTTCCAGCAGCACGCAGAATTCATCCCCGCCAAAGCGGGCCAGCAGGTCGCCCCCACGCAGGTTTTGTTTCAGCGTCATGGCCAGTGTAAACAGCAGTTCATCACCTGTAGTATGGCCCAGGGTGTCATTAACAAGCTTGAAGTTGTCAATGTCAATTAACAGGAAAGCGCTCTGCTCACCTAGTTTTGCCTTAGCTACTGCCTGTGTGAGCGCTTCATTAATGGTAAAGCGGTTTGGAATATTGGTCAGGGGATCGTGTGTAGTAAAGTACTGCAGCTGTTTTTCCATTCTTTTGTGTTCGGTGATATCCCGGATAGTTTCAATAGCGCCGACAATACTGCCGCTGCTGTCAAAAAGCGGTGAGGCTACAGCCCAGAGATCCGCACCCGTGCCGTTATTTATGGTTGGCAGATAAAACTTTGCGAACAAAGTATCGCCTTTTTTATCAACATACGGGTATAAGCTGTTTGTTTTCTCATTGTACGAAAATATGAGGTCGATCAGCACAGGCCTTTTTTTGTTGTAAAATGGCATGGCGTAAGCATAGCTCCCAAGGCCGATGATGTCTTTTTTCGGAACGCCGGTCATTTCCTCAATGGCTTTATTCCATGCTATGACTTTTTTGTCGCTGTCGATGACAAAGGTCGCATCTGGCAGAAACTCAATAATATCCAACAGCTTCTGCCGGGATTCATTCAGAAGGTTATTCGTTTTGACCAGTTCACCGTACTGAAGCTTCAACTTACCGCGCATCTGCTCAAAAGTTGTGGCCAGGAAGGCGATATCTTTTTGGGCCTTTACCTTTACTTCGGTATCAAGGTCACCTTCCGCCAGGCGTTTCGCCGCGATAGTCAGCTCGTTAATCGGCCGGGTGAGGGAGTTGGTAAAGAACAAGATTAAGGCCAGGATGCCTGTCAGGAACAGAGAAAACACGCAAATGCCCCGGAAAGTTGTGAAGCTGGCGGTGATTGACATAGATAATGCTGCAATCAGCCCTAAAATAATAATCAGGGCGTTTAAGAAAACATTTTTCCAGTTTAAGTTGTTTGGGTTGAATAAGTTTCTGCTTTGCAATTGATTTTGCATTTTGTCCTCCAAAGTGGAAAACTATCTTAGACATAAGGTTACCTACATCTTATTCGGTTGTTTAATTTATAAACTTTATAAAAAAAGCTTTATTATGAATAAAATCCTTGATCACAGTGCCTTCAGCATGTCACTTTGTATAGAGATGTGCTATTATTCAAATAGTATGATGCGCTATCTTAAGTATTAACCCGGGGGCGAAGTTAATGAAAAAAGCGAAAAAGAAAAAAATAGGCAGTAAAAATTTTTTATGGGGTACGATCATTGTTTTTCTGTTATGTGTAACATGGTATGTTGCAAAAATCCAGGCTAATACTGCCGTACAAAATACTGTAACAACAAATAACATCCAGGAACAGCAATCTGAAAACCAGGGCAATTCTGCTCCGGCCGCGGACCCCGGCGCACAAAATGGGGGGCAGACTGCTGCTCCCGGCGACAGCAGCGGGCAGGTGAGACCGGTTTTTACAGAGGACGCTGCTGGAGACAGGCACGGTTGGGGTTTTACCAGGAACGAGGATCACCTGCAGCCCGGAATACCTGCCTCCTATACTGCCATGCTCAGCCGTAATGGGGCTTACTGGATCGGCAGCCCGGATAAAAAAGTGGTTTACCTCACTTTTGATGAAGGCTATGAAAACGGATATACAGCCTCCATATTGGATTCCTTGAAAGCCAACAACGTCAAGGCCGCTTTTTTTGTCACCGGGCACTACCTGGACAGCCAGCCGGCGCTGGTCAGGCGGATGGTGGCTGAGGGGCACATCGTCGGCAACCATACCGACACCCATCCCAGCCTGCCGGCCATTTCCAACGAGCAGATTAAAGAGGAGATCGCGATAGTCGAAAAAAAATATGAGGAAGTCACCGGCCGGCGTGACCTGAAATACCTCAGGCCGCCGCAGGGCGAGTTCAGCGAGAGAACCCTCGCCAGCATCTCGAAGTCAGGTTATCACAGCATCTTCTGGAGCATGGCCTTCGCGGATTGGGTACCCCTGCCTGGCGGATCACAGGAGGCATACCAGTCGGTCATGGACAACACCCATAACGGGGCCCTGATCCTGCTGCACGCTGTATCAAAAGATAACACCGAGGCAATGGATAAAATTCTGAAGGGGATCAAGGCACAGGGTTACAGGTTTGGGACACTGGACGAAATGGTGAATGAGTAAAAGTGGCAGTTTGGAGACGCAGGACGATACTGTTATCGTTGGATGGAAAGAGACAAACGAAACTGTTATCGTTTAATGGAAATAGACAGAGGAATGGGGACACACCTCCTTCGGTGGAATGTCCCCAATAATTGAAAGGGGCTGCTGATGATGGAACTAAAAGAAGCGATCCGGACTCGCCGGAGCGTGCGCAAATATACCAGCGCTGCCATCCCCGAACAGACAATTAAGGAGCTGCTTGATTTGGCAGCCTGGGCGCCCAGTGGGATGAACACCCAGCCGTGGCTGTTTGTTCTGGTTAAAGGAACTGATTATTTGAAGGACCTGTCAGACCGGTCACGGGCGTTCATGCTGGCCCAGATGGAAGATACACCGGCACTGAAAAATTACCGCTCCCTGCTGTCCAACCCGGATTTTAATATTTTCTATGGTGCTCCAATGCTGGTTTTAATCTTTGGCCGTCAAAGCGCTTATACATATATAAATGACTGCAGCATGGCGGCCTTGAACCTGATGCTGGCCGCCTGGGACAGGGGTATCGGCAGCTGTTGGATCGGTTTTGCCAGGGGGTATTGCGGCACCCCCTCCTATATGAAGGAATTAAATATCCCGGAGGGGTACGAGCTGGTAGCCCCGGTTATCCTCGGCTACCCGGCATTTCCACCCGCCCAGGTAGCCAGGAAGGATATAAAGATAATCAGCGGGTAGCGGGCAGGTGCCTGGCTGCCTGCTTTTTTGCAATATGGTGTAAGAGGTGAAAAGATGTCCAGGCTGTCCTGGTTGATCAAGGAAACGAAAAAGTGGGTCGGCAGTGGGATTATCACTGATGATCAGGCTGACCGGATCATCGGGTCATACCCTGCCGAGACCAAAAACAGGCTGATCTCTGTTTTGCTGCTGCTGGGGGCTATACTGCTGGGTACAGGCATCATCCTTTTCTTTGCTGCGAATTGGCAGTATATACCAAAATGGGGCAAAATCGGTCTTGTGATTATTCCCCTCATCCTCTTTCATGCAGCCGCACAGCTGGCATACGAAAACTACCCCAGACTGAGCCAGACCCTGACGCTGCTGGGCTGCATCATGTTTGGCTCCGGCATCTGGCTGATCGCCCAGGTTTTTCATATCAGCGCTCACTTCCCCAACGGTGTCCTTTTCTGGATGCTGGGTGTCCTGCCGGTTGCCTTCATCCTCAGAGAGGAACTGCCTTTGGGACTAAGTGCCATGCTGCTGGCGATGTGGGTGTTGGCGGAACAGTCTTCCTCCCTGTGGATAATATTTATGGCCATGATGCTGTTTGGCGGGGTGTTTTATCTGACTTACGCCCTGCGCTCTTCTTTCGCGCTGGTCTTTAGTCTGATCAGCGTGGCCATATTCATCAATACAGAAATTTACCTGGTCTTAGCGGATAATTACAGGTTTGACGCCGCTGCTTCTTTAATCCCGTTTGTCCTGTTGCTGATTGGATCATCATATGTTTACATGTCGAAGCACCCCGTCAATGCTGTGATCAATAATTTCCCCCTCATCTACAAATTTTCAGGGGTGGCGCTGACCGGGGTATCCTTGTTTATTATGTCTCTCGAATTTTTTGCCTACGATTTCATAAAGATGCGCCACAGCGGCGCCGGGTTTGTTCTGTTCTGGCTGCTTTACCTTGCCGTGGCGGTGTTAGGGGCTTGCGCGCTCAACAGGCACGGCACTGATATTAAAGAAGTCATCAGGGAGAATTATCCCTGGCTGGCTGTTGACGCTCTCATTTTTATCATCCTGCTGGCGCCGTTTAATGGATTAACTTTAATGATCATCCTTAACCTGTTCATGTTTGTCTGGGCTCTTTTGCTCATTATCTCTGCCTACCAGTCCCAGAGCAGCCTGTTCTTCATCCTGGGTATGGTTGCTTTTAACCTGTACATCATCGTAGAGTACTTTAACTTTTTCTGGAAAACCCTGCCTAAATCAATGTTTTTTATAGCCGGCGGCATCGTGCTGGTTGTAAGCGGGGCGCTGATGGAGCGCCAGAGAAGAAAAGCAATCACCGCCTGGCAGCAGGAAGGGGTGGCTTCAAATGAAGAGGAGCTATAAAATCGGGCTGATTGTCGCATTGCAGGTTGCTTTCCTGTTCAGCATGATCAGCTTCAACTACTATACCCTGGCCACAGGCGCCCCGGTATTATTGAAAGCCATGCCTATAGATCCGTGGGACATGTTCAGGGGTGAATATGTTATGCTGGAATATGATATAACGTGGATCAGGGATGAAAGTTTAGGCCTGGAAAGCTTTCAGCAGCAGGATGTCTATGTGGTCATCGAAAAAGGAGAGAAATATTGGGAAGAAGCTGGGATATATTTAGACAAACCCGGCTTGTATGGCGATCAGATCTTGATCAAGGGCAGGGTAGATTATTTTAATGATTTTAAAGATGAATACCATGTGACTTACGGTATCGAGAGCTATTATGTCGAAGAAGGCCAGGGCGTAGTCTTCGGACAATCCAGGAATTTCGACGCCCTGATAAAAATAGACCGGTTTGGCAATGCGGTTATAGAAAAAATTTCATTACCTTAATATTTTATAGTTCATTTTCCCGCTGCACGATACGGGGTCGGTTCTCAGCTTGCATAATGGCAAAGCTGAGGTCGTCCCCGTTTATTTATTTCATTAATTAATAGTCATGTTAATAAATAATTAATTATTTTTTTATCTGGACTTAATCATTTCATTTTATGATAAAGCAAGCTTATGTAATAAAAAACAGAGAAGGGCGGTTTAACGTATGGCAAAATACCGATGCACAGTATGCAATTATGTATATGATGAAGCAAAAGAAGGGAAAACCTTCAGAGCCTTGGCAGATGACTGGCGATGCCCGGTCTGCAATGCAGCTAAAGAAATGTTTGTTGAATTAACCGGGGCAGCAGCAGAAAAACCAAAGTGGGAGAAGACAGTTTCCGATATCATGGCAGAGCAGATGGTGGAGTGCGGTGTGAAATATGTTTTCGGCCTGCCGGGCACATCTGCGCTGGGAGTTGTTGAAGCTTTAAGAAAGAACCAAAACATAGAATTTATCCAGGTGAGGCATGAGCAGACTGCAGCTTTTATGGCTTCAGCATATGCGAAGCTGACCGGGCATGTCGGGGCCTGCCTGGCAGTAGCTGGCCCCGGCGCCACCAACCTGGCCACCGGACTATATGACGCCAAGCTTGATCACGCTCCGGTACTGGCTTTAACAGGGCTGGTTAAAAGACAGATGATGGGGCCCGGTTCTTTCCAGGAGATAGACCAGCACTCTTTTTTTGAGCCCATATCAGTGTTCAATAAAATACTGATGACAGAAGACCAGACAACCACCCTGGTGACCCTTGCGATCAAACACGCCCTGGTGGATAGAGGCGTCTCCCATATCAGCATTCCCAATGATGTTCAGAAACTGCCATATGAAGCAGAGATTATTCCTTTTGAAGGCAGGATCCCCAACCGCGCCATCTCGTCATCTGATTACCTGGTTAAGCAGGCTGCTCTTGCTGTTGATCTGGCTGAAAGGCCTGTGATTATTTCCGGCTTCGGGGCGCTGGGTCAGGGTGAGGAGCTACTGAAGCTGGCTGCTAAAATATCGGCTCCGATCGTTACCACTTTCAGGGGCAAAGGAGTCATTGACGAAGACAACGGGCTTTATGTTGGCAGCCACGGCACAATAGCTTCCACTGCCGCTTCGGAACTTGTGCGTAAAGCGGACCTGCTGATTGTTATCGGCGCGTCTTATTCGGATATGACCAAAATCCCGGAAAAGAAAACAGTCCAAATCGACATTGACCCGATGATAATCGCCAAAAATTACCCGGTGGAGGTTGGCCTGTGGGGCAACAGTTCCGAATTAATCCCCAAGCTCAAAGAAGCGGTCAAGGCAAAGAAAAACAGCAGTTACATGGCAGAGATCAGAAAATTGAAGCGGGACTGGCTTAAGCAGCTGGAAAAAGAAGCCGATCCGGCAAAGAGCCCGGTGCGGCCACAGTATATTATCAAGGTATTAAATGACAAGCTCCCTGAGGACTGCGTGATATCCCTTGATATCGGCGAAAACGGCTGGTGGTTCGGCAGGAATTTCTTTATGAAAAAGACCCAAAAGATGGTCATGTCCGGCTACCTGGCTTCGATGGGTGCGGGTCTGCCGGGCGCCTTGGCGGCAAAACTCGCTTACCGTGATCGTCAGGTGGTATGCATAACCGGAGACGGTGGCTTTTCCATGGTTATGGCCGACTTCCTGACAGCAGTCAAAAACAAACTGCCCGTAAAAATATTCCTTTTTAACAACAGGCATTTAGGTATGATCATGCAGGAACAAAAGGTGGAGGGTTATCCGAACTGGCAGACCGACCTATACAACTGTGACTTCGCCGCTTACGCCCGTGAATGCGGCGGCATTGGCATCAAAGTCAACAAAGCCGGGGAACTGCCGGCGGCAGTGGATGAGGCCCTTGCCAGTGATCAGCCCGTTATTGTCGATATCGAGACTGATCCCCGCAGGTTTGTATAATTTGTTGAAATCATAGCAGCGAAAGGAGCAGCAATATGAATGTATTTACCAGGAACGAGCTAAAAACATTGATGGAAAAAACCGAAGGCCCGTGTGTATCAATTTTTATGCCCACTCTCAGGGGCGGTGTGCAGTCCCAGCAAAACCCGATCCGCTTTAAAAATATGCTCAGGGAGGCCGAGGAGCGCCTCGTGGCATTCGGACTGCGACCCCCGGAGGCAAAGGAATTGCTTGAACCCGCCCAAAAGCTCCTGCAGGACGGACCTTTCTGGCGGCAGAGCAACGGCATTGCCCTTTTCCTGTCCCCGAAAACTTACCGCTACTACCGCCTGCCGTTTGATTTTGAAGAGCTCCTGGTCGTGTCAGACCGCTTCAATGTCAAGCCTTTACTCCGGCTGCCGGCAACCGCCGAGCGTTTTTA
>CAYNIY010000009.1:24408-38244 GCA_964397525.1 uncultured Eubacteriales bacterium
GAGCTTCATTTATGGGGCGCTTTTGATCCCGATACCAATGTGGTTGAACTCAAGCCGCAGGTGGAGCATGGAAACGGTGACCTGCTTGACCTGGCAGCTGTGCATACGATATTGAACGGCGGTGTGGTATATGCTGTAAAACATGAAGATATGCCTGAAAATGTGCTCCTGGCAGCTCTGTACAGGTACTAATCTGCTTAACATGGGAGATAACACTTATAACAGTGTTATGAATATAATTATCTTAGGAGGTAATAATTTATGGAAGAAGTCAGCGTGAACAAAATGCCTTTGATTGGTGAGGAAGCCCCGGTATTCAAGGCTAAGACCACTCAGGGGGTGGTCAATTTTCCTGCGGACTACAAAGGTAAATGGGTAATCTTATTCTCACACCCTGCGGATTTTACACCAGTATGTACTACCGAGTTCATGACCTTTACATCGATGCTGGATGAATTCAAGGCATTAAACACAGAATTACTTGGTCTTTCGGTTGATTCTGTTTATGCACACATCGCCTGGCTGAGAAAGATTAAGGATCTTGAGTACAAGGGCATGAAAAATCTGGATGTAACCTTCCCGCTCATCGAAGATATAACAATGGAGGTTGCCAATAAGTTTGGCATGATTCAGCCGGGGCAGTCCACAACGCAGGCAGTGAGGGCTGTGTTTGTGGTTGATCCCCAGGGAAAAATCAGGTGCATCCTGTACTACCCGCTGACATTGGGCAGGAATTTTGATGAGATCAAAAGGATTATCCTTGCTCTTCAGAAAGCGGATAAAGACGGCGTGGCAACACCGGCGGACTGGCGGCCGGGAGATGATGTTATTGTTCCCGCGCCGGCTACCTTCGGCGGCGCCAAGGAGAGGGCGGAGAAACCAGGCGAAGGTAGGTACTGCCTGGATTGGTTCTTATGTTTTAAAAAAGAAAAGTAATAACCTGGGGACAAAATAGAGGAGGGGTAAAATGCCTGATTTCGGCAATCCGTTTTCCGGCCTAGCTAAGGATCGCAAGCTGACAGAACAGGAATTGATCAGGGCGATCAGGTTCATGGTGGCCGCGGAGTACGAAGCTGTCCAGATGTACATGCAGCTGGCGGAATCAATTGACAACAAGCTGGCGGCTGAAGTGCTGAAAGACATCGCTGACGAGGAGAGAGTGCACGCGGGAGAGTTCCTGCGGTTGCTGAAAGAGCTGGCGCCCGACGAAGAAAAGTTTTACAGTGATGGTGCGCAGGAAGTGGAAGCAGAGATCGCGAAAATGAAGAAGTAGGCAGGTGTATCGGAAACGATACCAGGTACTTTAAATTAATGATTACTTGCGTATCTATGGAAGGGGCAGCAGGGTTGCTCCTTTTCCATTTCACTACCCTGTACAATTTGCGGCAGTCAACCCGTCTGGGTTCAGGATTATCGATGACTCTTTGCAAGAGACGGTTTTCCTTTTTTCCGATCGTAATCTCAAGGATGTGAAACTGCCATGTAATAAATCAAGTCACCATCTCAAGTCACTATTTATAAGGTATCAAAACATTATTTTGTGAATGATTATTATCAAGCATTTATTGTATGTAAAAGTGAAAAATCATGATAACCTAAATTCTATTTATTAGATTAACACAAAGCCATGATCTCTCACTGTCACTTCAAAAAGAAATTAAAAAATTATTTTACTTTCTCTAGTCCAGTTAATCAGTGCAGAAACCATTTATTAAATTATGCTACCATTAATTTCTTTTACCTACAAGATAAAACAAATATAATATCTGCTTACATAAACTACTATAATAGTAATACTTCTTTATGGTAGCAGATTTGATAAACAGCAGGTTCATAAAAGGATATAATGAATTCTAAAAGTTATTATGAATCATCATTATAAAGAAGGTGGGTAATGGCAGTTTACGATTTTAATTACAAGCAAATGTTTAATACATCGCCGAGTGCCATATATATCTGCCAGGATGCTTTTTCCGGACGGTGGATACTTGAAATGCGGTAAAGCCAACCAACATCAAAATTTATATAGACAACAGATTTGTATTTACACACACGAATCTGTACAGATTGCACACTATGTAATATAATAATTGCAGGAGGTGTGGACATGCTGACAGAAATTAACTTCACCAACGCGCGAAAGACATTTACAGACATATACGACAGTGTCTGGCACCGGTATTTGCCTGTCATTATTAACCGTCACCAGGATGAGGAAGTTTTGCTGCTGCGCCGGGAACTGCAGCAGGAAATACTCAAATTATACCGGCTGCAGCCGGAAATATTGCCTGAGAAAGACGGATCTGTCACAGCAGCTATAAACGAGTTGGATATAGCTGTTAATAAACCGACTCTTGATGAAGCTGTAAATGAGCTGGTGAGAGAGATCAATATTTACGCGCAGGAATACATCGACCGGCTCCAGTTATTCCTTAACGCGCCGAATCGCAAGGGACATTTCCCTTATGTTTTGCGGGTGCTTCTTTGTGAAAACGATCAGGAAGTCAAATCTTTATTGGAGATGTGAAAATGCCTCCAAAATTCGGCGACCTTAAAAAGTACTGCGATAAAAGCGGTTGGACCATGATCAGGGATACGGATCACTGGTACTATGAAAAAGTGCTTTCGAACGGTGAGATCCTGCGGACCAGGGTCAGCCATTCTGTCAGTAAGGAAATCCCGGCCAACTTGTGGCGAAAAATATTGAAGCAGCAGCTCAGGGTGACGGAAGAAGAGTTTTGGAGAATGACATAGAAAAACATTGTTGGATACAGAAGGATTACGTGAGCGGGGATAGAAACTAAAGTTGCATAGATTAGCCCCGGCCCGGATGCCGGGGTAAAATTTATGCCGGATTATGATAAAAAAATTTATGTTTTAATGTTGTATTATTATTCATATTTATGTATAATTATTAATGCTTTTAATTTTTTCGGAGGTGGATTCATTGACAGTCAAAGTAAGTATCATCGGAGCTACCGGCTACACCGGGGCGGAGCTGGTGCGCATACTGCACCGCCATCCGGAGGTTGAGCTCGTGGCGCTGACTACCAGGAGCTATGCCGGGATGCCTCTGCACGAGGTGTACCCGCACCTGTATAAATATAACCAGATTTCCTGTGAAGAGATGAACCTGGTTAAAATTTTTGACATTTCAGACGTTGTTTTTGTAGCCCTGCCGCATGGCCACGCCATGCCGGTGGCGCTTGAAGCAGCGCGACGCGGCAAAAAGATGATCGACCTGGGTGCGGACTTTCGTTTCTCCGATTACAAGGTGTATGAGAAGTGGTACAAGGTAGAGCACGAGGCAAGGGATCTGCTGGGTGAGGCTGTATACGCATTGCCCGAGGTAAACCGTGATGAAATTAAGGGAGCCTGGCTGATTGCTAATCCCGGCTGTTATCCGACCAGTGCTATCCTGGCTTTGGCGCCGCTGCTGAAGCAGAAATTAGTTGACACTGGCAGCATTATCGTCGACTCCAAGTCGGGCGTGTCGGGAGCCGGCAGGGGGCTTTCCCTGGGGACACATTTCTGTGAAGTCAATGATAATTTCAAGGCATACAATGTCGCCACCCACCGTCATACGCCCGAGATTGAGCAGGGTTTGGGCAGGATTGCCGGAGAAGATATAACCATCAACTTCACGCCGCACCTGCTGCCCATAACCAGGGGTATTCTCAGCACTGTTTATGCGAAGCTGGCAGTTTCTGCAGGGGTGGAAGAGATCCGTGAGATGTATCTGGATTACTACAAGGATGATTTTTTTGTAAGGGTGCTGCCGGCGGGGCTGCTGCCCCAGACCAAGTGGGTTGCCGGGACCAATCACTGCGATATCGCTGTGACGGTAGATTCACGAACCGGGCGGGTTATTGTCATATCAGCCATTGACAACCTGGTCAAAGGCGCTTCGGGACAGGCGGTACAGAACATGAATATTATCTGCAACCTGCCCGAGGATACAGCCCTTACCGGGCCGGGGTTATACCCATAGAGGAGGATTTGTGAGTTGGTAGATAAAAGTTTAAAAACCGGATTAGTACAGGGTGGGGTGACCGCGGCGGCCGGATTTCTGGCCGGGACAGCTTGCGCGGCCATCAAAAAAGCGGGTAAACGGGATGTGGCTGTTATCTATTCCCTGGTTCCGGCTTCAGCTGCCGGTGTCTTCACCTTGAACAGGGTCAAGGCGGCGCCGGTTCTGATATCCATGGAAAGGCTGGCTGCCGGATATGCCCGGGCTGTGGTTGTGAACAGCGGCAACGCCAACGCCTGTAACGGGGAACAGGGGATGAGCGATGCCCTGGCCATGGCTGCTGAGGCGGCAGGCATTCTGAACATTCCGCCAGGCGAGGTCCTGGTGGCATCCACCGGTGTTATCGGCAAGAAGATGCCCATGGACAAGGTGCTGCCTGGCATCCGGGCTGCAGCCGAGCAGGGCTCAACAGACGGCGGTTCTCTGGCAGCTTTGGCTATCATGACCACGGACACTTTTCCCAAGGAGGCCGCCCTGAATCTGGAGCTGGGGGGGAAAGCAGTCACGATCGGCGGTACGGCCAAGGGGTCCGGGATGATCCACCCTAACATGGCGACATTGCTCAGCTTTATAACAACTGATGCGGCGGTGTCACCTGCCTGTTTGAAAAAAGCGCTCAAGTACGCTGCTGACCTCAGTTTCAACATGATCACGGTAGACGGCGACAGCAGCACAAATGACATGGCGGTGATTATGGCCAACGGCCTGGCCGGCAATGTAATGATTGATGACGAAGGCAGTGATTATCTATATTTCAGGGAAGCGCTCACGACAGTATGCACCAGCCTGGCGAAGGATATAGCCAGGGACGGCGAGGGGGCTACCAGGATGATCGAAGTCAAGGTGCTCAATGCCGCAAGTGATGGCGACGCCCGCCTGGCTGCCCGCTCGATAGCAGGATCAAATTTGGTCAAAGCCGCGGTCTTCGGGCGTGACGCCAACTGGGGCCGGGTGATCTGCGCCGCCGGCTATTCCGGGGCAGTTTTCGATCCGGAAAAGGTCGACATCTTTCTCGGGGATGTGCAGGTGGCCAGGGACGGCGGTTCACTGGAATTCAGTGAAGAGAAGGCTCTGGAGGCGCTCAGCAAAAGCACGGTTGCTTTTACACTTGACTTTAAGTCCGGCGGGTGCTGCGCTACTGCCTGGGGATGCGACCTTTCATACGACTATGTTAAAATAAATGCTGACTACAGGACGTAAAGTGGGATGTGAGACGTGGGACGTGGGGCGTGAGAATGTAGGTGCGGCTTCAGCCGCACTGGCGGGTTAAAACCCGCCCTACAGGCGAACCTAGTAATGCAGTGAATGTTTTATCACTGCCGGCGCCCGTTGTCACATGTCTCGAAATGAATGCAGTATATACTGACGTCCGATGTCCGACGATTCACGACTGAATTGGGGGATGCTGTTTGTTAAGGGATATGGAAAGAGCGGCGGTGCTGGTTGAGGCACTGCCGTACATAAAGGAGTTTTACGGAAAGACTGTTGTGATCAAGTACGGAGGGCATGCCATGCTGAATCCGGAACTGAAGGAAGCGGTGCTCACCGACACGGTATTGATGAAGTACGTCGGGATGAACCCGGTGATCGTTCACGGCGGCGGTCCGGAAATAACAGAAATGTTGAAGAAGATCGGCAAGGAGTCGCGCTTTGTCGGCGGTCTGCGGGTTACTGACAAGGAAACAATGGAAATTGTTGAGATGGTCCTGGTCGGTAAAATCAACAAAGAGATTGTAACCATGATAAACCGCATCGGGGGACGGGCGGTAGGTTTGTCCGGCAAAGACGGCGACCTGTTTGAAGCTGTAAAAAAATACAGAAAAGTACGCACTCCCGAAGGCGGCGAAGAAATGGTTGATATCGGATTCGTAGGGGATATCAGCAGGGTGAACCCCGAGATCGTCAACACTGTAATTTCTGAGGGTTATATCCCGGTGGTGGCGCCGGTGGCAGTGGGCCAGGACGGGCAGAGCTATAATGTTAATGCTGATTATGCGGCGGGACGGCTGGCTGCAGCGCTGGGTGCGGATAAATTGATTATTCTTACCGACGTAGAGGGGATCATGGCGGACCGCAGTGACCCGGCCTCGCTTTTCTCGGTACTGAAGGCTGGCAATATACCCACACTGATAGACCGGGGCATTATTGAGGGCGGTATGATTCCCAAGGTGGAATGCTGTTTGGATGCTCTGGCCGGTGGTGTAAAGACCACCCACATCCTGGACGGACGTGAACTGCACTCAATACTGTTGGAACTGCTCACTGACAAAGGTATCGGTACAATGGTGGAGAAGTGATACTCAGACAGCGTTAAAGGAAAACAGATGAGACATGAGGTGTGAGATCTGAAACGTAAGAGCTGTAGGTGCGGGCTTTAGCCGCACATCTTTAACGGGATTAATCCACCCTGCAGGGGAATACACAGAGACTCACTCCCACGACCCATTTCCAACGGTTTGGCTTACAGATAATATGGAAAACAGACAAACATTTTGGAGGTTTTGTGATGAACACGAAAGAGATTATCAAGCTCGGCGATAAATACCTGATGAGAAACTACGGCAGGATACCACTTGCCCCTGTGGAGGGAGACGGCGCCCGCCTGTGGGATGCCGACGGCAAGGAATACCTGGACTTTGTCAGCGGTATCGCCGTGAATGCCCTGGGGCACTGCAACCTGGCGGTTGTGGACGCGATCTGCGACCAGGCTAAAAAGCTTATCCACTGTTCCAATTTATATTATATCGAGCCACAGGTGCTGCTGGCTAAAATGCTGGTGGAAAACAGCGTTATGGACAAGGCCTTCTTCTGCAACAGCGGCGGCGAGGCCAATGAGGCAGCGATCAAGCTGGCCCGCAAACATGCAAAGGTCAAGCACGGTCCGGACAAGTTTGAAATTGTCACTGCTTTGGAATCTTTCCATGGCCGGACGTTGGCCACGATCACTGCCACCGGGCAGACAAAGTACCAGAAAGGATTTGAGCCGCTGCCGGAGGGCTTCAAGTATGTGCCTTTCAATGACCTTAATGCATTGGAAGAAGCAGTAGGTCCCGCTACTTGTGCTGTGATGCTGGAGCCCATACAGGGCGAGGGCGGGGTCAATGTTGCAACACAGGAATATATGGATGGTGTGAAAAAAATCTGCCGCAAGGCAGGGGCGCTGCTGATTTTTGATGAGGTGCAGACCGGCATCGGGCGGACCGGGCGCCTGTTCGCTTACGAACACTATGGGATAAAGCCGGACATTATCACCCTGGCCAAGGCGCTCGGCGGCGGCTTTCCCATCGGCGCCATGCTGGCCAGGGGAGATGCGGCAAAGATATTTCAACCTGGGGATCATGCCTCGACTTTCGGCGGCAACCCGCTGGCCTGCGCGGCAGCCCTGGCGACCCTGGAAGAGATCATCGAGGGTGAGGTCGTGGAGTACACCAACGCGGTGGGAGAGATCCTGTACAAAAAGCTGCTTGAACTGTGGGAAAAATACGATTTTGTCAAGGATGTCAGGGGGAAGGGTCTCCTGATTGGCATGGAGCTTGATATTGAAGGGAAGAAAATTGTAGACGGCTGCCAGAAAAAAGGACTCCTGATTAACTGTGTGGGCGGCAACGTGCTGCGTTTCATCCCTCCCCTCATCGTCAGCTCCACAGAAGTGAAGCAGGCGATATGTATCCTGGATGAAGTTATGGGTGAAGTTGAGCTGCAGGTGCGGATGTAGCTGTCCAGTAAAAATACTGCTGCAGCAATAAAGAACTGTTGAGAAAGAGGGGTTTGATTTGGGACCTGGCAAAATAGATTTAAAGGGGCGTGACCTGATCTGCCTGCATGACTTCACGCCTGCAGAGATCGCCGCTATCCTTGAGCTGGCTGGAGATCTTAAGGTGAAGCAAAAGAAGAATATTCCTCATGCTGCTCTGCCAGGCAGGACCCTGGGCATGATCTTTCAGAAGTCCTCTACCCGTACCAGGGTTTCCTTTGAAGTGGCCATGTACCAGTTGGGCGGCTATTCATTGTTTCTAAGCACCAATGACCTTCAACTGGGGCGGGGTGAGACTATTCAGGACACCGCCAGGGTGCTTTCCCGCTACCTGGACGGGATTATGATCCGCACCTACAAACACACGGATGTGGAAGAACTGGCGAAGTATGCTGATATCCCGGTAATCAACGGGCTCACCGACCTGCAGCACCCCTGCCAGGTACTTGCTGACCTGCAGACCGTGTTGGAACGTAAGGGCAGACTGAAGGGGCTCAAAATGGCCTATGTGGGTGACGGCAATAACGTCTGCCATTCGCTCCTGTTCGGGTGTGCCAAGGTGGGTATGGACATTGCGGTGGCGTCTCCGGAAGGATACAAGCCTGATGCGGAAGTCGTTCGTCTCGCAAAGGAAGACGCTGCAGACACCGGCGCTCAAATTGACATCGTCACCGATCCGGTGGAGGCAGCAGCCGGCGCGGATGTGGTGGTAACCGACGTGTGGGCCAGTATGGGGCAGGAAGTTGAGCGTGACAGGAGGATCCGGGTACTCGCACCATACCAGGTTAACCCGGAGCTAGTCAGACACGCCAAACCGGATTACTTATTCCTGCACTGTCTGCCGGCTCATAGGGGCGAAGAAGTAGTGGATGAAATCATCGACGGGACGCACTCGGCGGTCTGGGATGAGGCGGAAAACCGCCTGCACGCCCAGAAGGCGATATTGGCTATGCTTTTATAATTTGCGACAAGGAGTTGTTGTACAAATGCCAAAGGTTGTGCTGGCTTACTCCGGGGGACTGGATACATCAATCATAATTCCCTGGCTGAAAGAAAATTATGGGTATGAAGTGATTGCCCTGACAGCTGACTTGGGCCAGAAGGAAGAACTGGCCCCCCTGAACGAAAAAGCTATCAAAACCGGCGCCAGTAAAATTTACATTGAGGACGCCAGGCGGGAGTTTGTGGAGGATTACATATTCCCTACACTGAAAGCAGGCGCCATTTACGAGGGCAAATACCTCCTGGGGACATCAATGGCCCGCCCGCTGATAGCAAAGAAAATGGTCGAAGTGGCCATAAAGGAAGGAGCCGAAGCGGTGGCACACGGCGCTACCGGCAAGGGAAACGACCAGGTCCGCTTTGAGCTGGCAGTTAAAGCCCTGGCTCCCGAATTGAAAATAGTAGCGCCCTGGCGGGAATGGGATATCCGTTCCCGGGAAGACGCCATTGATTATGCCAGCGCCAGGGGTATTCCCATTCCGGTTACCAAGGCGCGGCCTTACAGCCTGGACCGCAACATGTGGCATCTGAGCCACGAGGGCGCAGACCTGGAGGACCCCTGGAATGAGCCGCTCGATGATGTTTTACTCCTGATCACGCCGCCTTCAAAAGCCCCGGACAAGCCGACTTATGTGGAAATCGGCTTTGAACAGGGTATCCCGGTTAAGCTGGACGGCGCTGCGCTGGCTCCGGTAGACCTGATCGAAAAGCTGAATGAGATCGCCGGTCAAAACGGTGTAGGCATCGTCGATATGGTGGAAAACAGGCTGGTCGGGATGAAGTCCCGCGGTGTCTATGAGACTCCCGCCGGTACCGTACTTTTCAACGCTCACCGTGAAATGGAGCTTCTAACCCTTGACCGTGTAACGCTGCATTTCAAGGAGATCGTGGCTGCCCGCTATGCTGAGCTGGTCTACGACGGGGTCTGGTTCTCCCCGCTGCGGGAAGCGCTCGACGCCTTTGTCGATATCACCCAGAAGACAGTCAGCGGCACCGTGCGTATGAAGCTTTACAAAGGGAACTGCACCCCGGCGGGCTCGAAGTCTCCATATTCGCTTTACAACCAGGAGCTTTCCACATTCAGCCGTGACGAAATTTACAACCAGCACGACGCCGAGGGATTCATCAACCTCTTCGGCCTGCCGCTGAAAGTGCGGGCCCTGATGGAGAAAAAGTCAGGGCTGAAGTAAGACAGGGGGGACAGAGGGACAGGTACCTTGTCCCTGAACTGATGGCGTCAGGAATCCAGAAAACCATTGAAGGATCATCACCTTGGAAACTTCATTATTAACCTGCGGAACATTCCTTTTTAAAGGATGTTCCTTTTTTATTGGAAAAGTTTATAATATCATCAAGGATACAAGGTGACTGCCGTGATTTGTTGATACTGTGATGGAGGGGAAGAAATGGCACCTGACAGGGTCCGCAGGCATTTTGACGACGAGGCCTTTGAGTATGATGAGACCATCCCGAAGATTATTCCCAATTACCACGAACAAAACGATACAATGATCAGACTCCTGCCGTTTGACGGATCAAAAGCATTAAAGGCGCTGGACCTGGGATGCGGTACCGGGATATTGTCGTACCTGCTGCTGCGCAGGTTTCCCAAGGCGCAGGTAACGGCATTCGACCTGGCGGAGAACATGCTCGCTGTCTGCGCAAAGAAACTCAGCGTGTATGAAGACCGGCTGACTTTGATAAAGGGTAATTTTGCGCAGGATGACTTTGGCAGCGGTTACGATATCATCGTATCGGGGTTGTCCACCCATCACCTTGAAGACAAAGAGAAGCAGCGGCTGTACAAACGGATTTATGATGCGCTCAGCCACGGTGGTATTTTCATTAACAGGGAAGTGGTGTTGGGAGATTCACCGTCTTTGACTGACAGGTACCTTACCTTCTGGCGCGAGTACATCAGGAGCAATGGTGAAGATGATGAGATATGGTTAAAAAAATATTTAGCTGAGGACATCCCGGCCACGGCAGAGGTGCAGACAAAGTGGCTGCGGGAAATCGGCTTTGTCGACGCTGGCTGCCACTGGCGGTATTTCAACTTTGCCATCTTCGGCGGGAGCAAGCCTTGATTTGGTTATAAAGATACCACTGAAAAGAGTGAGGGGAAATGGGATTAAAGCACTTTGACGGAAAGGTTAATTCGGAATACCTGAGGCAGTCTGCCAAACTGGTAGAGAAGATTAAGGAAACATCTTATGAAATGATGCGGCTTCAAAGCGGCATGAAGGTCCTTGATATTGGGTGCGGACCTGGAATAGATGCCCGCAGAATATCCGGTTTGGTTGGCGGCAAAGGCCAGGTTATTGGCATAGACAATGATCATCAGATGATTGCTGAGGCTGGGCAAGAAGCCGTTTCATCAAACATACAGTTTATTGAGGCAGATGTATGTGCAATGCCCTTTGAAAATAATTATTTTGATGCTGTGAGAGCAGAACGATTATTTCAGGTCCTGCCGGGAACCGTTAATGCCGATCAAGTACTCGAAGAAATTATCAGGGTTACCAAGGAAAATGGCATTATCGTCCTGGCAGACAGCGACTGGGGCAGCGCTTCAGTGAATTATGAAGATGCTGAATTGACTAACCGGCTGCTGCATTTCTTTGCCAAAGAGTGCCGGCCAAACGGATATGCCGGAAGGCAGTTTTATGGCCTGATGAAAAACCATGGACTTGCGGTAGAACGGGTTGAGGCTCTTCCGGTATATATGTTTGACTTTAATGAGACGCCGTTTGAAAAATGGCTGACCAGGGAAGCCCTTGAAAAAAGCATAGCAACCCGGGAAGAGATGAAACATTGGAATGAAGACTTGAATAGAAAGACAGAAAAAGGTATATTCTTTAGCCTGGTAAACATGATATTGGTTTCAGGCAGAAAAAGTGTTGGTAACGAATAAGTCCTTTATGGCCGGAACGTTTGGCGAAATTAATGAAGGGACGTATTAAACTATGAAGTACTCAGAAGCTAAGGTGGGCCGGATATTTATTTTGAGGCTGGAACATGGCGATAAGATCCCTGATATTATCGAAGAGTTTGCTGCAGAGCAGAAGATCAAATCTGCCATTGTTCATTTTCTCGGCGGCGCTGATGCCGGCAGCAAAGTGGTGGTCGGTCCGGAAGATGGAAAAGCTTCCAAGCCCCAGCCTATAGTGACAGAACTATCGGGGACGTGTGAGGCACTCAGTTTGGGCACCTTGTTTGTTAATGACAAGGGAACTCCGAAGCTGCACATGCACGCGGCGTTCGGACGAAAGGGGCGCACAGTCACCGGCTGCACCAGGGAAGGCATTCTGGTCTGGCGCATTGGAGAAGCGGTAATTTTTGAACTCCTGAACACAACTGCGGCAAGAAGAATTGATCCGGTTACCGGCTTTGAATTATTAGAAATGGAATGAAATAAAAGTATCATTGTAACAATTATGGGCGTCGAGTGATTGTTTTTAAAGGGGAGTAAGAATATGGCGATCCCTACATCCAGGACAAAAGCAGCAGCAGAGATTAAGATTAGTGAGGAAAAATGCACCGGCTGCGGACTGTGTGTATCAGTCTGCAAAGACTATGGCCTGAAACTGGAAAATGAAAAGGCAAGGCTGTCTGAAACACCTTGTTTTGGGTGTATAGGCTGCGGGCACTGTATGGCAATTTGTCCTTTTGGCGCCATAGAAATACACGGGCGTGAGCTGTCCCCGGATGATTTATTCAATCTGCCCGGTAAAGAAAAGTCGGCAGAGTACGAGCAATTGCTGTTTCTCCTGCAGCGCAGGAGAAGCGTCAGGGAATTTAAGGATGTCCCGGTGGAAAACGAGCTGATTGAAAAAATATTAGCTGCAGCCAAAACAGCACCGATGGGACTGCCACCGTCTGATGTAAACGTTCTTATTTTTGATCAGAAGGAGAAAGTGCGTGCTTTTGCCAAAGATTTTTGTGATTACCTGGAGAGTATTAAATGGTTTGTATCTGATTGGTTTTTAACATTGATGAGGCCATTTTGGGGCAAAGCGAATGATGAAATGTTTAAAGGCTTTATAAAACCCCTGTTCCATATTTATACGGATAATATGCGCAAAGGGATCAACCTGGTAAACTACGATGCCCCTCTGTCCATGTATTTTTACGGCTCGCCTTATGCAGACCCGGCTGACCCTATCGTGGCTGCCACATATGCCATGGTTGCCGCCGAAGCCCTTGGCTTGGGCACATGCATGCTGGGAGGCATCCACCCGATGATCCAGAGCGGGAAAAAGGCAAAGGTTTTCAGGGAGAAGCACGGCATAAAATATGCCAGCAGAGAGGGCTTATTCATAATTTTTGGATACCCGGATGTGAAGTACCATAAAGGAATAAACAGGACTTTTGCCTCAATAAGGAGGGTTTAGCCATGAAGAAAACAGTTTATCTCTATGTGTTTGACACCATGGCGGACTGGGAAGCCAGTTATGTGATCGCCGAACTGCATTCCGGACGCTATTTCCGGAAAGATGCGATAAAATACGCAGTCAAGACTGTTGGTTTGACAAATGGACCTGTTTTAACAATGGGCGGCGTTCGCATAATGCCGGATTTCCCCCTGGAAGCACTGACTGCAGATGATGCGGGAGCATTGCTTTTGCCCGGCGGTGACACCTGGCTCGAACCGGTCCATGCCCCGTTGTTGGAAAAAGTAAAAGAATTTCTTGGCTCCGGAGTCTGCGTTGCCGCAATATGCGGCGCCACGTTCGGTTTGGCCCAGGCAGGTTTTTTAAGTGAGCGACATCATACCAGCAACGATCTTGATTATCTGAAAGCAGTCTGCCCGGCCTACACCGGTGAAGCGTTCTATCGCCAGGAGCCTGCCGTTACCGATGGAGACCTTATTACCGCTTCAGGGGTTGCCCCGCTTGAGTTTGCATATCAAATACTAAAAAAGCTAGACACCTTTTTGCCTCAAACACTTGAAGCGTGGTATATGCTGTACCGGACTCGTGAGGCAAAGTACTTTTATATGCTGATGGAGTCTGTACAATAAAATAAACATTTCAATCATGCCAGACCA
>CAYNIY010000009.1:38344-41573 GCA_964397525.1 uncultured Eubacteriales bacterium
CTGACGCTCGTCGATGATATTGCACAAAGCCTATTTTCAGGATAGATACTACAGGGGTGATAAGAAGTATGGACAAAATACTGGAAAAAATCCGCCGGGAACTGAAAGAGAACATCGATGAAAACACGAGGCTGTCAGGACAGAGGTTCTTTAAAGAAGATGTTAATATATACGGCGTAAAGACCGCTATAGTCAGCCGAATCGGGAAAGAATATTATAAGAGCATTAAAGACAAGAGTAAGAATGAGATTTTCAAATACTGTGAGGATCTGTGGCAGTCAGGATACATGGAAGAATCTTTTATTGCCTGCAACTGGTCGTATTTTATGCGTGAAAGATATGAGCCCGGGGATTTTGCAGTATTCGAAAAATGGGTAGATAGCTATGTCAGCAACTGGGCCTCCTGTGATACCCTCTGCAACCACACAGTGGGCGCTTTTATCGAATTATATCCCGAATATTTACCTGATCTAAAAAGCTGGGCCAAGTCCCAAAATCGCTGGCTGCGCCGCGCGTCCGCGGTGTCTCTCATTATCCCCGCCAGACAGGGGAAATTTCTGGATGACATCTTTGAGACTGCTGATATTTTGTTCCTGGATCAAGATGACCTGGTGCAGAAGGGCTATGGCTGGATGCTGAAAGAAGCCAGCCGCAAAAACCAGAAAGAAGTTTTCGATTATGTCATGAAAAACAAGAAAACAATGCCCCGGACGGCCCTGAGATATGCAATTGAGAAAATGCCGAAAGAACTGAAAACAGAAGCCATGGTCAAATAATTGGGGGGAAGCAGGGGGAAGGTTCTCCTGTTTCCATTTACACATTTATAATTCATTAACACGGCTGGAAACGGGTTTCTGAATGAACTTTTGCTTTCTTAGCTATACTTTAATAACGGAGGATAAAACCAAAAAATGGGTAAGATAAACTTATTTGATCTGGGATTGTCCGAACAGCATGTCCGGGAAGCCGCGTTATATGGCGCCGGCTTTCACCTGGCCAGGATTTCGGCACAGCACCGGGAAATTTACAGTGTGATCACAGAAAACGGTGAGATACGGGCTGTAGTCTCAGGAAAGTTGAACTACGCGGCAACTGTGACGGCTGATTACCCGGTTGTGGGCGACTGGGTGCTGGTCGACAGGGTGGATGACATAAGCGGCAGCGCGGTGATCCATGCCATCCTGAGCCGCAAGAGCTGTTTCGAACGGAAAGCTGCCGGCACGGGACATGAGCGCCAGGTCATTGCCGCCAACATCGACACGGTGTTCATCTGCATGTCGCTGAACAAAGACTACAACCTGCGGCGCGTCGAACGCTATCTTGCCATCGCCTGGGACAGTGGTGCGGTGCCGGTGATTGTGCTCACCAAGGCTGACCTGTGCTGGGACACGGAAGCGAAGCTGACGGAACTGCAAGCAGTCGCTTGCGGTGTAGACGTGGTGGTAACTTCGAGCATGAGCACAGATGGCTATGCCGGCATAAGCAGGTATTTGCAGAAAGGGCAGACCATAGCCTTTATCGGCTCGTCAGGGGTGGGCAAATCCACTTTGATCAATAAGCTCATGGGTGAGGAGGTGCTGGCCACCAAAGAGATCAGGGAAGATGACAGCCATGGCCGGCACGCAACAACGCACAGGCAGCTGCTGGTCCTGCCGGGCGGCGGTGTGGTTATCGACACCCCTGGCATGAGGGAGATCCAGATTGCCGGCGCGGACCTGTCAAAGTCATTTGCCGATATCGAGGAGTATGCCGAAGACTGCTATTTCAGGGATTGCCGGCACGATTCAGAGCCGAGATGCGCGGTCAGGAAAGCGATCGAGGACGGATTATTATCAATTAAGAGATTTGAGAACTATAAAAAGCTGCAGAACGAGATGGAGTATTTGGAGCGCAAGGGCAGCATGACGGCGGCGCAGTCTGAAAAACAAAAAATAATCGGGATGATGGGTTCCCTTGATGCCCACAAGCAGGTACTGAAAAACAAGCCGAAGTACAAACGTTAACCAAAAAGGAAGCAGGAGAACCGTCCCCGTGCTTCTTTTTAATTTCAACTATTGACTTCCTGATAATATAGTTGTATCATACAACTATGGAGGCTCAATATGCGTAATAATCAGGAACTTCTCTCGTTATTGGTAGACATGGCAAAGGCAACCAGGTGTTGTCAGCAGGATAATTCCTACGGCGAAGATATTACATTTACTCAGTTTTACATTATAAATCTCATCGCCGAACAAGGCACATTAAGACTCACCGACCTCCATGCTTTACTATCGGTGGAAAAGAGCACTTCAACCAGATTGATTGACCCTATTGTACAGCGCGGCTATGTAAAAAAAGAAAAGTCCGCGTGCGACTGCAGGGCCATTGACCTGACACTTACAGAAAAAGGGCACGAAACCAATACGCAGCATTGGAAATGTTTGAACAATTTTTTCAATCAGCTTTTGGCAGAGATCCCTGAGGACAAACAAGAAGAAGTATTTAGCTGTGTGGTATTGTTTCTAAAGGCTGTCAAAAAAGTATTTAATCATCCCGTTCCCGGCTAAAAATTTTTATGCCTAAGGTTGTACAGTACAACCAGTTTGTGGAAGGAGGTGTTGTTGTGTATACTAAACATTGGATGCTTCGTGCAACCGCCCATTGTAAAGAAGGTTGCTGACTTTGGTCCTGGGGAAGACGATAAACTCCCTGATAAGCCTGTTCAATGAATGGGCTTTTCTTTTTTTGGGGGGAGAAAAGGATGAGGATTAGCATTTATCACTGAATGTTTACAGAAACTTAATTACTTTATAAGAATTACTTAATATTTTGATAGTAAATTAGATAAATGAGAAAGGGGTGATAGCTGCCGTGGCGCGCTGGACGATAAGATGGCTATTGAATATTGCAGGAATAATATTTGCAGCTTATATTATTCAAGGATTTGATGTAACACCATTGGCGGCTGTAGTCGGTTCCATTTTACTCGGCTTGGTTAATGCCATAATCCGTCCGTTTGTTCTTCTGATTACTCTGCCTATCAACCTGCTGACGCTGGGCCTGTTTACTTTTGTTGTGAACGGCTTCATGCTTTGGCTGGTCAGTATATTAATCAAAGGATTTGATATCCAAAACTTTGGCACTGCTATTCTTGCTGCTCTGCTCATAACAATTATCAGTTCTCTGATCAGCTTTTTTGTGAAGGACTGACCTGATCAGGGTACACTGCAGCGACAAATTCATATAC
>CAYNIY010000010.1:0-3226 GCA_964397525.1 uncultured Eubacteriales bacterium
ATCATGTTTTCAGCAAAATTTCAGCAGTTTTTCAGAGGATATTTAACTTGATTAAGTAAAATATATTAAGTAGAATTTAAAGTATATACACCAATTATGTTTTTGTTGTTTTAAAAGATAAGCCGCCGTTGTCCTGAACGGGACGTACGGTTGTGTGTGAGTACAGGGAACTATTACTCCCCCTTCTCGTTTTATGCGTCTCTGTTTGCCCTGTTTTTTTATGATATTATATCAGAAATGCAGTAATGGGCTGTTTTGCCTTAAAAAACTTTTAATATTTCATTAAGTTATTGTTAATAATTTATCTATAAAATCATGATAGCACGCTTGTTATTTTGGCTTTTGCGAAAAATGCTAAAAATGATATGCTTTACCTGATGCTGGGGGGTGTTTATGCGCGTGTGAAAATGGCAGATCTTTTTGAGGCCGTTTTGCATTAGTTGAGTGTTTAAGCAAAAAATATGGAGGAGTTGAAATAATGAAAAAAAGAATCATTATCGGACTGCTTGCGCTTTCATTAGTACTGGTGTTGGCGGCGGCCGCGTGGGCCACCTCCGGCACTGTGCCGATCAATGTTACTTACCGGGACATCAAGATTGTGTCAAACGGCAGTGTGGTTACTGCAGATGCGTCCTTAGGCGAACCGTTCATTTACAACGGGAGGACCTATCTCCCTATCAGGATGGCAGCGGAAGCGCTGGGGCTTCAAGTGGACTGGGCTGACTGGGCCAACATGGTAACCATTACCGGCTCATCCTCAGCGCAGGAGGTTGCGGCTCTCAAAGCGGAGATCGCGGACTTAAAAGAGCAGCTGGCAGAAGCTGAAGACGGCGGCGGCGACCTGGGCGATCTGGAAGATCAGCTGATTGATGATTACGACCAAATTGGTGATGTGGACATCGAAGACATCATCCTGGACGGCGATGAAGACGATGTCGAAGTGACGATTGAAGTTGACCTCGGTGATTTTGAAGATGAATGGGCAGACCTGGACGACAGCGATATTGAAGACTTGATCGACGACATAGTGAGCGATATCCAGGATGAATTTTCCGAGGACACGGTTATTGACGGTGTGATCATTGATATCGACAGCGACGACGACCTGGTGGATTTTTATAAAGACGGGGACGACGACCTGGATCTGGATTATAATGACGAGGATTACCGGGACGGCGGCGGCAGCGGGGACGCCAACGATGTTGAGGATGACCTTGACGGCAACAGTTATGATGTAAGTGGTTTAGATTTCACCGTAACCGATATTTCTTACGATGAAGGCGATGAAGACGTTATCGTTGAGCTCACCGCGGATGACGATGTCGACGATGACTGGGCAGATTTGGATTACAGTGATGATATTGAAGGTGACGTGATAGACATCTGCGAGAGCATTGCAGACGCATTTGACGACGAGGGCTTCGATGTCGGAAATGTGGAAATTACATTCCTGAATGACGACGATGATGAGCTGGACAGTTATGAATACAATGTCGATGACGAGGAACTGTATTAAAAATATCGTAAATTTAGAGTCGCAAACGAGTAACTATTTAAAGAGTATTAAAAGAGCCGGAACATTTTGTTCCGGCTCCTCTTGTGTTTCAGCGCCCGTTACTAGCCGAGGATTGCTTTCAGGTCGGCTTCAGGTGTGCTGATTGGTTTTATGTTGAACTTTTCGACCAGGACGCCCAGCACGTTGGGGGAGATGAACGCTGGCAGTGTTGGTCCCAGGTAAATGTTTTTGATGCCCAGCGAGAGCAGCGTCAGCAGGATGCACACGGCTTTCTGCTCGTACCACGAAAGGACCATCGTCAGGGGCAGTTCGTTCACCCCGCAGTTAAAGGCGCCGGCCAGGGCGACCGCCACCTGGATGGCAGAGTAAGCGTCGTTGCACTGGCCCATGTCCATGAGACGGGGCAGCCCGCCGATTTCACCCAGGTCGAGGTCGTTAAAGCGGTATTTGCCGCAGGCCAGGGTCAGGATCACGGAATCCTGGGGAGCTTTCTGCACAAACTCGGTGTAGTAGTTTCTGCCGGCCCTGGCGCCGTCACAGCCGCCGACCAGGAAGAAATGCTTGATCGCGCCGGCTTTGACCGCGTCTATAACTTTGTCGGCGACGCCCAGCACAGTGCCGCGGGCGAAACCGGTCATGACTTCGGTGCCGCCGTTGATGCCGGTGAGCAACTTGTCATCAGGCCAGCCGCCCAGCTGCAGCGCCTGGTCGATGACCGGCGTGAAGTCCTTGACGCCATTGACGCCCTTGATATGCTTGAGCGCCGGGTAGCCGACGACATCGGTGGTGAAGATACGGTCAGAGTAGGAAGGCTTGGGCGGCATCAGGCAGTTGGTTGTATAAAGGATGGGGGCGGGGATGCCGTCAAATTCCTTCTGCTGGTTCTGCCAGGCGGTGCCGTAATTGCCCTTCAGGTGCGGGTATTTCTTTAATTCCGGGTAGGCGTGGGCGGGCAGCATTTCACCGTGGGTGTAAATGTTTATCCCTTTGCCGGCAGTTTGTTCGAGCAGCTGTTTCAAGTCATGCAGGTCATGTCCGGTGATCACGATAAACGGGCCTTTTTCCACGGTCAGGGGAACCTTAACCGGTACCGGCTGCCCGTATGCGGAGGTGTTGGCCTCGTCCAGCAGCCCCATGCATTTCAGGTTGACCTGCCCGAACTCCATGATCAGGCCCAGCCACTCCTCTATGGAATGCTCTTCGCCGATGGCGCGCATGCCCTTGTAAAGCCAGGCAGTCACATCATCGTCTTTTTTACCGAGTATATAGGCGTGCCAGGCATAGGCCGCCATGCCGCGCAGACCAAACAGCAGGGTGGAGCGAAGAGACACCATGTCGGTGTCGCCCTGCCAGAGGGTGCCGGGATCCAGGTCCGCCGCGCCTCCCATTTTTTCCTTCTCTGCCTGCAGAAGGCTAGTTAGTTCATCGATGCGCTCACTGTCGAAATTTACATTGGTGATGGTTGCGAAAAGCCCCTGCATCATCAGCTTGTCGGCTTCCTCGCCGGGAGTTTTGCCTTGAGCGGCGCGGGCGAGCCCGACCATAGCGCCGGTAAGTTTGTCCTGCTTGTCGGCTACTTCCGGTTGTTTGCCGCACACGCCCACCTTGGTGCAGCCTTTGCCGCCGGCGGTCTGTTCACACTGGAAACAAAACATTATTAAATCCCTCCTTTTATTTACTAGCTAATTTTTGTTGTTTTCCCGGCAGGCT